>NZ_CP097118.1:1098784-1465046 GCF_024029435.1 Fructilactobacillus hinvesii | reverse complement strand
TTAGGTGTCCCCTTCGGGGGCAGAATGACAGGTGGTGCATGGTTGTCGTCAGCTCGTGTCGTGAGATGTTGGGTTAAGTCCCGCAACGAGCGCAACCCTTGTCTTTAGTTGCCAGCATTCAGTTGGGCACTCTAGAGAGACTGCCGGTGATAAACCGGAGGAAGGTGGGGATGACGTCAAATCATCATGCCCCTTATGACCTGGGCTACACACGTGCTACAATGGACGGTACAACGAGTTGCGAAACCGCGAGGTCAAGCTAATCTCTTAAAGCCGTTCTCAGTTCGGATTGCAGGCTGCAACTCGCCTGCATGAAGTTGGAATCGCTAGTAATCGTGGATCAGCATGCCACGGTGAATACGTTCCCGGGTCTTGTACACACCGCCCGTCACACCATGAGAGTTTGTAACACCCAAAGTCGGTTGGATAACCTTTTGGAGTCCGCCGCCTAAGGTGGGACAGATGATTAGGGTGAAGTCGTAACAAGGTAGCCGTAGGAGAACCTGCGGCTGGATCACCTCCTTTCTAAGGAATAATACGGAACCTTACACCGATCAAAGTCTTGTTTAGTTTTGAGAGGATTACTCTTAAACTTGGTTCTTTGAAAACTAGATAATATTATTTTCTGTAAGAATTATATTGATTGATATAATTTTAACCGAGAAAACCATTGTGTAATTTGAGTTTTTTAATGTGTTTAATCGCTAAACTCAATAATTTATAATCCGTAGGATTATAGGTTAAGTTAGAAAGGGCGCATGGTGAATGCCTTGGTACTAGGAGCCGATGAAGGACGGAACTAACACCGATATGCTTCGGGGAGCTGTAAGTAAGCTGTGATCCGGAGATTTCCGAATGAGGAAACTCGATTAGTGTGATGACTAATCACTGCGTAGTGAATTCATAGCTACGTAGAGGTAAACGTGGGGAACTGAAACATCTAAGTACCCACAGGAAGATAAAGAAATTTCGATTCCCAAAGTAGCGGTGAGCGAACTGGGAATAGCCCAAACCGAACCTTCGTGGTTCGGGGTTGTAGGACTGAACATTTGAGTTACAAAAGAATTCGATAGCTGAAGCAGTTGGGAAGCTGCACCAAAGAGAGTGATAGTCTCGTAAGCGAAATTGAATTCCCTCAGTTCAGGATCCTGAGTACGGCGCCACACGTGAAACGGCGTCGGAATCCGGGAGGACCATCTCCCAAGGCTAAATACTCCCTAGTGACCGATAGTGAACCAGTACCGTGAGGGAAAGGTGAAAAGCACCCCGGAAGGGGAGTGAAATAGTTCCTGCAACCATGTGCCTACAAGCAGTCAGAGCCCGTTAAGGGGTGATGGCGTGCCTCTTGTAGAATGAACCGGCGAGTTACAGTTGCATGCAAGGTTAAGCCGAAAAAGCGGAGCCGTAGCGAAAGCGAGTCTTAAGAGGGCGAATTAGTATGTTGCCGTAGACCCGAAACCAGGTGATCTATCCATGTCCAGGATGAAAGTGCGGTAATACGCACCGGAGGTCCGAACCCGTGTACGTTGAAAAGTGCTGGGATGAGGTGTGGATAGCGGTGAAATTCCAAACGAACTTGGAGATAGCTGGTTCTCTCCGAAATAGCTTTAGGGCTAGCCTCGGAATTAGAATCATGGAGGTAGAGCCACTGTTTGAGCAAGGGGTCCGTCTTGGATTACTGAGTTCAGATAAACTCCGAATACCATTGATTTATGTCCGGGAGTCAGACGATGAGTGATAAGATCCATCGTCGAAAGGGGAACAGCCCAGACCGCCAGTTAAGGTCCCTAAATATATGCTAAGTGGAAAAGGAAGTGGAGTTGCTTAGACAACTAGGATGTTGGCTCAGAAGCAGCCACCATTTAAAGAGTGCGTAATAGCTCACTAGTCGAGTGATTCTGCGCCGAAAATTTACCGGGGCTAAGCATATTACCGAGACTGCGGACGCAACTACGTTGCGTGATAGGAGAGCGTTCTAAGGGCAATGAAGGCAGACCGCAAGGACTGTTGGAGCGCTTAGAAGTGAGAATGCCGGTATGAGTAGCGAAAGGCCAGTGAGAATCTGGTCCACCGAATGACTAAGGTTTCCTGGGGAAGGCTCGTCCACCCAGGGTTAGTCGGGACCTAAGCCGAGGCTGAGAAGCGTAGGCGATGGATAACAGGTTGAGATTCCTGTACTAGTTAATTATGTTTGAACGATGGAGGGACGCAGAAGGCTAAGTTGAGCATCCGGTTGGAAAGGGATGTTTAAAGCGTAAGTCAGGTCAGGAGTGAAATGCTTCTGACCGGGTTGACAAGCGCTGATGAGGATCGAAATTAAAGTAGAGAAGCAACTGATGTCACGCTGCCGAGAAAAGCTTCTAGTTAGTAATTAACTACCCGTACCGCAAACCGACACAGGTAGTCGAGGAGAGGATCCTCAGGTGAGCGAGAGAACTCTCGTTAAGGAACTCGGCAAAATGACCCCGTAACTTCGGAAGAAGGGGTGCTGACCGTCAGGTCAGCCGCAGTGAAGAGACTCAAACGACTGTTTATCAAAAACACAGGTTTATGCAAAATCGTAAGATGAAGTATATGGGCTGACGCCTGCCCGGTGCTGGAAGGTTAAGTGGAAAGGTTAGCTTCGGCGACGCCTCGAAATGAAGCCCCAGTAAACGGCGGCCGTAACTATAACGGTCCTAAGGTAGCGAAATTCCTTGTCGGGTAAGTTCCGACCCGCACGAAAGGCGTAACGATTTGAGTACTGTCTCAACGAGAGACTCGGTGAAATTAAGATACCTGTGAAGAAGCAGGTTACCCGCGACAGGACGGAAAGACCCCATGGAGCTTTACTGTAGCTTGATATTGGGTGTTTACATAGCTTGTACAGGATAGGTAGGAGCCATTGAAACCGGGACGCTAGTCTCGGTGGAGGCACCCGTGGGATACTACCCTTGCTATGTGAACACTCTAACCCTGAGCACTAATCGTGCTCGGAGACAGTGTCTGGTTGGCAGTTTGACTGGGGCGGTCGCCTCCTAAATAGTAACGGAGGCGCTCAAAGGTTTGCTTAGAATGGTTGGAAATCATTCTGTAAGTGTAAAGGCAGAAGCAAGCTTGACTGTGAGACTGACTAGTCGAGCAGGGACGAAAGTCGGACTTAGTGATCCGGTGGTACCGTATGGAAGGGCCATCGCTCAACGGATAAAAGCTACCCTGGGGATAACAGGCTTATCTCCCCCAAGAGTTCACATCGACGGGGAGGTTTGGCACCTCGATGTCGGCTCATCGCATCCTGGGGCTGTAGTTGGTCCCAAGGGTTGGGCTGTTCGCCCATTAAAGCGGTACGCGAGCTGGGTTCAGAACGTCGTGAGACAGTTCGGTCCCTATCCGTCGCGGGCGCAGGAAATTTGAGAGGAGCTGTCCCTAGTACGAGAGGACCGGGATGGACATACCGCTGGTGTATCAGTTGCGCCGCCAGGCGCACTGCTGAGTAGCTATGTATGGATGAGATAAACGCTGAAAGCATCTAAGTGTGAAACTCGCCTCAAGATGAGATTTCCCATTCCTTTATGGAAGTAAGACTCCTGAAAGATGATCAGGTCGATAGGTTAGAAGTGGAAGCGTAGCGATACGTGAAGCGGACTAATACTAATCAGTCGAGGACTTAACCAAGTAAAGAGCAGTGGTAAAATCGGAAGAAAATAATATTAGCTAGTTTTGAGGGAACGAAGTTCACTCAGAGTGTGGTGGCGATAGCCTAAAGGATACACCTGTTCCCATGCCGAACACAGTAGTTAAGCTTTAGTACGCCAAAAGTAGTTGGGGGATCGCCCCCTGCGAGGATAGGACGTTGCCACGCAAACCGGAAGGCACTTTCGAAGCAATTCGAAGGTGCCTTTTTTAGTTTTAAAAAACACCTGTCATTACAGATTCTTAGTTAAGCAAGAACTATTTGTCGTGTTTGTCTTTGGCTTTATCAAGGACCTTTTTGGTATCACTAATGACATCTTTAGTTCCATCTTTTGTTTTAGCAAAGACAGCCTTAGCTCTTTTTTTGGTATCGTCAAGGGCGTCTTTAGTACCATCTTTGACTTTATCAAAAGCTTTAGTAGAAGCTTGTTTAAATTTATCCATATCAGGCATCTTAATCATTCCTTTACTTAGGTTTTCATTAGTTTAATCATTAATTAAATTATTTGCAATCAAAAGCTGTGAGTATGTTAAAATATTGGTGCCGCTTTAGCTCAATAGGTAGAGCACTTCCATGGTAAGGAAAAGACTCCGGGTTCGAATCCCGGATGCGGCTTCTTTCTAGTTAACCTAAGTTAGCTGGAAACTTTGTTATGCAAAGGTTAATGAGTGGGATTGTTGCTTCTCTAGTTAAGACCTCTAGAATATTAATTTTGATATTATTGATTTAGAACCCAAATTGATGCTTTAGAAAGCGAGGACACGCACATGCTTCAAGAATTTAAAGCCTTTATCTCGAAGGGAAACGTGATTGACATGGCCGTCGGGGTGATCATTGGATCAGCCTTTACCGGAATTGTTAGTTCCCTAGTGAAGAACATTTTAAACCCGCTGATTGGGTTATTCATTGGAAACATTGATTTATCATCATTGTCCTTTAAGATTGGCGGGGCTACATTTCGGTACGGGGTTTTTCTTAATGCGGTGATTAACTTCTTCATCATTGCGTTTGTGGTTTTCATTCTAGTAAAAATTTTAGGTAAAATGCGGTTACGTGCTGATAAACAAAAAACTACCCCTAAGAGTGAACAATACCTATCCGAAATTGTGACCCTGCTGAAGCAAGAACAAGGGATTACCGAAAAAATTGAAGAACAAAAAGATTCGCAATCTTAATAAGACGGACCCTTTCACAGTTAGTGAAAGGGTCTTTTTTGATTTACCGTTGTTTTTTGTTAATTTTAGGCTTATAATTCCTCCAAGTTATTTTACAGTTTAGCATGATTATCAGTTAATCGGCTGTGGACCTCATTAGGTCCAAAGGAGGGTCTATGGCATACATTGAAACCAATCACCTTACCTATCAATATCGTCTGTTTGAAAAGCAACTGGGCTTTAAAAATGGACTTCGAGATTTCTTTCATCGTCGTTATCAAACTAAACAAGTCTTGACCGATGTGACGTTTACGATTAAGCAAGGAGAAAAAGTAGGCCTGTTAGGACCCAACGGAGCCGGAAAATCAACTCTGATTAAGTTAATGACCGGGATTTTACAGTCTGATCAGCAGGCCTTGCGGATCATGGGCGTGCATCCGGATCACAATGATTACCATTTCTTGCGGCGGATTGGCGTTATGATGGGGCAAAAAAGTCAATTAAACTGGGATTTGCCCGCCGTTGATACCTTTAAATTATTACGGTCAATTTACTGGGTAGATTCTTCGACCTATCAGGCTCGCCTGCACAAGTACGTTACGATGTTTGGTCTCCAATCAGTGTTAGACGTCCCGGTTCGTAAGCTATCTTTAGGGGAACGAACCAAGTTGGAGTTAATTGCAACTTTGCTCCACGGACCAGAATTACTGATTCTTGATGAACCCACGTTAGGAATGGACATCGTGAGCCAACGGGAGTTTCATGCTTTTTTAAATCAGATTAACCAAGACGATGGGGTCACGATTTTCTTAATTAGTCACCAAATGAATGACATTGAAGCGGTTGCGGAGCGGATTTTATTGTTATTAGATGGCCAAATTCAGTTTGATGGGTCCGTGACTAAGTTAATGAACACGGTGAAACAGCCAGAACGGCCCCTGACTTTGACCAACGTTCCCACTCATGCAATCATTGCAACTAAAGATGCTCAACTGACCGTAAAACCAGAACAAACCGTGGTTCATCCCCAAACTGCTGACAGTACCATTACGTTTAAGACGGCCGCATTAGACCAACTGCACGTCGAGACTCCTTCCCTAGAGGATATTTTATATTCGCTCTTTCGTAAGCAGGGAGGTCCACAATGAAATACTGCGATAATTTACTGCTGGGGCTGCACAATTCGTTAATCTATCGGGCTAACTTTGTGATTTCATTACTGGCCCGATTGTTACAGGTTGGTCTGTCGCTCTTAATGTGGCGCGCTCTGTATTCCGAATCTGGGCAAAGTATGATTCATGGATATTCTCAGACCAGCATGATGTTGTATCTAATGCTAACCGGACTACTGTCTTTAATTTTTACCTTTGAACCCTTATTTCGGCTCGCACGTTTAATTAAAAGTGGCAAGATTAGTACGTTGTTACTACGGCCCATTAATCTTAATTTAGAAAGCCTTAGCAATTTTCTTGGGGCTAAGTTAATTTTGTTAGGGTTGTTGGCGTTGTTACTCGTATGTTTAACTTGGGGTCATTGGTTTTTAATGGTGCTGATTTTAACGTACGCCTTCATCAGCGTGGTGGTCTGGCAACAAATCATGTTTTTGTTTGGGACCCTGGCCTTTTGGCTGGTACAAATGTGGCCCTTGCGACCGCTGCTAACGGCTCTTTATCTATTCTCGGGGGGACTCTTATTTCCACTCGATGTTTTACCGGTGTGGGCATATCAGGGGTTACGGTTTTCACCGTTGGCATTAGTATCTAGTGATTTAGTGCAATCCGTTTTGCGGGGCGTTCACGATCCCCAGTTAGTTTTGCTGTACCTTGTAATGACCTTTTTGTGGTTGCTTGGTCTGGCTGGATTGGAACGGCTTTTATTTCAATCCGGCTTACAACAATTTGAAGGAGTGGGCGTATGAGTTGGCAACTATATTGGTTACTGGCCAAACAAAGCTTTAAAACCTTTTTGACCTACCGGATGACCTCGGTTTTAGTCGTGTTGTTTGGGTTTTTATTTACGTTGATTGAAATTACCGCGGGTTTTGTCTACTACTCTTTTACTAATCGAATTGGGGGTCTCTCTTTTTTTCAGTATGAAGGGTTGATTATGAGTCTCACGTCAATTACCACCACCTACCAGTTTTTATTCATTGGGGCGCACGAATCACTGGCTGAGGATCTGGTCGAAGGGAACTTGGATTACCTCTTTTTACGACCAATTGCGAGTTATTGGTACTACGCACTGCGACAACTAGATTTTCCGAGTGGCGTTAATTTGCTGGTGTATCTGCCGGTGACGGTGTGGTTGTTAACCCGGTTTTCTTTGCCCTGGACTGCGTGGGGGCTGATTGCAATTTTTTACGGCATCGGCGTGTTATTCGTGTTTGCTTTAAATCAAGTGGTGGTCGAAATTTCCTTTTGGTACGATCATTTGACCGCGCTTAACGGAGTTCCTGAGGATGTGATTGATGCTGCTAACCGTCCCGCTCGGATTTATCCCCGGTGGTTACAACTGTTACTAGTTACGGTGATTCCCGTTTTGGCGCTTTCCAATGGGATTGTGACCGTTACGATCAATCAATGGCAAGCGCTCCAACTGCTGTTGCCACTAAGCGTGGTTACAATCATGTTGCTGTGGGGGTCTTTTTATCTATGGAAACGAGGCACGGCTCACTATGTGTCTGCTAATTAAACAAAACAAAAAAGCACTTTAATTTAAAGTGCTTTTTTGTCTGTAATTAAAAGGGGTTTTTGCAAGGCCCGAATTGGAATTAAATTCGTTACTGGCCCAGCACTCAGAAGGTATAGGTGATGCATGGCTCGGGTCATCATCGTGTACAGGGTTCCCAGTTCATGTTGGGTCGGAAAGTTAGTTTTTGAAACGTTCCAGGCAATCACGGCGTCAAACTCTAATCCCTTGGCTAAATAGACTGGGACAATTAAAACTGGTTTAGACAAGGAGCGCGCTTTGTCGGTCACCAGCAGGCAATCAAACTGGTGGCGGAGTTGTTGATAAATTTGAGTAGCTTCCTCCTTAGTCTTGGTAATAATAGCCACCGTTTCATCCCGCTGCCGTTCGGTTTTGATAATGGACGTGGTCTGCTCCAATAACTGTTGGTCAGTGGCAACTTCCATAAGGATTGGCAGATCACCATCCCGATTGAAAGCTTCGATGTGATCACCGGCCGGCAGAATGCTACTAGCAAGGGTGGTGATGGGATAAGTAGACCGGTAGGAACGATTTAAGGTAATTAAGCGGGGATATTTCACCGGCAAAGCAGCCTCTAACCGTTGTAACAACGCTTGGGCCGTTTCAACGTCCTTAAAGAGCGCCTGCTCGCTGTCTCCAATCAGATTGAATTTGGCTCTAGGAAAGGTCAGCTTGAGATACATTAATTCCGCTACGGAATAATCCTGCACTTCGTCGATAAAGAGGTACTTGATTCGGCGGTTATGATTCTCGCCGGTAAAATAATCCTGTAAAAAGAGAACCGGGGCGGTGTCCGTTAGACGAATGCGGTGGTATTCGAGACCGTCCGTAAAGGCTCGTTGGTCTCTTTTCCAGTCGGCTGCACTAACTGCTGCGGTGGGAGTTAATTGTTGTAAAAAGGCTTGGTATTGGGAGTATTGATCCCAAAACTGGTCGTTGTAAATGGCATCATAAACAACCCGGAGGCGATCTTTAACCACCTTTTTGGCCACGTAGTCGCGTTCTTCGTCAAAATCAAGAAAGTCTGCGGGATCATGCTCTCCCAGGTAGGCGTGATATTGTTCGTCAGAAAGGGTATCTAGTTCGTCTAGTACCCAGTCCTCGTGGACCTCTTCGTTAATGCGGGCTTTCAAGCGTTTGATCAGGGTGTTCTTGGTTTTTAAAAACCGATCCGCTAACGGAAGTTTCTGGTTAATCCGGGCGTAAATGTTTTGGACTTCCGCTGCAGAAAAGAAGATTTCTCCCTGAAAGTACAAACCGGTAAAGCAAATCTGGTCAGGAGTTAAATTTTGTAGGTAGGTCCGGATGGCATCAATAAACGCTTGACTCGCCTTGAAATCAGACAGAGGGGATTGAACCTGATGCGCCTCATAGCGTTCAAAGCGAGTTTCAACCCGTAAGCCTTCGAGACGTTGGGCAAAGAAAGCCTGCAACGTGACCTGACGCATGTTTCGTTCTCCTAAGCTTGGTAATACTTCCTTGATGTAGTTTGAAAACAAGAGGTTCGGCGAAAAGAGGAGAATTTGGCTGGCATTGAGCTCGTTGCGGCTGTGATATAACAAGAAGGCAATTCTTTGAAGGAGGGCAGAAGTTTTTCCAGAGCCCGCCACTCCTTGGACCACCAGTAGGTCACTGTGAACGTCGCGGATGATGTCATTTTGTTCCCGTTGAATCGTGGCCACGATGTTTTGCAATTGCTCGGAACTTTTGGAACCCAAGGTGGCTTGCAACAGCTCATCGCCCACCGTTTCGTTGGTGTCAAACATGTGGATAATGTGGCCGTCTTTAATTTTAAACTGCCGTTTTTTCTTTAACGTGGTGGTTTGTTCGCCGTTCGGAGTCTGATAGTGAACCGGTCCTAAAGTACCATTGTAATAAACACTAGAAATGGGAGCCCGCCAGTCGTGAATTAGAAACTCTCCGTTGTCATTCATTAAGGAGGCAGTTCCAATGTAGAGTGGTTCTGGGATTAGGGCTCCGGGATCTTGAACGTCAATTCGCCCAAAGTACGGAGAATGGGACAGTTGTTGGTAGGTCGCCAGTTGTTTCTTTACGATGGTTTCGTTTTCAACGGTGCGGTTAACCAGGTTTCGTTGTTGCTGCAGATCGGCCTTGGTTTCAATTCGATCATCGGCCTCTAAGTAATTGACGGAAGTATTAGTTCCGTAGTTTTTTTGGACCCGTTCTGATTCTGCTTGGGCCTTTTGGACGGCTAGTTGGGCCTTTTTGATTTGGTGGTGTAAAAAAGCGGTGACTTGGGTCACACGCTCTCGTTCTTCCTGTTCTTCTTGTTGATTCATGCTTAGGCCTCTTTCGTTTCAAAGTCGCTCATCATTCTAAGGGGAAATGGCGCCTCTGTCAATTTCTACGCCTTTGACACGGGGGCGAAAAACCCCTAAAATAGCAGTAAAGTTGAGTAGTTACTCCACCAACAGAGAGGTTAGCTGGGCTGAAACTAACCACGAAGTGACGAACTGGAATTAACAACTAAAGCAGATACTATTTGAGTGGCATTAAGTTGCAATATAGGTGGTACCACGTCGAGGCGTCCTATTGATTTTGAATCAATGGGCGCTTTTTTAGAAAGGAAGATTAACATGACCAAACCAATTATTTTAACGGGGGATCGCCCCACTGGGAAGCTTCACATTGGACACTACGTGGGGTCTTTGGAAAATCGAGTGAAATTACAGAACACGGGCCAGTATGATCCGTACATCATGATTGCCGACATGCAGGCCTTAACGGATAATGCGCGCGATCCAGAAAAGATTCACAACAGCCTGTTTCAAGTTGCCCTGGATTATCTGGCGGTCGGACTGGACCCAGAAAAAGCTACAATCTTCGTCCAATCCCAAATTCCGGCCTTAAATGAACTGACCATGATTTATATGAATCTAGTCAGTGTGGCCCGGCTCGAACGAAACCCCACGGTGAAACATGAAATTCAACAAAAACGGTTTAACGAGAGTGTTCCGGCCGGCTTTTTAACCTACCCAGTGAGCCAAGCTGCTGACATTACGGCCTTTAAGGCCACGGTGGTCCCCGTGGGAGATGACCAAGAACCGATGCTAGAACAAACCAGAGAAATTGTGCGCAGTTTTAACCGGGCCTACCACACGGACGTCTTAGTAGAGCCCGAAGGCTATTTTCCGCCGAAAGGGGAGGGACGAATTCCCGGACTCGATGGAAATGCCAAGATGAGTAAGTCGTTAAACAATGCCATCTATCTGGCCGATAGTGCCGACGTCATCAAGCAAAAAGTGATGTCGATGTACACTGATCCTAACCACATTCACGTTGAAGATCCGGGACAAGTGGAAGGGAACACCGTCTTTACCTACTTAGACATCTTTGCTGACGATCAAGAACACGTCCAAGCACTCAAGGAACAATACGCTCATGGGGGATTAGGAGATGTTAAAATTAAACTGTACTTAAATGAAGTGTTACAAGCACTGTTAGCACCAATTAGAGCCCGGCGGGAACAATACGAACAAGATCCTGCTGCCGTGGCCGCAATTTTAAAAGCCGGCAGTGCCAAAGCTAATCTAGTGGCAGAACAAACCCTGACTGAGGTGCGGAATGCCATGGGCTTAAACTATTTTGATTAGGCAAGGGTCGCAGTAAGGGAGTTGCCCATGGAAAACTTTGTAATTATTGACATCGGTTCGAATTCGGTCCGGATGGCAATTTATGCGATTGATGCTGCCGGAAACTATCACGAAATGAAACGGATGAAAAATGACGCCCGTCTGTCAGAAGGCATGGGCAAGAACAACATTTTGCAGTTCTCCGCCATGAAACGGACGATTGCGGCGTTGCATCACTTTCAAGCTGAATACGAGCAGTTGCCACACGTGGTGGTGCGTGCTATTGCTACGGCTGCAGTGCGCCAGGCTCAAAATCAAGCTGATTTTTTGCGAAGCATTAAGGACGAGTTGGGGATTACGGTTCGGGTTTTAACCGGGAACCAAGAGGCCTACTTTGACTACGAAGGGGTCGTTGATCGCATTAACGCGCACGACTTTGTGCTGATGGACATCGGGGGTGCCAGCGTGGAAATTGTCCACGTGCGCAACCGAAAGGCGATTAACTACGTGAGTTTGCCTACTGGTGCCGTCAAAATGACGGAACGGTTTCAGCTACAGGATCGGGTCAGTGCCGCCAATTTCTTTGTTGCCCAACAGCATATCATTGAGCAGTTTAGCAAGATTGGCTGGTTGGGACATCCCGCTCATTACCCAATTGTGTTAATTGGTGGGGCAGCTCGGACGTTAGCGCGGATTAATCGCCGTCGGCAACACTTTCGTAAGGTGGATGAGATTCAAAACTATCAGTTGACCCGCAAGCAGGTGGAACGGACTATGCAGGAACTTTTGGCCAAAAATCTCGCCGAACGCCAATTGATTAACGGATTAGAGAGCGACCGAGCGGATGTCATTATCGGAGGACTCACTAATCTAACCGCCGTGATGGATTTTATTGACTCCAAACGGGTGATTTTTTCAGACGGTGGGGTCCGCGAAGGGGTGATTAACGAATACTTAGAACAACGAAAACAATGACAGTAAGAAAGGAGGAGTTAGCGATGGAAAAGATGCACGGTTTTCACCGTAAATCCTACGCTGACCGTCTGGCAGTCCTAAAAGAAGTAGTCCCACTGGATGAAACAGCTCTGAATGTGATTAATCAGCATTACAACCCAATCAGCGGGGATTTAATTGAAAACTATTTAACCGACTATGGTTTACCAGAAGGAATTGCCACGAATCTGGTGGTCAACGGGAAAGAATACCTAGTCCCAATGGTGGTCGAAGAACCATCCGTGATTGCCGCAGCGAGCAACGGAGCCGGCATGTTGAAACGAGGCGGAGGTGTGACCGCCCACGCTGAGAGTCGGGTGTTAACTGGGGAAGTGATTATCAAGACTGACAACGTCCTGGCCATCCAAGACTGGTTTACGAATCATAAACAAGACGTCATGAAGACCGCTTTTCAGGCACATCCAAGCATTGCCAAGTACGGGGGCATTCAAGACGTTGAATTTAACATCATTGATGAAGAACATGTTTCTTTAGAACTTTTTGTGGATGTGGGCGACGCCATGGGTGCCAACACGCTTAATTCAATGCTCGAAGCCGTGGGGGACCAGATCGAAACGGAGCTGGGTCAGCAAGTTTTGATGAGCATTCTGTCAAACTTTGGTGATCATAACGTGGTAATTGCCACCGGAACCGTGCCGTTTTCCGTCTTAGAACGCGGGGATTTATCTGGTCAAGAGGTTGCCAACCGAATTGCCGAGGCGGCAGACGTCGCTAACATCTATCCGAAACGAGCTGCCACTCACAATAAGGGCATCATGAACGGGATTGACGCCGTAGTAGTTGCTACCGGCAACGACTGGCGGGCGGTTGAAAGTGCCGCCCACTCGTTTGCCGCCCGCAAGGGAAACTATAAAGGTCTGAGTAAGTGGCGGGTGACCGATGCGGGCCTGGAAGGTCGGATTCGCTTGCCAATCCCCACTGGAATTGTGGGAGGAGCAACGCACGTCTTAGAAATGAGTAAGGTGAACTACCAAATTCTTGGAATTAATTCGGCTCTAGAAATGATGAATTTACTAGCTGGGGTAGGATTGGCCCAAAACCTAGCAGCGTTAAAGGCATTAGTCACCGATGGCATTCAGCGGGGCCATATGAGCTTACAACTGAAGTCGTTAGCCTTGACCGCTGGCGCCACGCCTCAGAATGTGGATCAAGTGGTTGTGGCCCTCAAACAGTTGCCTAAGCATGAGCGTGATCAGGCCCACGCCCAACAAATTGTGGCAAACATGAAGGAGGATAAATGCGATGGCCAATAGTGATGTTCAGTTACAACCTGCCGTCCAGGATCTGTTAAACCAAGTGGCTAAATTCTTCCCTGGAGACGTACAGGTTCAGATCATTGGAGACTTAAAGTCGGGTTACCTCCGGCACGATCAGGTGCAAACCATGCAAGACGGTCAACACCTGTTTGTCCAGCTCAGTGATATTACTGATCCAGACTTTTTAGCCAGTCACGAACTATTACACATTTTAATGACGCTCCGGGGCTTTCCCCAGGTCTACTTTCCGTTAACGACCGGTGACGATCAGCTCGATGAACAACTCCGCTACGTGGGGACGGATCTCTTTGACACGGTGGCCCACTTCGTGGTGTATGCAGAGCAACGCCAGCACGGCTTAATTAATAAAACGGTCGAAGAAGATGTCGTAAAAGGGGTACGGCAGACGATTACCCCAGAGCAGGGCCACGTGGATGCCGAGATGATTACCCGCCTGGTGACGGTCCTGGATGCCTTCGTCTTTTTAGGCGATCACTTTGACCAGTACCGGTACCTGTTTGACCATGACTTTCCAATTGCCACGCAAGCAGCGGAACAGTTATATCAACTGCTAACGGAAAAACCGACGACCAGTCCGTTTGCGATGCGGCGCAACGTGGTTAAACTGTTTCGAGCTTTTGATCAACAATTGCAGCGGTGGGAACTGCCAGCTCTCCATTTAAACGAGTTTGCAATGGTGACATCGGTCTTTTCCAAACGTCAGCTGGGATTACAGGTCAAGCAGGTTTTTAAGCTGTACTACTCGGAACTGCGGAACCACGCAACCGGAAAACGGGCCTACGTCGGCTTTACGATTAGTGATGACCAAAACTCATTGGTAATGGACGGTCCCGTCGGAGAAAAGGTTAGTACTGAACACATTCAGGCTCTGTACCAAAAGACGGTGCAGGAACTATTTGACGAATTACACATTCCGTATCTGGAACGCTAAACGGGGAGGAAGCACACGTGGAAAATTTTGCAGCATTACAAGCTCAGGTTGATAGCGCCCAGCACATAGTTTTTTTAACGGGAGCTGGAGTTTCCACTCCCTCGGGGATTCCGGATTATCGTTCCAAATCGGGACTGTACACTACCGGAAATACCAACCGGCCGACCGAGTATTACCTCAGCCATGACTGCTTGGTCAACGAGCCAGCGGTTTTTTACCAGTTTGTGATGAAAAATCTGTACTATCCCGATGCCCAACCGAACGTAATTCAAAAGAAGCAAGCGGCCTTTACGAACGCCAACCGGGCTGCCATTGTAACCCAAAACATCGATAACCTATACGAAGCCGCGGGCGCAAGCCATCTGCACGAATTTCACGGGAATCTCTATCGGATTTACTGCCAGAAGTGTGGAGCGGTGGTGGACTACCAGACCTACGCGCAGAGCATGTACCACCAGCAAGACGGGGGCATTCTTCGTCCCGATGTGGTTCTGTACGGTGAGGGCATTAATCCAGATGTTGTCGAAGCCAGCGTGAACGCGGTAATGAACGCCGATTTAATTTTAATTGTCGGAACCTCGATGCGGGTCTACCCGTTTGCCGGCTTACTTGATTACCGACAGCCTAACGTGCCCGTGGTGGTAATTAACCAGGAACACCTTGATTTGCCGGGAGCAAACACCCAGTATCAGTTAGATGCAAGTGAGGTATTTGACCGCTTGCAGGTGAACCCTAACCATGATTAAGGTTGGATTGACGACGTGGACCGATCACCCGCTGTTGAGTAACGGAAAGCAAAAGGCAACCTTAGCAGAATATACCGGGAGTTTTCCGGTGGTAGAGGTTGATAGCGCCTTTTACAGCGTTCCCAAAGCAGAATGGGCGCAAAAATGGGTGGCTGAAACTCCGGCTGACTTTCAGTTTGTGGTGAAGGCCAACTACGTGATGACCAAGACCCCGATGCCGCGGTTAGGGACCGTAACTGAGGAACAACGGCTCGCTCGCTTTGTCGAACTGCAAACGGCCCTTGCCCCGCTACGTACCGCGGGCAAGTTGCTGGCCGTGCTCTTCCAATTTCCACCTTCATTTCGGTGTAATCAAGAAAGCATTCAATACCTGAAAACGGTGCGGGCTCAGATGGGTGATTGGCCGATTGCGGTTGAATTTCGTAACCGTTCCTGGTTGGATGGAAGCGAGTTGCAACGAGATACAGCTGCTTTTCTACGTAGCTTACGAATGAGTGAGGTCGTAGTTGATGAACCGCATGCAGCTGCGAACGGAATTCCGTTTACGCCGATTGTGACCAACCGTAAACTGGCTTTTTTGCGCCTCCATGGTCAAAACGCCACTGAATGGGCGAAAGGGACCCGGGAACGGTACCGCTATCACTATTCTGATGCTGAATTGCAACACTTTGCTGAAACTGCGCAAACCTTAGCCCAGCAAGCCCAGACCGTAGTGGTGATTTTTAATAACAATACGGGTCATGACGCAGCCCCCAATGCCTTAACCTTGCAACGAATGCTGCACCAACGGGGGCGCGCCCAACCCGCAGAACAACTAAATTTATTTTAGTTTAGTTGTTGTATAATGAAAAAAACGACACGATAAAGGAGAATCTTTATGGCTGACCCAAAATCCACTTTTTACGTCACGACGCCGATTTACTACCCGTCGGGACGACTCCACATTGGTAATTCCTACACGACGGTGGCGGCCGACATGGTGGCCCGTTACCACCGGGCGTTAGGAGAAGACGTGTTCTATCTAACCGGAACCGATGAGCACGGGTTAAAAATTGAACAAAAGGCTGAGAAACTGGGCTTAGAACCCCAGGCTTACGTTGACAAGATGGCCCAACAGATTAAGGACCTCTGGATGAATCTAGATGTTTCTAACGATGACTTCATTCGGACGACCGATGACCGGCACGTCCAAGCGATGCAAAAAATCTTTCAGCGCCTGTTAGATCAGGGCGACATTTACCTCGGTCAATACACCGGTTGGTACTCTGTTTCTGACGAAGAGTACTTTACGGAATCGCAGCTTGAAGAAGTTTACCACGATGCGGATGGGAACGTGACGGGGGGCAAAGCTCCCACTGGAAACGAGGTCCAACTCGTTAACGAGGAATGTTATTTCTTTAAAATGAGTAAGTACGCCGACTGGTTGATGCAGTACTATCGGGACCACCCGGACTTCATTCAACCGAGTTCGCGGATGCATGAAATGGTCAAGAACTTCTTGGAACCCGGATTAGAAGACCTGGCCGTTTCGCGGACAACCTTCTCGTGGGGGATTCCCGTTACCGCCAACCCGAAGCATGTGGTTTACGTTTGGATTGACGCCTTAACTAACTATATTACGGCACTGGGTTATGACAGTGACAACGATAAATTATTTAAAAAATTCTGGCCGGCTAATCTGCAAATGATTGGAAAGGAAATTGTTCGATTCCACTGTATTTACTGGCCCATTATTCTGCATGCCCTCGGACTACCCTTACCAAAGGAAATCTACGGACACGGTTGGATTACGATGAAAGACGGCAAGATGTCGAAGTCGAAGGGGAACGCCATTTATCCAGAAGATCTAATTGATCGGTACGGACTAGATGCCACCCGCTACTACCTGTTAAAGGCGGTTCCGTTTGCGGGTGACGGGGTCTTTACTCCAGAAGATTTCGTGGACCGGGTCAACTATGACCTTGCCAATGACCTCGGGAACCTCTTAAATCGGACCGTGGCCATGATTAACAAGTACGAAGGCGGCGAAACGCCAGCTTACCACGCTACGGATGACGTTCCGAGTCAGGAACTGCAGGAAACGGCGGAAGCGGTAACCAAGGAATACCACGAACTGATGCAGTCGGTGCACCTGTCGGATGCCCTATCGGCCGTGTGGAAGTTAGTTAGTCAAACGAACAAGTACATCGACCAAACGGAACCGTGGGTTTTAGCTAAATCAGATGCTTCAGCAGATCAAGAACAGCTCGCCAACGTGATGGCGCACTTGGCAGCCAGCCTGCGCTTAATTGCCTTGCTCTTGAGTCCGGCCATGCCCAACGCAGCTAACCTGATTCAAAACCAACTGGGCTTAGATACGGATGGCACCTTTGACCTGCAAAGCGCCCGGTTAAGCGATTTGCCCGCTGGAAAACGGGTGATTAAAAACGGGGAACCAATCTTTCCGCGGGTCGATCGTGACGTTGAAATTGATTACATCAAGAACAAAATGACCGCCAGTGATAAAGCTAAGGGACGGGCGGCCATGAAACGAGCTGATCAGGAACAACCGGCCGGAGTTACTACGTTAAAACAGGTGAAGGATCAGATTACGATTGATCAGTTTGATGCCGTAGAACTCCGGGTTGCCGAAATTAAAGCGGTTAATAAGGTTCCAAAGGCCGACAAGCTTTTACAGTTCCAGTTAGACGCTGGTGATGACGGGAACCGACAAATTGTGTCGGGAATCGCCAAGTGGTACCCAGATTTTGCTTCCCTCGTGGGGAAGAAGGTCATTATTGTGGCTAATCTCAAACCAATTAAACTGCGGGGTGAAGTAAGCCAGGGAATGTTATTATCGGTTGAAAAACCAGATGGCAACATCCAACTGGTGACGGTTGATGCTTCCTTAACAAACGGTAGTACATTAGCATAGCTTCTAAATTAGTTTCACGGTTGCGTGAAACTTTTTTGGTTAAATGATCATTAGACAAGAGAGGAGTTTTGGAGTGCAAATTTTTGATTCCCATACCCATTTAAACGACCAAGCTTTCGCTGGCCGGGTTGATGAAATGATTGAGCACGCGAACCGCCTAGGAGTGGTTCGGATGGCTAATGTCGGATCCAATGCAGCGCTCAATCAACGGGCCATCGAGTTAGCACATCAATATCCGGAACTGGTGGCCATCGTTGGGTGGCATCCAGAGGACGGCGATGGCTACGATGAAGCCGCAGCAAAAACGTTACGGGAACAACTACAAGACGAGCAGGTGGTAGCTCTAGGAGAAATTGGGTTAGATTACCACCAGACGCGGGTGGATCGTCAGACCCAGCAGGAAGTTTTTCGCCGGCAAATTCGCCTGGCCAAGGAACTGGCAATCCCAATCTCGGTGCATAACCGGGATGCTTTTGAGGATACCTACCGGATTTTACGGGAGGAACACGTCGAAACGATTGGCGGGATTATCCATAGTTTTAACGGGGACGTGGAGTGGATGCAACGTTTCTTAGACCTCGGCATGATGCTGTCGTATAGCGGGGTGGCTAGTTTTAAAAAGACCAAGGAAGTGCACGAAGCGGTCCGCCAGACCCCCTTAGAACGGTTACTGGTGGAAACGGATGCTCCTTATCTGGCCCCAGAACCGCTCAGAGGTCATGAAAACCAACCCGGCTACACGTTATATACTCTAGAAGCCGTGGCGCGTTACAAGGACGTTAATCCGGACGTCATCGCGCAGGCCACCTTTAAAAACACCAAGCGTATTTTTGGATTGGAAGATTAGATGAGACGAATTAAAGAAGTGGTAGTGGTTGAAGGTAAGTCTGACACCAAACAGATTCAACGCGCCGTGGATGCTGATACAATTGAAACCCGCGGTTCAGCCATTAGCGACGAAACGCTGGCCTTGATTGATCGTTTAGCCCAGACCCGGGGCGTAATTGTGTTTACGGATCCGGATTTTTCTGGTGAAAAGATTCGCCGGGTAATTGCCGCTGAGATTCCAGAGGCCAAGCACGCCTTTTTGGAAAAACAAGATGCTGTGCCAGAGAAGGCCCACGGCTCCCTTGGCGTGGAACATGCGACTCTCGCAGCCATTCGCAGGGCACTGGCTCGGGTTTACACGGAAAGTGATGCTAATCCGGAAGTAATTAGTCGGGCAGAACTGCTGGAAGCTAATTTAATGGGGAGCCCGGCCGCTAAGCGTCGCCGTTTGGAACTAGGAGAATACCTCCACTTAGGCTATGTCAATGCCAAACAGTTACAGCGTCGACTGCGGATGTTTGGCATTAGTCGAGCTCAGTTTTATGAAGCACTGACGCACTTAGAAGGAGGAGAATCAGATGAACCAGAAACCCGCAATCGGGACTAGAAGTCGGACGCTTGGGATTCTAAATCAGTATCACTTAAACGCCAAGAAGAGTTTGGGGCAGAATTTCTTAGACGATTTAAACGTCTTGGAGGGAATCGTCACGGCCGCTGACGTCACGGATCAAGACGACGTGGTGGAAATTGGCCCCGGAATTGGCGCGTTGACCGAACAAATTGCCCAGCGCGCCCACCAGGTACTGGCGTTTGAAATTGATCAGAATTTGATGCCAGTGTTAGACGAGACGCTCGCTGATTATGAAAACGTCACGATTGTTAACCAAGACTTTTTACAGGCGAACGTGCCGGCAATTCTAGCCGAACAACTGGATGGGCGCCATCGACTAAAGGCGGTCGCAAACCTGCCGTATTACATTACTAAACCCATCCTTATGAACTTCTTAAAGGGATCATTATCCTTTGCGACGATTGTTTTGATGATGCAAAAGGAAGTCGCGAACCGGTTGGTGGCGCAGCCTAACGACCATGATTACGGGGCCTTAAGCGTAATGACCCAGTATCTGTACCAGGTGGAAATTGCCATTGCCGTTTCCCAAAAATCGTTTATTCCGGCTCCCAAGGTGGATTCGGCGGTCGTGAAACTGACGCCCGTAGCCACTCCAGCAGAACCGGCTTACAGTCAGACGGCCTTCTTCTCCTTTGTACACGGTTGTTTCATGCACCGGCGCAAAACGTTGTGGAATAACCTTCAGTCGGTCTTTGATAAGCAACCAGAAACGAAGGTGACCATCAAACAGGTTCTAGCGGAAACTGGAATTGCAGCGAGTGTTCGGCCTCAGGCATTAACGGTGAGCCAGTTTGTGGGGTTAACTAATCAATTTCACAAAGTCGACTTACTGAAATAGCGGGATGCTTTACATTCCGGCGTTTTTGTGCTACAATTTACTTTGTGAGGTGATTTGTAATGCAAATGAATTTACCGGATATCAGAAATTGGATTCAAGACCACCTTGGCAGTGACATTAAAGTTGTTGAACAAGCTGGAAGAAAACGAACCAATGAATACGATGGAGTCCTTGTTGAGGTTTTTCCGGCGGTATTTATTGTGGATCTTGATTCAAGTGAGCAACCTGCACATGCTTCATTTACCTACACCAAGATCTTAACCAAAGATATTCAAGTTACATTTATGTAAATAAAAAATTAAAAGACTGCGAGGGTCTTTTTTTTATTTCTTTTTTCAATAGTTTAGAATGCAAGAACTGCTAATGCAGCACCTGGTCTGGAGGACAGTAATGAACGACTTAATTTTGGCAACCCATGAGTTGCAAGAACAATTTACCGAAAAGAGCGTCCTAAACAACCTCAGTTTTGAGTTATACCGGGGTCGCTTTTTAAGCATCGTGGGGGAAAATGGAGTGGGTAAAACCACGTTAATCCGGATCATTTTGGGGCAACTGAAACCAACGCGGGGGAGCGTTGAATTTTTTCCGAACCGCAAGGCAGTGAAGATTGGCTACGTACCCCAGTTTCGTAACATCGATGATGAATATCCGCTATCAGTGAAAAATTTTGTCGCTTTAAGTTTCGCACATTCAGTGGTTCCTTGGTTACAACCAGCAGAACGTAAACGTTTGGATGCGGTTTTGGATGAAACGGAATTGACTAAGTTACAAAATGAACCACTAGGGCGGGCCTCTGGGGGAGAGAAACAACGGGCTTACTTAGCGCAGGCGCTGGCACTGGCTCCAGATCTCTTGATTCTTGACGAATCGACGGCTAGTTTGGATCCAATTGCGAAGGAGCAACTCCTCCGGTTGGTACGCAAACTAAATCAACAAACGGGCGTGACGGTGATTTCCGTTACCCATGACATCCCCCTTGCCCAACAATTTTCAGACGACTACCTCCTGTTACAGCCCAATGGATATCAATTTGGTCCGATTAAGCAGTTACAGGTGAGCGAATACCAAGGAGGAGAGCAACATGTTTAGTTTTGATTTTATGCGTAATGCCTACCTGGCTAGTACTATGATTGCAATTGTATGTGGTTTCATTGGGGTGTTTGTGGTGGCCCGCAACATGTCGTTTTTGACCCATACCCTATCGGAAATTGGCTTTGCGGGGGCTGCCTTTGGGATGTTTGTCGGCATTACGCCTTTGAATGGAATGCTCTTGTTCACAATGGTTAGTTCGGTCCTAGTCGGCCGGATGAGCACGAAGGCAGCCCGACGCGAAAATTCGATTAGTGCTATTTCGGGGCTCTTTATCGGGCTAGGAGTGCTTTTTTTGGCCCTTTCCAATAAGAGTGCCAGTTACGCGACTAACATTCTGTTTGGGAGTGTCGTTGGAATTAGTCCGTCAGATGTCTACCAAATGGTAATTCTAGCTGTAATTGTGCTTGTGGTTCTCTTTTTGATTTATCGAAACCTAAAATTTGATTCCTTTGATCCGGTGGGGGCAAGTGCTCAACATGTCCACAGTGGTTTGATGTCCGTCCTTTTCTTGCTGTTATTGGCGCTGAGTGTGTCGGTGGCCGCTCAAATTGTCGGTTCGTTGCTAATCTTTATTCTCTTGACCTTGCCAGCAGCTAGTGCGAAATACTTTGCGCACTCGGTCAGTGGGATGATTTTTGTTGCAATTGTCTGCGGACTGTTAGGGGTCTGGCTGGGTTTATACCTCGGGTACATTACTAACTTACCGGTTAGCTTCTTTATCGCCACAATTGAATGTGGTTTGTACTTTTTAGCCCTCATTTACAATCACTTTAAAGAGGGCGTCTAACGAAAAAGAACTTGATGCATTGCATCAAGTTCTTTTTTAACGTTGTTTACGCTGTAATGAGCGGTACCAGAGGTATTGAAGGGCAAAGATAATGCCATAAATTAAAAAAACCAGTACCAGGATGGTGAGCCGCAAAGGAAGGGGCGCTGCTCCAAGGACTGCGTCCGGATGGCGCATAGTGAGAGCGCTAATTAAGACGAGTAAGCTCAAAATTTCAATGACTAGCATTGCTTTCCACCGTTTCATTGTTACTTCACCACCTTCAATTTATTATCTCTATCGTACCACGTTAGCAGCTAATGCAAAAATGGGCCAGGGACAGCAATGGTTTTTAACGAACGTTAGTGATTTCTAAATTTTTATTTTCTTTTTTGACAAATTTATGACTTTTAACGTAAAAACCGAACAATTATGCTAAAATTTCAGTGGGGCAAATCTATAATGAGGTGAAATTATGAAAATTAAACGAAGTGAACGATTGGTCGACATGACTGATTACCTATTAAATCGACCACACGCACTGATTCCGTTAACCTTTTTTGCGCAACGGTATGACTCAGCCAAGTCGTCTATCAGTGAAGATCTAACCATTTTAAAACGAACCTTCCAGGACCGTGGGATTGGACTAGTCGAAACGGTGCCCGGTGCTGCTGGCGGAGCTAAATACATTCCTTACATCCTAAAAGAAGACGCCGATGAGTTTATGGATGAGGTCATTGAAATTTTAAATAATTCCCACCGGTTGTTACCGGGGGGTTATGTTTATATGTCTGACATTTTGGGTGATCCTGACAAGTTGCGTTACTTGGGTCGGATGATTGCGACGCAGTATCTTAACCAACGGGTGGATGCAGTTTTGACCGTGGCTACCCGGGGAATCCCAATCGCCCAGGCAGCTTCTTCGTATTTAAACGTGCCGTTGGTAATTGCTCGTCACGATACTAACATCACCGAGGGGTCGACGGTGAGCGTGAACTACGTCTCTGGATCCAGTAAAAAGATCAAACGGATGACCATTTCCAAACGGAGCTTGGAGCAGGGGGCCAATGTTTTGATCGTTGATGACTTTATTCATGGTGGGGGAACCATTAATGGGTTAACCTCGCTGATTGAAGAGTTTGACTGTAATCTGGTGGGAAGCACTTTCTTTGCTGAGGGAGCATACCAGAGTGGTTCACAAGCGGTCGGAAACTACACATCACTGGTTAAAATGGAAGATACCAACGACGGCAACATGCGGATTACCAAGGGGAATTACGACGAAAAAATTTTTGGAACGAGTAAGTAGGAGTAGGAAAAGATGGGAACGAGAAATACAATCATTCTAGCGGCCGGCAAGGGAACGAGAATGAAATCGAAATTATACAAGGTATTACATCGGATCTGTGGGAAGTCAATGGTTGATCACGTTTTGACCCAGGTCAGTCAGCTCGATATGGACCAAATTGTGACGGTGGTCGGTTTTGGTGCCGACGCAGTGGAAGAAGAATTAGGCAATCGAACCGAATACGTGGTGCAAGACCAACAATTGGGAACGGGAGATGCAGTGTTGCGCGCTGAACCGTTGCTTAAAAATGCTTCCGGAACGACCCTCGTGATTAGTGGAGATACCCCCCTCTTTACTGCGGCCACGTTAAAGAAACTCTTTGCTTATCATGAAGCAAAGAAGGCCACAGCCACGATTTTAACTTCAATGGCTCCGGACCCGACCGGCTACGGGCGAATCATTAGAAACGATCTTGGGATTGTTGAAAAGATCGTCGAAGAAAAGGACGCTGATTCTGAAGAAAAGACGATTCGTGAAATTAACACCGGGGTGTACGTGTTTGATAACCAAAAGCTGTTTGAAGCGCTCCACCACACCACCAACAATAACGCCCAGGGGGAATACTACCTGACGGATGCGATTGAGGTCTTAAAGCAACAGGGGGATACGATTGCCGCCTACAAAATGGCTGACTTTTCTGAATCCATGGGCGTTAATAATCGGGTCGCTCAGGCGGCGGCCACTAAGGTGATGCAACAACGGATCAATGAAGCCCACATGAATAACGGAGTGACCATCATCGATCCAGCTTCGACATACATTGATGCTGACATCGAAATTGGCCCAGATACAATCATCGAACCCGGGGTGCAACTGCAGGGGAAGACCAAGATTGGTAGCGATTGTGTGATTGGGTCCCATTCAAAGCTAGTGGACAGCATGATTCATGATGACGTAACAATCACTGCTTCTACGCTTGAGAGCGCCGAAATGGAATCACACTCAAACATTGGACCAAACAGTCATCTTCGTTCGGAAGCTCACATTGGTGAATACGTACACATCGGAAACTTTTGTGAAGTGAAAAAGGCTTACATTGGGTCAGGCACGAAGCTGGGGCACCTGACCTACGTTGGAAATGCCACCCTTGGTAAGAACATTAACATTGGTTGTGGAGTGATTTTTGCGAACTACGATGGCAAGCACAAACACGAAACCACGGTAGGCGATGACGTCTTTATCGGTAGCAATGCCAATTTAATTGCGCCGGTTACGATTGCTGATCACAGTTTCATTGCCGCTGGTTCAACGATTACGGATGACATTCACCAGTACGACATGGCCATTGCCCGGAGTCGGCAGACCAACAAACCGAATTACTACCAAAAGCTACCGTTTGACGGGGCAGATTAATTTGCTGAAAAAAGCCAAGCATAATATAATCTAGTGGAGAGGACAAATTACTAACGGGGGCTATTATGGACACCAAAACAACTGATTCAAACATGAAAATTTTTGCGTTAGATTCCAACCTACCACTTGCCGAAAAGGTCGCGGATCACATTGGAATCCCGCTGGGAAAAGCATCGGTTTCCCACTTTAGTGATGGTGAAATTAAAATTACGATTGATGAAAGTGTCCGGGGGGATGACGTGTACATCATCCAGTCGACCTCTAATCCCGTCAACGATAACCTGATGGAAATTTTGATTATGGTGGATGCCTTACGCCGGGCTAGTGCCGCAACGATTAACGTTGTGATTCCATACTACGGCTATGCGCGTCAGGATCGTAAGGCCCGGTCTCGCGAACCAATTACCGCTAAGCTAGTTGCCGATATGTTGCAAACCGCTGGGATTACTCGGGTGGTGGCGTTAGACCTCCATGCAGCTCAAATTCAGGGCTTCTTTGACGTTCCAGTTGACCACTTAATGGGGGCTCCACTGTTGGCAGACTACTTCATTCAAAATCATTTGAATGAAGACGCCGTGGTGGTTTCTCCGGATCACGGTGGCGTTTCGCGGGCCCGGGCGTTGGCCGAATTTTTGAGTGATCCAATTGCGATTATTGATAAGCGGCGGCCCAAAGCTAACGTGGCTAAGATTATGAATATCATTGGTGACGTGAAGGGGAAGCGGGCCATCATGATTGATGACATGATTGATACCGCGGGAACCATTACGCAGGGGGCTCAGGCCTTGATTGACGCTGGCGCCAAGGAAGTGTACGTCTGCTGTACTCATCCGGTCTTATCTGGACCAGCAACGGACCGCTTGGAAAAGTCCCCCATTAAGCAAGTGGTGGTTACGGATTCAATTCAGTTACCAGCAGAAAAGGAAATTGCTAAGATTAAGCAAATTTCCGTGGCACCCCTCGTTGGTGATGCCATTTTACGAATTGACCAAAACCGGCCGGTGAGCCCGTTGTTTAATTCCCGGTTTAACTACGAAATGGACGAAATGAAACACGACTAAAAAAGAGTGATTTAGCAGTTGCTAAATCACTCTTTTTCTACGGAGCAGATTAATCGGAATCATTGACAAAATGGTTTATAGCGTATGCTACTCCATCTTCACTGTTGGGTTTGGTGATGAATTGTGCCGCGTTTTTAACGTCGTCAATTCCATTCCCCATGGCGACACCTAGCCCCGCGTATTTAATCATACTGAGGTCATTTTCCTGGTCTCCAATCGCCATCACGTTGCTAGCGGTAAAGCCCAACTTTTCAGCGAGGTGTTTCACAGCAGTTCCCTTGCCGGCATTGGCGTTCATGAATTCCAAGAAGACGGGCGTACTCTTTACCACTCCCATGCGCTGTTTAATTGAGTCGGGAATGTTGTGGTTAGCGAGATCAATTTTGTCTGGTTCGTCAATGAACATTAATTTGGCAATGTTAAATTCGGGCGTGATTTCCTCGGGGGTGCGATAATGAATCGGAAGGTTAACTAACTGGCTTTCAAAGACGCTGTAAGGACTGATATCACGGTTAGTGGTGTAAATGCCGTCGGTGGTTTCAATCTGGAAGTGAACGCCCATTTCCCGTGACATCATTTCGATTTCTAAAAAGTCCTCGTAGTGGACGCTGGTTTCAAAGATCACCTGGCCGGTTAAATCTTCGGCAACAGAACCGTTAAAGGCGATTGCATATTCAGATGCACCGCTCAGACCGAGCGGCTTTAAGTACGGCCGGATGCCGGCGAGCGGTCGGCCTGAGCACAGGACAATTTTGAGGCCGTGTTGGCGCGCCTGCTTGATGGCGGTAATGGTGGCTGGAGCGAGTTCGTTTTTTTCGTTGAGCAGGGTACCATCAATGTCGATGGCAATTAATTTAATGTCAGTCATGAAGTGACTCCTTTGGTTGAATAATGTGATCATTTTGAATGTAACTTTGAAACTGAGTGGCGGTTTCCGCAAATAAGCCGGCTGCTTCGGGCTGAAACATTTCCTTAGGAAAGAAAAAGCGACTGTCACCCACGTCTCTTCCCGTGATGGTTTGTACTAACAGACTCGCCTGGGACAGTTCAATCAAACTACCATCTTTTTCCATTAGCTCAATTTGGGCGTTGGGATGTTGGTCAGTCGGATCGTAGACGTCGTAGGGCTGATTGTAGCTGTTATCGGTAGCGGTATAGTAGGTCGAATCAAAGCCCACGGCATCCACCAACTGACGTAAGTGAGCTAACAGGGGTTTAGTTTCTTCCGTGAACTGCGCGGACTTAAACGGTTTACGGTCTAAAAAGCGCGTGGATAAATCCGCTAAAATGGGATCCGGAAAGGTGCGCCAGCCAGAAAAGGAAGTCGTCAAGACCCCATCGTCTAGTTGCAAGTACTGCGTCAGATCACGGGTTATGTCAAACTGTTCGGTCAAAAACGGTTGCAGGAGTCCGGGCTGAAATTCTTCCGGATACTGCTCTGGATGCTGGGCAATCAGCCGGGCGCGGTTCAAGAGGTGGGCTAAAATGACCTCCATTGACCGAGATGTCGGGTGAAAGTAGACCTGCAGGTACATTTGATAGCGGGAGACGATGTAGTATTCAATCGCGTGTAACCCACTTTTTTTAAAGCAAATGCCATGCTCGTAGGGCCGCATCACCTGTAAAATGCGGTCAAGATCGAAGTTTCCGTACTGTGCCCCGGTAAAATACGAATCCCGCAGGAGGTAGTCCATCCGATCAGCATCACACTGACTGGAGATCATTTGGACCACCTGTTGGTTGGGATAGGTTTTATTGATCACGCTGGCCACCTGATTGGGGAAATTAGGCCCCATTTGGCGGAGCACCTGATTAACTTCCGTTTCCTTTGAGGTGATGATGGCCTGCGTAATCTCTTCATGATTGGTATGAAAGATGTGTTCAAAGGTATGCGAATAAGTTCCGTGGCCAATATCGTGCAAAAGGCCGGCACATTCAGCAACCAACCGATCATGGTCGTCCCACAGGCCGTCCTGTCCACCGTTTTGAGTGGGATAGTTGCGTTGGAAATGATTGCAAATCCGCCGAACAATTTCATAGACGCCTAGTGAATGCGAAAACCGGGTGTGCTCAGCGCCAGGAAAGGTTAACGATGTTGTGCCAAGCTGATGAATCCGACGCAGACGTTGAAACTCCGTCGTGTTAATCAAATCCATGATAATTTGATCTTGAATGTAGATGTGGCTGTGGACGGGGTCTCTAATGACCTTTTCTTGTTTTAATTTTTCCGTCTGGTAGCTCATGCTTTCACCTCCGTTTTCCTCCCATTATAGCGTATCGCTGGTAATTCGTCAGAGGCAAATTTCGTAATAACCATTAGTTAGCAACCATTAGATTGAGAAAGGACTAGGTAAAATGACCAAAAAACAGCTAGGAAAGCCGATTCATATTGAAGGGCAAACCATTTTGCACCAGGGAGATAATGAGGAACATCACCACTTTGAAGCGGCCGGCCAACTGTTACAGCTGGGAGAGACCGTGTACCTGCGTTTTAACGAAACACTGGATGCGGATGTCCCCGTAACCTATAAAATTGACGGGCCGGATTCCGTGCGGATTAGTCGTCGCGGGGAGAGTCAACTCACCCTCCACTTGATTGCAGGACAACGAACGCAAAACGTTGATGTGACGCCGTATGGAAAGCTCCAATTAGAAGCCGAAGCATCGGCGGTCCAGGCAGAATTGGACTTAGAATCGTTGCAAGGAACGGTCAGGGCCGACTACCGGATTTTTACGAATGATGAAGAGGTTGGTAACCACCAGATTCGATTGCAATTTTACCGATAAGTTAGTATCATGAAGTATAACGGTAAACTAGAAAGGCGTGTGTCTAATTTGGAACTTAAAAAGCTCGATGAAACCAACAAAAATGAATTATCAATGATTGAAGTTGCCCATGCCATCTTGGCAGATCAGGGTAAAACAATGCAGTTTCCTGACTTAGTAAATGCCATTCAAGCATACACGGGCTTTAGTGACCAAGAAATTAAGGATAAGCTCGTCCAATTTTACACAGACCTAAACGTCGATGGGAGTTTTATTTCGCTTGGTAACAACGTCTGGGGCTTACGGACTTGGTATCCATACGAATCAGTCGACGAAGCTACGGCCAGTGAAGGTGATGACCAACCGAAGTCAAAGAAACGGCACAAGATTAATGCCTTCCTAGCGGATGCTTCCGATGAAGACGATGTGATTGACTACGAAAACGATGATCCAGAGGATGACGATGACATTGTTGAAGATGATGACGAAATTGATTACGACAACGACGATCCGGAAGATGAAGACTTTCACGATGACATCGATGACGTTGAACTTCAAGATGACGAGGATCATGAAGAAGACGAGGATGATGATCAAGAAGATTAAACTTGACGGTGCAACATTTTTTTATTATCATCTTTCTTGGGCACTTTACGAAATGTAAAGCATTCGAATTCCAAAGCTCCCCTTCAATTTGAGAACGGGGAGCTTTTTTTGTTGTTTCCGTAATTCTAGACTTAGATAGGAGTCGATTGATATGACAAAGTATATTTTTGTAACCGGTGGTGTGGTTTCATCACTCGGAAAGGGAATCGTTTCAGCGTCACTCGGACGGTTATTGAAAAACCGGGGGTTAAAAGTGACAGTGCAAAAGTTTGATCCATATATTAACGTGGATCCGGGAACGATGAATCCATACCAACATGGAGAAGTATTTGTGACAAATGACGGGACGGAAACGGACTTGGACCTAGGTCACTACGAACGTTTTATTGATAACGACTTAAATAAGTATTCGAACGTCACGACCGGCAAAATTTACCAAGAAGTGTTGGAAAAAGAACGGCATGGAGACTACCTGGGAGCTACCGTTCAAGTAATCCCACACATCACGGGTATGATTAAAGAAAAGATCATGCGGGCTGCTAAGACGACCGATTCGGACGTTGTTATTACTGAAATTGGTGGAACCGTTGGAGACATTGAGTCCCTACCGTTCTTAGAAGCAATTCGGGAAATGAGAAACGAAGCCGGTTTTGATAATACTTACTACATTCACACGACTTTGGTTCCGTATCTAGAAGCAGCGGGTGAGATGAAATCTAAGCCGACCCAACACAGTGTAAAAGAACTTCGGAGTGTGGGGATTCAACCAGACATGTTGGTCTTACGTTCAGAAAAAGAAATTCCAGAAAGCATGAAGAAGAAGATTTCGATGTTCTGTGATGTAAACGAAAAGAGTATCATCGAATCTATTAATGCTCCGAACTTGTACCAATTACCATTAAGTTTCCAAGCCCAGGGAATGGACGATCAAATCTTAGCGCACTTTAAGCTGAAGACTCCAGAAGCTAATATGGAAGATTGGAAGCAGATGGAAAACCACATTCGTCATCTGAGCAAAACGGTGAACATCGCGTTGGTAGGCAAGTACGTGAAGTTAAAGGATGCCTACATCTCAGTTGATGAAGCCCTTAGACACGCTGGTTATGCTGCTGACGCCGATGTTAAGATTACTAACATTGATGCCGAAAAGATTACGGATGATAACGTTGTAGAAGTCCTAGCTGACTTTGATGGAATCATCGTTCCTGGTGGTTTTGGTAGTCGGGGAATCGAAGGAATGATTACGGCAATTCGCTACGTTCGGGAAAATGATATTCCGTTTCTGGGAGTTTGTCTTGGGATGCAGGTCACCACGATTGAATACGCTCGCGACGTGTTAGGATACAAAGATGCCAACTCCACCGAGTTTGATCAAAATACCAAGCACAACGTGATTGACCTGATGGCTGACCAAAACGATGTTTCTGGAATGGGAGGAACGCAACGGTTAGGTGCTTACCCAGCGAAATTAAAACCTGGGACCCAAACGGCGGCCGCTTACGACAATCAAAAAGAAATTTCCGAACGGCACCGGCACCGTTACGAATTTAACAATCAATTTAGAAAAGAACTAGAGGATGCCGGCTTGGTAATTTCTGGAACTTCCCCTGACGACCAGTTGGTAGAAATCGTTGAAGTTCCGCACAAGCAATTCTTTGTGGCGGCGCAATACCACCCCGAATTCTTATCCCGGCCGAACCGACCAGAAGGGCTTTTTAAAGCCTTTGTGGCTGCTGCGACGAAGCACCATGAAGCTCGGGAGAAGTCAGCAAAATAAATTTTTTCCCTTCAATTACGGGAATGTATTGTAATCCAACGCTTTTTTACTTATGATTGAAGTCGTGACAATCAAGTAAGATAGTGAGGATTAAAGCCAATGAGTATTATGAAAATCCATGGGGGCCGTCCCTTACATGGGGAAGTGACAATTGGTGGAGCTAAGAACAGCGTGGTTGCGTTGATTCCTGCCGCCGTTTTGTCCGACAACCCGGTTAAGTTAGACATGGTTCCGGATATTCTAGATGTTCATAATCTAATGTTAATTCTCCAATCAATGAACGTTTCATCCTATTTTACGGATGGCGTGTTACAAATCGATCCTACTGAAATTAAAACTGGTCGCTTGCCCAGTAAAGCAATTAAGAAGCTGCGAGCCTCTTACTACTTCATGGGAGCGTTGCTTGGAAAATTTCACCGTGCGGTGGTTAGTTTTCCAGGGGGAGACAACATTGGTCCCCGCCCCATCGACCAACACATTCGGGCGTTTGAAGCACTAGGTGCGCACGTAACCGAAAATGGTGATACGGTGTACATCGATGCTACCGAAGAGGGGTTGACCGGTGCCCCCATCTTCTTTGAGATGGTGTCCGTCGGGGCCACGATCAATGCGATGCTGGCAGCAACGTTGGCCAAGGGAGTGACCACGATTCATAACGTGGCTCAAGAGCCAGAAATCGTTGACATTGCTACGTTTTTAAACGAAATGGGTGCCAACATTACTGGTGCTGGAACTGACGTCATCCGGATTGAAGGGGTGAGTCACCTGCGCTCAACTAAGACCCATACGGTGATTCCTGACCGAATTGAGGCCGGGACCTACCTCTCGTTAGCTGCTGCGGTTGGAGATGGAGTTTTGATTAAGAATGTGGTTCCTGATCATCTCCGTCCGTTTCTTGCTAAGTTACAAGAAATGGGGGTTCAACTAACGGTGGTTGATAATACGGTCTACGTTAAAAAGCGGGGAACATTAAAGGGTGTGAACGTCACAACCGCCCCATTTCCGCATTTTGCAACGGACTGGCAACAGCCGCTAACGCCATTATTGCTAACGGCCAATAGCGAGAGTGTCATCACTGACACGATTTATCCTAAACGACAAAAGCACATCACTCAGCTTCAAAAGTTAGGAGCAAAGATTAGTGTTAATGACCGCAACCAGATTATTGTGCATCCTACGCAGGAGTTACACGGAGCAGAAGTGTCTGCTGGTGAAATTCGCGCTGGAGCAGCACTGATGATTGCCGGGCTGATGGCTCAGGGAGAGACCGTGATTAAAAAAAGTGACAATATTTTGCGCGGATACGATAACATTGAACGGAAATTAATGGACTTGCATGCGGACGTTGAGTTGATTAATCAGCTTGATTAGGCGTGGTTGCACGGAAGTTAGATTAATGATACACTACAAAAGTTGAGATATTGACATCAATCTCTGGGTTTTATAAATTCAGGGCAAAGGAGCGAGATTATTATGAAAAAAGGAATTCATCCAGATTTTCATGAAGTAGTCTTTCAAGATTCAGGTACGGGCTTCAAGTTTATTACGGGCTCAACCGCTACTTCTGAACAAACGATTGACATTGACGGTAAGACTTACCCATTGATTCGGGTGGAAGTTTCATCTGATTCCCATCCATTCTACACTGGGAAGCAAAAAACTGCCCAAGCCGATGGGGCTGTGGACCGTTTCAACAAGAAATACGGCTTCGCCAACTAAGGAATGCCAATCAAAAAAGCTTCTTCCAAAACGGAAGAAGCTTTTTTTATTTGGTTTGATGGCTGCGGCGTAAACCTTTGGTGTCGTTTAATACAAGGCAGAGGTTTAGCAGTACCAGGATTGAAGTCGAGATAAAAACTCCCGAGTAACCAAAGATGGAAGAAACCACCGAACCAATCATGGGACCCGTAAAGTTTCCCACCGCCTGAAAGGATTGGTTCCAACTAAAGATCCGACCGGTTACTTGCGCTGGGGTGTTCTTAGCGATGATGGCCTGTACCGCAGGCAGCATGCAGGCGTTGGAAACCCCGAGTAAGAACCGGAGGGCCATTAATTCCCAGACGTTGGTAACGAATGCCATGGGGATGTAGAGGAAAATGGCCAGGATGAAACCAAAGATCATGATTTTTTCTGAACCAATCCGATCTCCAATGGCACCCAACCGGGGCGCAGCGACAAGGGTTGAAATTCCCGGCACGGCGGCTACGATTCCACTAAACAAGGTTACCGTTGGACTGCCATGCATGATTTGTTTGACGTACAGGGAGAGGATGGGAGAAATGGAGTTGTTAGAGGCCTGAATAATCATGGTCGTCACAAACATCCCAAAGATTAACTTGGGGTGGGGAAGAATGTGAATGACTTCCTTAGTGTGGAGATTATCCTCCTTTGCCACCGGTTGAAACTTTTCTTTAACAAAGAAGAGAGTCACAAAGAAGACCACTAACATTAGGCTCCCCGTGATGAAGAAGGTGACCCGGTAACTAAAAATGGATGCTAAGATTCCCCCTAAAAAGGGGCCAAATAATGCACCAGACACCCCGCCGGTGGAGAGAATCCCCAGGGCTTTCCCACTTTCCTTCTTTGGAACTTGAATTGCTAATAGGGCGTTGGAGTTTGGCATGTAACCGGAAAAAATTCCTTGGATAAAGCGCAGGCCGATAATCATCCACACGTTGGTGGCAAACCCCATTAAGAGCACACAAATGGCCATTCCCAGTGAGGCACGGAGCAGCATGAGACGGCGTCCGTAACGATCGGCTAGACTCCCCCAGAGGGGAGAAACCACGGCAGCTACGATAAAAGAAGCTGAAAAGGCGAGGCCACTATAAAGACTTAGTTCACTACGCGTGTAATTTCCAAGACTCTCAATGTACAAAGAAAGGAACGGCATTAGTTCGCTAAAACCCATGCTGGTTAAGAAGAGTCCGACCCAGAGGGCAATTAGATTTTGGTGCCAGATTTTTTTCGGAACGACAAAGGGGGCTGAATCGCCCGTTTCGGGTTCAGCTTCACTCATGAGGGCTCGCCTCCTGTCGTTTTTGTTCTAAACGTTCTAACCAGAGGGGTAACGCTTCATTTAGCATTTGGTAGGTGGTTTCAAATTTATGGGTATACCATGGATCAGCAATGCTGTTACCGGCTTTACCGGGAACAACGTCCATACACAGGTGCACCTTAGCTCGTTCAGCTGGTGGTAATAAGCGTTGAACTTCAGCTAAGTTACTGTGGTCCATGGTGATGATGCAATCGGCAGCGGCTGCTTCTGATGCAGTGAGGGGATGCGAACGATGCTGACTGGCATCGAGCTGATGTTTTTGGAGCGTTTGCAGTGCTCCTGGATGGGGCGGATTCCCCGCTTCTTCGTCGCTAGTGGCTGCAGAAGTAATCCGGTAATGATTAGAAACGCCATGTGTGTTGGCTAATCGTTGAAACATTACTTCTGCCATCGGCGAACGACAGATATTTCCCAAACAAACGAATAACACGTTAGTGGGTTTCACGTTTATTCACTCCAATCTTAAAAATGCTTGTATTATCCATAATAGCAAATTCCCCGGAAAAACGGCATTGTTTTGATTAATTCAGTGGCGGATCTTTTTTGAAAAAACGGTAATTTTTTGTTTTTTACTAGCTGCGAGGGCGTATAATTGGAAACGATTGAATTATTGAGGGGTGAGCACATGCTAAACAATCTCATTTATCTACGCGTGAGTGTCACCGAACGTTTCGGCGTGGCTTGGGGCATTACAGCGGCCGACTTTATTAACGGAGTTAGTGAAATTCCACATAGCATTTTGCTGCTAAATGATGATTTTGAACGGTCCAACCGGTATAACTCGCACGCCAAGTTTCCGCTCGTGGTTGGTCGAAGCCAGGTCCGTGAGTATATTTTAGGGGAGCCAGGCTCAAAAAGTAATACCAAGTGGATTAACTACCAAACGGAAGATGGAATTGATTCGCTCACAGATGGAGAGATTGCAGACTTGCTCTATCTGGGACACATGGGGATTCCCACCTACCAGCGAACGCCTTTTTTAGGGAAATTACGGAATCAGATTGTGTATGTAGGTGGTAACAATGGGTTTAAACGGATTTATTTTCTTGACTTTGCTGAGCAGGATCACATTTTAGCACTCAGCATTAAACGTCATCTGCGTGAATTTCGTAATTCTCGGCGGATTTTTTCCCGGCCTCTGCCGATTAAGGACCTTGATCAGGTAATCTTAGATCGGTTAATTTGGATTAGTCGCCGTGGAATGATTTTGGCCTTTGATCTGACGAAGGAAATCCACCGCCGCTTTGAAATCCCAGTGTTTGTAAAAAAAGCGGAGCCAGAAAAGGTGATTTGGAGTAGTGTCGAACAGCTCCAAGCCGAAACGGGTCGGGTGGGAACCCTGACCTACAATACGATGAGTAATAAGTGGACGATTGAACTTGATGAACAGCACGAGGATCCCGATTTAAACGACTTTGTTTAGGGGCAATTCGGTTCTTTTTTCATTAATGTTATAATAGGACTGATTGCATTTTGTGCGATGATTTTGCATCTTAGGAGTATTAATTATATGAAAATGAGACTAGCTGAAATTGCGCAAGCGGTCCAGGGCGAATTAGTCCCCGCAACTGCAACTGCAACTTCACTTGAAGTAACTTCCGTAGCATTTGATAGTCGAGCCCTCACTGCTGGAGCATTATTCGTTCCTTTACGAGGAAAGCGGAACGGTCATGATTACGTAAAAAGTGCCAGTGAACACGGGGCCGTGGCATCATTGTGGTCTAAAGACCGATCAACAGATGGGGTTCCGGATGATTTTCCGCTCATTATCGTCTCTGATCCGTTGACGGCGCTCCAGGACCTTGCAAAATATTACCTGGCTAAGATTAATCCCAAGGTTGTGGCTGTGACCGGCAGTAATGGGAAAACGACGACCAAGGACTTGATTGCGGCTGTGATGCAAACCACGTTTAACGTCACAAAGACCCAGGACAACTTTAACAATGAAATTGGGGTTCCCATTACGATTTTGTCGATGAGTTCAAACACCGAGGTGCTGGTGGTCGAAATGGGAATGGATCGTCCCGGACAACTCCACCGACTAAGTGAACTGGTACAGCCAGATATTGCGGTGATTACCATGATTGGAGAGGCTCACATTGAGTTCTTTGGGACCAGAGCCAAGATTGCCCAGGCTAAACTAGAAATCACAGATGGACTATCAAGTGATGGCGTTTTTGTTTACGATGGCGATGAACCGTTGCTAACGGACCAGCCCGTTCGCACGAACCCACGACGGTTTACCTTTGGTCGGCAGGGAACGAATGATATTTATCCAACCAAGATCACGGAAAGTGATCAGGAAACCCGCTTTGAGACGAACCGGTGGCAGGACTTTGAATTTACAATTCCACTGCTTGGCGACTACAACGTTAACAACGCACTGGCAGCCCTAAGCGTCGGAGAGCTCTTAGAGGTCACTCCAGCAAATCTGCGGGGCGGACTGTCTCATCCGGATCTTACTGCCAACCGGGCTGAATGGGTACCGGGTAATCAGGGAGAAATGATTTTAAGCGATGTCTATAACTCAAATCCAACGGCGGTCCGGGCCGTGTTGCAGGCGTTTGCTGATACCGAACTAGATGGGAAACGAATTGTGGTCTTAGGTGACATGTTGGAACTGGGCGACCAATCAGAAGCCATGCATGCCGGACTGGCATCAGCCCTAAATCCGGCTACATTTCCCATGGTCTTTTTGGTTGGAAGCAAGATGACGGCTCTTTTTACAGCACTGATGGATTGTTACCAACCAGAAACGACGTTGTTTCATTATACGGAAGAACAGTTGCCTAAGCTAACGACCGCGTTGCGAAGTCACATTGCTCCTGGAGATGAGGTGCTTTTGAAGGCTAGCCACGGGTTACATTTAGAAAAAGTGCTAGCGGCCTTAACCAAACTAACGAAGGAATAGTTTGATTAAATTTGACATTTGCGGTATGCTGGAGAGGTTGCTTTTTTAAAAATAAGTACGATTTTGTAGGCAGAACGAGCAGATAAATTGTAAATCAGATTCCACTTGAAACGCGAAAAACGGATTTTTTTCAAGAGTGGGGTTGAATTTACCCTGATGGTTCAACAAGTAGGAGGAACACATTTGAATTTTGAAGATTTAGGACTAACAGCTAGTCTGTTAGAAGCAGTGGCAGCGAATGGATACACGGAACCAACTGCCATTCAAGCACAGACCATTCCACTGACCCTGAACGGGGAAGACGTGATTGGTCAAGCACAAACGGGAACCGGAAAAACGGCTGCGTTTGCCCTTCCCATCCTGCAAGGGATTGACGTCAACAACCCTGATGTCCAAGCGTTAGTTATTTCTCCCACCCGAGAATTAGCCATTCAGACTCAACGTGAAATTCAAAAATTGGGTAAGACCGAGGGGGCACGGGCTCAAGTTGTATACGGTGGGTCAGACATCCGGAAACAAATTTATGACCTAAAGAAGAAGCCCCAAATTATCGTCGGAACTCCCGGTCGGTTATTGGACCACATCCAAAGACACACCCTTAAGTTGGATCACGTGCGGTTCTTGGTACTTGATGAAGCCGACGAAATGCTTAACATGGGCTTTTTAGAGGATATTGAAAAGATTATCAAACAAACCCCTGCGGACCGACAAACAATGCTCTTTTCCGCAACGATGCCTGCTCCCATCAAACGAGTGGGGGTTCAGTTTATGACTGATCCAAAGCAGGTCAAGGTGAAAGCCAAAGAACTGACGACAGACTTGGTAGACCAGTATTACGTAAAGGTTAGAGACGTTGAAAAGTTCGATACGATGACGCGGTTGTTTGACGTTAACCAACCGAAGGTAACCATCATTTTCTGTCGGACCAAGCGGCGGGTTGATGAAGTCTCGAAGGGGTTGGTTGCTCGCGGTTATAAGGCAGCTGGACTACACGGGGATTTGACCCAAAACCGGCGAACCCAAATTATGAACGAGTTCAAGCGAGATCGGATTAATTATTTGGTGGCAACTGATGTGGCTGCCCGGGGAATTGATGTTTCTGGCGTAACCCACGTTTATAACTTTGATGTTCCCCAGGATCCAGAAAGTTATGTACACCGGATTGGTCGGACCGGTCGGGCCGGTCGGCATGGAACTTCCGTTACGTTTGTAACTCCAAGCGAAATGAGCTATCTGCGTGGGATTGAAAAGTTAACGAAGGTCCGGATGTTACCATTGAAGCCACCGACTGCTGATGAAGCCCTTGCTGGTCAACTTCAGTTTGCAAAGGCTGACGCGGAAAAATTAATTACCAAGACAGATACCGCCCGTTTCCAGGCGGCTGCGCAGGAGTTAGTGGATCGTTATGATAGCTTAGACCTTGCGGCTGCTTTGCTGAATGAGTTAACCGGAGAACAGGTGAAGGTACACATTACTCCCGAACGCCCATTAAAGAGTCATGGAGGTCGAGGAAACGGTCGTCATAGTGGTGGCTATCGGCGTAACAATCACCGAGGTGGCTCTAGTAACTACCGAAGTAACCGTCGGAATAATGATCATCGTGACCACGGTGATCGGCATCACGGCCGCAAAAATAATTTTGTCATTAAAAAGAAGCACTAATTAATTAACGCTGAGAGTCTTTTAGTTTAACCGCTAAGGGACTTTTTTTGTTAGCAAATAAAATTACTTAGCACTACTAGGCCAGATTTCTTCAACCAACAAGGGATTTCTGCCCTTCGTTTAGAACTGAAAATGATATAATGAGAACAATTTAACGAACGAGGAGAGCATCATGGTCGTTGCAAATAATCGAAACGGACAAATTTTAATCAACGAAACTGCTATTCGTAAAAATGTGCACCAGGCGGTGGAGCGCTTGACGCCGGGAAGCAAGTTATTCGCCGTGGTCAAAGCCGATGGTTATGGTCACGGAGCGGTCCAAGTTGCTCGGGCAGCAGCTGCTGCTGGGGCCACTGGCTTTTGTGTGGCCGTTTTAGATGAAGCCATTCAACTGAGAAAAGCGGGCTTGGTTGAGCAACCCATCCTGGTGCTCGGATTAACCGATGAAACCAAGGTGGATTTGGTGGTTAAGTATGACGTGACGGTGACCGTGGCGGATGCAGAATGGTTACGGGCTGCGGCCCAGCTGAAACAGTCCTTACGCGTGACGGGTCGCTTGAAATTTTTCTTGGCCCTTGATAGCGGGATGGGGCGGATTGGATTGCAGCGGCCGGAAGAGGTTCGAGCCTTCGTGGCAACCGTAAACGAGTTGCAAGCCCAGTTTGATTGGCAGGGTTTGTATACCCATTTTGCGACGGCCGATAGTCCGGATGACCACTACTTTAACTTTCAACTGCATAATTTTCGCCAACTATTAGGAGAAATTAAGCACTTGCCGCGGTACGTGTCCGTGGCTAATTCAGCGGCCGATTTGTGGCATCCGGTTCCAGAGGCAAACCTCGTCCGGTATGGGATTGCAATGTACGGACTCAATCCCTCGGGGACGGCGATTAAACCACCATTTCCCCTCACGCCCGCTCTGAGCCTGACTTCGGAACTAGTTTCCGTGCGTCAGGTCGAACCGGGCCGTTCCATCGGGTATGGAGCGACTTATTCCGTTACCGAACCCACCTGGATTGGGACGATTCCGCTGGGATATGCTGACGGATTGCGGCGTTCTTTACAGGGCTTTTTGGTCCTTGTAAACGGAAAACGGTGTCCAATTGTGGGCCGGGTTTGCATGGATCAACTGATGGTGAAGTTACCTAATTCGGTTCCAGTTCACACGAAGGTGACCTTAATTGGAACCGATCACGGGCACACAATTACCCTGCAAGAAATGGCGGAGCATTGCCAGACCATTCATTACGAGTTAGCCTGTGGTTTTTCGAACCGATTGCCCCGGTTTTACTATCAAACTGATTTAAACGACTAAAGAGTTCGAGGTGATTGATAATGCTAACGTATTTACTCAAGGGGAGTAAGACATGGGGAGCACCCACTAATTGTAAATGGAGTCACAAGTCACTTTCAATGAATGCCGTTCGGTTTAATCGGAACCCGATTGTGAATCAAATGGCCTATGGGTACCAGTCCATGGCGGGATTAAACCAACGAATTGTGGATGAATACTCAGCCTGTCAGTATGAATCAATCTTCAATTTAAATAAATATTACGATGAAATCCAGTAACCACAGACTTTAAGAACGAAAGGTTAGATTGAATGAGGGAAACGTCCATTAAGCGTGGTGATGTTTTTTTTGCTGATTTATCACCGGTGGTTGGCTCGGAACAAGGGGGGCTGCGTCCGGTATTGGTGATTCAAAATGACATTGGGAATCGCTACAGCCCAACGGTAATTGTTGCTGCAATTACGGCCCAGATTAGTAAGCCACGGATGCCAACTCACATTGCCATCGCTGCCAAACAAACTGGCATTGAACGAGATTCAGTGATTTTATTAGAACAAATTCGCACCATTGATAAACAACGATTGCGCGATAAGGTGACCCATTTATCGGCAACCATCATGGGGCAGGTTAATCAGGCCCTTGCCCTGAGTGTGGGAACCGATTAAATGGAACATACATAGTTAAGCGAAGAGGGTGGAATGTAGCCAGTCTCTTTTTCTGCTTAGTGAAAAAACAAAGGAGTAATTAGCATGAAAATGATTGTAGGATTAGGAAACGTGGGGGTTAAGTACGAAGGAACCCGGCATAACACGGGCTTTATGGCAATCGATCAATTTGCCAAGGACCACCAAATTGAGGTGAATCAACATAAAATGGAAGCAGACCTGGGCAGTGGTTTTATCGACGGGGAAAAAGTGCTTTTGGTTAAACCAACGACCTACATGAATGAGTCCGGACGGGCAGTACGCCCCCTAATGGCCTTTTACCAATTGGATTTAGAAGACATAGTGGTGGTTTACGATGATATGGATCTGCACGTGGGGCGGATTCGCCTGCGCACCCATGGATCCGCTGGCGGTCATAATGGGATTAAAAGTTTGATTGCACACCTAAAGACCGACCAGTTTAATCGAATTAAGATTGGAACAGATCACCCGAAGCACGAAAGCGTGGTTAAATACGTACTCAGTCAGTTCAGTTTAGAACAACAAGGACCACTGGTGGAAGCCTTGGATCACACGACACAGGCGTTAGATGAGTGGATCGCCGGGGCCGATTTTCCGACCCTCGAAAATCGCTTTAACTAGGCAAGTCGGTCAGAAAGGATTGTTGTGAATTTAACTCAAGTTTTTCAAGCATTACCCCAATATCAACAAATTCAAGCGAACTTAACGAAGAGTAAGCGACAGTTAGTAACTGGTACCAGTGGCATTGCCCAAAAATTATTGTTAGAAACGATTGTTAAGGACCACGCTAAGCCGCTTCTCTACGTGACGGATACGTTGGAACACGCGGAACAAGCCGTGAAGGAGTTTAGTGAAGGCGTAAGTGACATCCCCGTTTACCTGTTTCCCGCCGAAGAATTACTGGCAGCGGAAGTTGCCACTAGTTCCCCAGAATTTCGCTCCGAACGGGTGCAGGCTCTGCATGCATTGCAAGTTGGAGCCCCCGCCATCGTAGTGGCGTCGACCGCAGGACTCAAACGGGCATTACCACAGCCAGCTGATTTTGCAACGGCTCAATTAGTGGTTCACCTTGGAGATGATTTTGATCTAACCCAGTTACAGCAACGACTAGCAGCCATGGGCTACAGTCGGAAGAATTTGGTGGCTGTGCCAGGTGAATTTGCGGTACGAGGCTCGATTGTGGATATTTATCCCCTCAATGCGGAAAATCCCGTGCGCCTCGATTTTTTTGATACAGAAATTGATTCCCTGCGAAGTTTTGACCCTGCTAGTCAACGGAGCATCGAGAATGAAACGACGGTGACCGTTTTACCGGCTACTGATTTTTTGCCGACCACGCAGGATCGAGAACAAGCCGTTCGTCGCTTCCAAAAACAGTTGCAATCAGTCCAAGATCAAGCCTTACAGGAGCACATTGCCGCTTTAATCCAGGATTTGCAAACCAAGGTGACTAATCCTGAGTGGCAAATTTATGCTCATGATTTGTTTCAAAAGGAAACCTCATTATTAGACTATCTTTCCCCAGATGGAATCGTGGTCTTTGATGACTATGCTCGGATTCGAGACGCTAATCAGCAGTTAGAACAAGACGAGCAGAACTGGAAAGCGTCAGTAGCAGAGCAACACCAGCTATTTTCCGACCAACCGGTTAGTTTAAACCTCTCCACGGTGTTAGGTGCTAGTCACCAACCGTGGCTTTTGTTATCACTATTTCAAAAGGGCTTAGGCCGGTTACGCTTAGATGAAATCGTGAACGTTACGGTGCGGCCGATGCAACGCTTCTTTAGTCAAATGCCCCTGCTGAAAACGGAAATGGAGCGCTACCAGGCGGCGTTAACCACGGTGGTGGTGGTTGTGGCTAACGAAGAGCGGCTGACCCAAGTGCAACAAACCTTTCAGGATTTTGAAATTCACTGTAACGCGACCAGCATTGACCAGTTAGTTCCTAATCAGGTTCAGATTGTAACGGGGAACCTCACCATGGGGTTTGAACTGCCAGACGCTAATCTAGCCGTGATCACTGAGCACGAACTCTTTCAACGGGTAAGTGAACGCCAGCACCCCCGTCGGGTTCGGCAGCAACGCTTTACCAATGCCGAACGCATCAAGAGTTATACGGATCTAAAACCGGGTGATTACGTGGTCCACGTTAACCACGGAATTGGACGTTACGACGGGATGCAAACGATGGAAGTGGATGGTAAGCATCAGGATTACCTGACGATTACCTATCGCAACGATGCCCATATCTTCATTCCCGTCACGCAGTTAAATTTGATTCAAAAGTACGTGGCCGCAGAAGACCAACACCCCAGCCTCAACAAACTTGGGGGCAATGAATGGGCAAAGACCAAGAGTAAGGTTGCTAAAAAAGTTGATGACATGGCAGACGAATTGGTCAATTTGTACGCCCAACGAGAACAGACCCCAGGCTTTGCTTTTCCAGAGGATGATGACTATCAACTCGAATTTGAAGCGGCCTTTCCGTACCAACCAACGCCGGATCAAATTCGAAGTACGAATGAAATTAAACATGACATGGAACAACCCCATCCGATGGATCGCTTGTTAGTTGGGGACGTTGGGTACGGGAAAACAGAGGTAGCAATGCGGGCCGCTTTTAAAGCGGTTGAGGCCGGTAAACAGGTTGCCTTTCTGGTGCCCACCACCGTACTGGCCCAGCAACACTATGAAACGTTGACCAGTCGGTTTGAAAACTTTCCGGTCGCAATTGGAGTGTTGTCACGGTTTAACAGTGCCCGCCAGACCAAGCAAACGTTAGCCGATTTAAAGGCCGGTCAGTTAGACATTGTAATTGGAACTCATCGGCTGCTTTCAAACGATGTGCAGTACCATGATTTAGGTTTGTTAATTGTGGACGAAGAGCAACGTTTTGGAGTCAAACACAAGGAAAAATTGAAGGAATTGAAAAAGAACGTGGACGTGTTAACACTAACGGCGACTCCCATTCCGCGAACCCTCAACATGTCGATGATGGGCGTCAGAGACTTATCTGTAATTGAAACCCCACCAGCCAACCGCTATCCCATTCAGACCTACGTGATGGAACAAAATGACGCGGCCATTGTGGACGGAATTCGACGAGAACTACAACGCGATGGCCAGGTTTTTTACCTGCATAATCGGGTTAAAGACATTGAGGCCAAGGTTGATCAACTGCAAACCTTATTGCCGGATGCCCGGATTGGTTACATTCATGGTCAGATGACCGAACACCAGATGGAACAAATTTTGTATGACTTCATGAACGGGGACTACGACGTGCTGGTGACCACCACGATCATTGAAACCGGAGTTGATATGCCCAACGTTAATACGTTGTTTGTGGAGGATGCTGACCGAATGGGATTGGCTCAGTTGTATCAAATTCGGGGCCGAATTGGCCGGAGTAACCGAGTAGGACAGGCCTACTTTATGTATCAACCCAATAAGGTACTGACCGAGGCAGGAGAAAACCGCTTGGAAGCCATTAAGGACTTTACTGAGTTAGGATCTGGGTTCAAGGTGGCCATGCGGGATCTTTCGATTCGAGGAGCAGGGAACGTCTTGGGACGCGCCCAGCATGGTTTCATTGATTCGGTTGGGTATGACATGTACACGCAAATGTTAAACAATGCAGTCGCCCAAAAGCAGGGACAACAGCGGCAGTCGGTTAAAACGGATGCCCAGATTGAGTTGGGGATCGAAGCGTACCTTCCTAGCCGTTACATTACGGATCCTCAGCAAAAGATTGAACTATACAAACGGATGCGCCAACTAGACAGTGAGGACCAGTTTACGGAATTACAGAGTGACTTAATTGACCGGTTTGGTGAGTATCCAGTGGCAGTGGCCAACCTCTTGACGGTCGATTTTATCAAAATGGTTGCAGACTACGCTCTGGTGGACCAGATTAAACGAACTGATCACACGATTCTGATCACTATTAGTAAGCAAGGATCACAAATTTATCGCAGCCAGGACTTGCTCCGTGCCATTGCCACCACTGATTTTCGGGCGACGGTAAAAATGGTAACGGGACGGTTTCAACTGAAACTGATCATCCAGCCAACCATGCAAGAAGCAGACTGGCTTAATGAATTAAACCGATTGGTACAAGCATTAGAAAAAGCTAAACCAGCAGCACGTAAAGGAGAAACAAATGAGAATTGATAAATTTTTAAAGCTCTCACGGATCATCAAACGGCGCTCTGTCGCAAAGCAAATTGCTGATCAAGGTCGAGTTTTGATTAACGAGAAACCAGCAAAGTCAGCTAGTAAGGTGGGAGTAGGCGACAAAGTGATGATTCAGTTTGGAAACAAAACCCTAACCATTCGGGTGGTTGCTCTTTTACAAACCACAAAAAAAACGGATGCCATTGGAATGTATGAAGTTGTGAATGAAGAATACCAACGGGATTATCAAAAAGAAGCCGATGAATTATTGTAAAGTACAAGTTCTTGTTGTATCATGATTAACAAGAATAATAATCAAGGTGAGAGGTGATCGTTGGTGAATAACGAAAAGAGTAATGTGGCTCAATTGCATGAAGCGATTGGATCACGTCCTTCTCATCAATCAGGTCACAATCGTGCCCTTGTGAAACGGCGCATCCGCCGAGCAGCCCTATTAATTGGTGTTTTTGGAGTAGTATTCGTGATTTTGGGGATTCAGTTGGTGACCACCAATGCTCAAATTCGGTCGATGCACCAAGACATTCGTCAGGAACAGACGACGTTGCAAAAGCGAAAACGGGAGCAACAACGGCTCCAAAAAAGAAGCGAACGTTTGCAAAACGAGGACTATGTGAAGGCGCTCGCTCACAATAAGTACGACTATGGCAAGCAGGGTGAAACCAACTATCACTTTGTGAACAAATAAAAAAGCGAAAACCCAAGGGGTTTTCGCTTTTTTCGCGTTGAACTGATTTTATGCTATAATGATAACAATTTAACTGAGGAGGAACGATTTTTTGGCGCTTGAAGTTGGAGAAATCCTTACGGGAAAAGTTTCTGGAATTACCGGATTTGGAGCATTTATTGATTTAGGCAACCATCAAACTGGGCTCGTTCACATTAGTCAGGTTGCCGACGGGTACGTCAAAGATATTCACGATGTTTTGGCAGTGGGAGACGTTGTCAAGGTGAAGGTGACCAAGATTGGGGCTGATGGCAAGATTGGTTTGTCGATTCGAAAAGCGCAACCACAGCCAACTAAAAAAGAGTCCCACGAACAGCATCGGCCGAAGAGTACATCGACTCATCGCTATGCGTCCGCTGCTCAATCGAACTCAACCCATCATGAAGAAACTAAAGATGAAAAGTTTGATGACATGTTATCCAGTTTTTTAAAGCAAAGTGAGAGTCGGCTTTCGGATTTGAAGAAAAATACAGAAGGTAAACGGGGCGGTCGTGGGGGCCGTCGTAATTAAGTTACGGGAGCTGAACCAGCGGGGTTCGGCTTTTTTAATTCGAGGAGAACGATGACCGAATTAGAACAACGAGTACGACAAATTTTAACAAAAGCATCCCTAACTCCCGGTGCCCCCCTGATTGTGGCTGTTTCTGGGGGGGTGGATTCGATGGTATTGCTTCATTTGTTAGAACGAGTGGCTCGACCAGACTGGCCGTTGCTAGTGGCTCATGTGAATCACCAGTTGCGGCCGCAGAGTCGAGCAGAGGAAGACTTTTTGCGGCGGTACTGCGGGACTCATCACCTTCCCATCGTTGTATTTCACTGGGAGCATGCTTCCTTAACCCGTGGAGTGGAAGAGCAAGCCCGGATGGCTCGTTATGCGTTTTTCCATCGGCTGGTAGCAGAACACCAGGCTGCAGCGGTAATACTAGCGCACCATCAAAACGATCAGGCAGAAACGGTGTTAATGCGATTAACCAGATCAGCAGATGTGTTTAACGCTACGGCGATGCGCTCCCAGCGGCCCTTTTTTACGGGGCAACTTCTCCGCCCCTTGTTAGATGTGCCTAAACGAGAGCTAGTGCGTTACGCCCGTTTTTACCACTTAACCTGGTTTGAGGATCAGACAAACCAGACGGATGCGGTTAGCAGAAATCGGGTACGCCATCACGTTTTACCGGCGTTAGAACGAGAAAACCCACAGGCAGGGGAGCACCTCGCCCACTTTGCTTCCAATCTGCAACGCTTAGAAAAGCAATACCAATTACTTTCAGACCGGTTGATCGATCAAGAGCGACTCTGGCAAACGGGAGAGGAACTCACGTACCAATTGCAAGCGGCGGACGAACCGGTTTTACCTTCTTTACTGCAGGCATTGTGGCGACGCCTTTTCCCTACCCAGGGGCTTCCTGCGGCTAAGCTGCAAGAGTTATTAACCTTAGTTCAAAATCCGAATAAACCGCAAGGGGAGCTCGACTTAGGCCAGCAGTGGCAGTTTCAAAAGCGGTATCAGCTCCTGCGATTTCAAAAAAAATCAGATAATTTGCAAGAAAATCCACAAGCCATAGCGCCGTTTATGGTAGTATTAAACCACTGGTATGAACTTCCGTTGCTGGGTCAATTTGGGGTTTTTCAGCCTGATCAATTGTTGCCAACTGACGTTACTTACCATTCTTTGTGGTTGACGGAGGCACAGTTGCCGCTCCGTGCCCGTTTGTGGCAAGCTACAGACCGAGTGGCCCTTCCTAAGGGACATTCGCAACGGGTTCGGCGGGTGCTCATTGACCAAAAGGTCCCTCGAGAACGACGTTCCCAGTGTTTGGTGTTAGAAACCGCTACGCATGTGGTGCAAGCAGTCTTGGGCTACAAAGTTAGTTTTCAAACCCCACCGGAAACGGCCCAGCAGTATCGATTAGTGATTAAGCATGAAAGGAAAAACGATGAACGACGATATCCAAACAATTTTGTATAGCGAAGCAAAGATTCGGGCAGCCTGTCAACGGCTCGGCAAGCAACTTACGCATGATTATCAAGGCAAAAAGCCGCTGGTCATTTGTGTTCTCAAAGGAGCCGTTCCCTTTACAGCAGATTTAATTAAGCAGATGGATCTTTACATGGATATCGATTTTATTGACGTTTCTAGTTACCACGGGGGAACCGAATCCAGTGGTGAGATTCAGATGGTAAAGGATATTGATGAAGATGTAACTGGGCGCGACGTCTTATTAGTTGATGATATTGTTGATACCGGAAATACCTTAGCCTACTTGAAGAAGCTCTTTGCTAAGCGAGGAGCCGCTTCTGTTCAGGTTTGCATGTTAATGGATAAACCAGAAGCACGCCAGATAGAAGGAATTAGTGCTGATTACGTTGGATTTAACGTCCCTAACGAATTTTTAGTGGGCTACGGACTGGATTATCAAGGCAAATACCGTAATTTACCGTACGTGGGAATTTTGAAGCCTGAAATTTATCAAGGGTAATCAGTCGTCTCTGGTTTCGAAAAGTGATAAGATTTTGTATGTTAATTTAATCAAATTGGAGGACACAAATGAAAAATAATAAAAATGGACTTTTTAGAAGTAGTCTGTTTTATATCATTGCTTTTGTGTTAGCGATGGGAGTAGTTCTATTTGCAACTGGTGGAAGCACTAGCAATGGACCAAAGTCCCAAAAGATTCAATCCAGTCAATTCATCAAAGACCTGAAAACTAATAAAGTCAAAGACTTTAGCATTGAGTCTACGGATGGAATTTATAAGATTACCGGAGAATATCGGACCCCCCAAAAAGCTAAAGTAGCTAATTCAGGGAGTCTGCCATCTTTCACGGTAACAAAGAAGGGGTTAGAAAAATCTGAAGCTAGCGCAAAGGTTAAGAATTTTACCACAACGTTGGTGAAGAGTGATTCAACCGTTAAGGAAGTCAGCAGTGTTGCCCAACAACATGACGTGAAGGTGAACGCTAAACCCACCCAGTCAAATGGGTTTTGGATTAACCTGATTGTTTCCGTCTTACCACTCTTAATCTTCATCTACCTGTTTTACCTAATGATGAAACAAGCTGGTGGCGGCGCCGGTGGCCCTGGTGGAGTGATGAAGGTTGGTAAGACCAAGGCCAAACCAGTTGAAAGTAAGGTTCGCTTTAAAGACGTAGCCGGTGAAGATGAAGAAAAGCAAGAACTGGTCGAAGTCGTTGAGTTCTTGAAGGATCCCAAGAAATTTACGAGCTTGGGTGCAACGATTCCCAAAGGGGTGCTACTTGAAGGACCTCCCGGAACAGGGAAGACCTTACTGGCCAAAGCGGTTGCCGGTGAAGCCGGGGTGCCGTTTTATTCTCTGTCTGGATCGGACTTCGTAGAAATGTTTGTCGGAGTCGGAGCAAGCCGGGTTCGAGATTTGTTTGCCGAAGCCAAGAAAGCAGCTCCTGCCATCATCTTTATTGATGAAATTGATGCCGTTGGTCGGCGTCGGGGTAGTGGCATGGGCGGTGGCCATGACGAACGGGAACAAACGTTGAACCAATTACTGGTTGAAATGGACGGATTTTCCGGAAATGAAGGGGTCATTGTGATGGCCGCTACTAACCGGTCTGATGTCCTGGATCCTGCTTTAACACGTCCGGGTCGATTTGACCGGAAGATCTTAGTCGGTCAACCAGATGTGCGTGGTCGAGAAGCAATCTTAAAGGTTCACGCTAAGGACAAGCCAATGGCATCGGATGTTGATTTGAATGAAATTGCCAAACAAACGCCTGGGTTTGTGGGAGCCGACTTGGCAAACCTCTTAAATGAAGCTGCCTTGCTGGCTGCCCGACGGAATAGTCATGAGATTACTGCTGCTGACCTAGATGAAGCTGAAGATCGGGTCATTGCCGGTCCAGCCAAGCGGAATCGGGTCATTAGTCAACATGAACGCGAAGTGGTGGCAAACCACGAAGCTGGTCACACGATTGTGGGGCTGGTCTTAAACGATGCCCGAGTGGTTCACAAGGTAACGATTGTGCCTCGTGGACGGGCCGGTGGCTATGCAATCATGTTGCCAAAGGAAGACCAACAGTTGCTGTCAAAGAAGGATGCGATGGAACAGATTGCCGGAATGATGGGTGGTCGCAGTGCCGAAGAAATTATCTTCGACTCCCAGTCCTCTGGAGCTTCTAATGACTTCCAGCAGGCAACCCAAATTGCCCGCGCTATGGTAACCCAATACGGGATGACTGACAAGCTTGGAACGGTAACGTTAGAAGATCCGAACGCTGATCCATACGCAGCACCGAAGTATTCGCAAGAAACTGCGAATGCCATTGATGAAGAAGTTAAACGCTTCACCGATGAGGGGCATCAAATGGCGAAGAAGATTATTTCAGAACACCGGGAACAGCACAAAGCAATTGCGGATGCCCTGCTGAAATACGAAACGTTAGATGAAAAGCAAATTTTGAGTCTGTATAAAACTGGGAAAATGCCAGCAGAAGATGAACCAACTGAAAACGAAAGTGAAACCTTCTCTGAAGCAGAACAAAAAGCAACGAAGAAGGAAAACCAGGCTGCTCATCAACTGGACAATGAAATTAACCATCATGACGACATCACCATTCACAGTGATGATGATTCAGATAATGATCAATAACTCGATGAAGAACGTAAGCAGAAATGCTTGCGCTCTTTTCGAATGAAGCCAAAAGGAGAGAAATTATGACCACTAATCAAGATCAACTAGTCAAAGCACTTACAAATGATCAAAACTTTCGGGTGTTAGCCGTTAACGCAACGGATGTCGTTAAAACCGCCCAAAGTTCTCATAACCTACAAAGCACGTCAACAGCGGCATTAGGTCGGGCTCTAGTTGCCAGTCTTTTATTAGCTAATTCAGCTCTCAAAGGAAAGGAAGGACTGACGGTTCGTCTGAACGGGCAAGGACCGGTGGGCGGCATGTTGATTGATGCAGATGCGGACGGTCATGTGAAGGGATATGCCCAGCATCCGGATGTCGATTTGCCCCGAACCGCGGCTGGAGAAATTGACGTAGCATCTGGAGTCGGTCAGGATGGCTTTTTAGAGGTTTTAAAGAACCAAGGAGGAACTGAACCTTATGCTAGTAGTGTTCCGTTAGTGAGTGGCAAGATTGGAGACGACTTTGCCTATTACCTTGCTAAGTCGGAACAAATTCCGTCGGCGCTTGGAGTTTCTGTGGAGGTAAACCAATCCGATGAGGTTGAAGTCGCCGGGGGCTACCTGATTCAAACGATGCCCGGGGCAGACGAAGATGCCATCTCCCAACTGGAAGAACGGTTAAAGACACTACCAGGCATTGCAACGACCCTAAAGGAAGATCCTCATCCGGACCACTTGATCGATGTTTTATTTGGAACGGATAACGTGAAAATTTTGCAGCACCTACCGGTTTCTTTTTACTGTGATTGTTCAAAAGAAAAGTTTGCTGGTCGGCTAGCTGGAATCGGTCGTAAAGACCTCCAACAGTTGATTGATGAGGATCACGGGGCCGAAGTGGTTTGCAATTTCTGTGGAAGCAAGTATGATTTTTCTGAGGATGACCTCGTGAACATTTTAAACAAGCAAACAAAGGATGACGAAAACCATGAGTAAAGATCGTAGTTGGAAAATTGGGAACGTAAAGATTGATAACCCGTTGGTAGTAGCCCCCATGGCAGGGGTAACGAATTCTGCCTTTCGGGTGATTTGCAAAAAATTTGGTGCCGGGCTGGTAGTGTGTGAAATGATTTCTGACAAGGGAATTATGTTTAAAAACCAAAAAACCCTCGACATGACGAACGTGGAAGCCGAAGAACACCCAATGAGCATCCAAATCTTTGGGGGGAACCAGGAAACGCTGGTGGAGGCTGCTAAATTCATTGACCAAAAGACGGCGGCTGACATCATTGACATCAACATGGGTTGTCCCGTTAATAAGGTAATTAAGTGTGAAGCGGGAGCTCGCTGGCTCTTGAATCCCGATAAGGTGTATGAAATGGTCTCTGCCGTAACCGCCGCCGTTCGTAAACCAGTGACGGTTAAAATGCGGACCGGATGGGATGATGACCACATCTATGCCGTCCAAAACGCGCTTGCTGCCGAAAAAGCGGGCGCTGCAGCTGTGGCAATGCACGGCCGGACCCGGGAACAGATGTATCGGGGCCACGCCAACTGGGAAATTTTAAAGGAAGTGGCGGATGCGCTTACGATCCCGTTCATTGGCAATGGAGACGTTACTACTCCACAAATGGCAAAGCAAATGCTTGATGAAGTGGGAGCAACGGCCGTCATGATGGCTCGAGCCGTGGAAGGAAATCCCTGGATCTTAACCCAGGTTAACCACTACCTAGAAACCGGTGAAATTTTACCGAAACCGAGTGTCGAAGAACAGATGCAGGTTGCCAAGGAACACCTGCACCGGTTGGTGGAACTTAAGGGTGAATACGTTGGTGCCCATCAGTTCCGGGGACATGCTCCCTATTACTTAAAGGGTCTGTCCCACTCAGCGCGGACCAAGGTGGCCTTAACCAGTGCCGATACCGAAGCAGAAATGATGCAAATCATGGATGACTTTGTCGCTAAAACAGAGGCCCGGCAGAAAAAACGGCAGGCATCCGTACAAGGCTAATTGGTTCTATGATAGAATTAAACTAGCGAATTAGTTTTAGTTTGGAGGAATTAGAGTGGCACAAGATCCGAAGCAAAAAAGAAAACAAGAGCGGCAAATGAACGACCAGATGCGCGTGCGGCGTGAAAAAATGAACGAACTGCGTGAAGCTGGGATTGATCCGTTTGGCCATCGATTTAAGGTGACGGCACTGGCTCAACCATTGACGGATGAATACGATCAGTATTCAAAGGTCGAATTGGAAGACAAAAACATCCAGGTGTCCATTGCTGGTCGGATAGTAGCAAAGCGGGGGAGCGGAAAAGTTGGCTTCGCTGACATTTTGGATCGAACGGGACGGATCCAGGTTTACGTACGAAAAGACGTAGTGGGCGATGATCAATACCAAATCTTCAAACGGGCTGATATTGGTGATTTCTTGGGCTTTACCGGGAAATTAATTAAGACCGATATGGGCCAGTTAACGGTGAAGCCTAGCAACGTGACGTTCTTGTCCAAGGCGTTACGGCCTTTACCAGATAAGTACCACGGATTACAAAATAAGGAACAAAAGTACCGGCAACGGTACCTGGACTTGATTTCTAACCGGGAAAGCTTTGACCGGTTCCAAAAGCGGACGCAGATTATTAAAGCCGTTCGCAACTATTTGGATATCGAATTAGACTTTACGGAAGTAGAAACTCCGGTTCTGCATCAATCAGCTGGGGGAGCTTCCGCCCGTCCGTTCATTACCCACCACAACGCGTTAGACATTGATCTCTATCTGCGCATTGCCTTGGAATTACATTTAAAACGGTTGATTGTCGGTGGAATGGGCCGGGTTTATGAAATTGGTCGGGTCTTTCGGAACGAAGGAATGGACAAGGAACACAACCCTGAATTTACGGAATTAGAAAGTTACGCGGCCTACTTTGATTTCCACGACGTAATGGACGAAACGGAGGGAATCTTCCGCAGTGCGGCCAAAGTAGTGAGTGATAACGGACAGATTGAATATCAAGGACAAAAGGTGGACCTAGATCACTCGTTTAAACGGATCCACATGGTGGATGCCATTAAAGAAGTGACGGGAGTGGACTTTTGGCCTAAAATGACGGATGCAGAAGCTAAGCAATTAGCTGATGAACATCACGTGCAATACGAAGCATACTGGAAGGTCGGTCACATCATTAACGCCTTCTTTGAAACGTTCGTGCAACCGACGATTACGGATCCAACCTTTGTGTATGGACATCCGATTGAAATTTCGCCGTTAGCAAAGAAAAACGCTGAGGATCCCCGGTTTACGGATCGGTTTGAGTTGTACATCTTGGGGAATGAATATGCAAACGCCTTCTCTGAATTGAACGATCCAATTGACCAACGGGAACGGTTTGAAGCCCAGGTTAAAGAACGGGAAAACGGAAACGACGAAGCCCAGGGAATTGATGAAGATTACGTGAAGGCTTTGGAATACGGAATGCCGCCAACGGGTGGATTAGGAATCGGAATTGATCGGTTGGTTATGTTATTAACGGATGCCCCATCAATTCGGGATGTCTTATTATTCCCAACCATGCGTCCAGAAGAAGATCCAGAATAAGGATAATTAGTAGTAATGAAAAACCCTTTAAGGTAAACTTAAAGGGTTTTTATTTTGGTAAATTAAATGGAGTGATCAAAATGTGGGATGCAGTCCGAAGAACTTTTAGTTGGCGGGAAAATTTATTGGACTTACGCCATTTGCAGCCAGCGACAAAGCTATTGTTAACGATTAATTTAGTGATTATCATCATCGTTTTTGGAATTAGTCGAGAATATACTAGTTTGATTGGTTGGTTATCGGTCTCCGCTAGTATTTTTAGCGTGGTGAACTTGATGCTCTGTGATGAGGGTAAAATTACTAATTACAGTTGGGGGATTTTGGAATCATTACTATTTTTAGTAATTGACTGGCAAAATCGCTTGATTGGGGACTTAGCAACTAATTTGTACTATTTAGTTACCCAAACGTTAGGAATCTTTTGGTGGGGGAAAGAACTGCAAACTCAAACACAACAACGCTTTTTGCAACCCCGTAAGTTAAAAAAGTGGCAAATTTTGCTGGTCCTGGTAGGGTTGGTAGCTTTATATTTAATTGTCTTAGGCTTTAGTAAGCAATTACACGGAACCCAAATTTATCTTGATGCTTGTTTGCTACCGTTGAGTGTGATGGGGATGTTATTAATGCTTGGGGGGTATCGGTCCCAGTGGTTGATTTGGATCGCTTGGGACGTGGTTAGTTTAGTCATCTGGTACCGTCAATTTCAGATTTTGAGTCCCGCTTCGGCTTCCATGTTAGCTTTAGAAGTGATTAAATTGGTCAACGGTTTGTATGGGTCTTACCGGTGGTTTGTTAAAAACCCCGAGTTGCAGTGCTAAGAATTTGAAAAAAAGTTGCAATAAATTGTTGACATTTATTTTGAAAGGCCTTATTATAGTAAATGCGCTGAAGAGCAGTGCTAAAGTAGTTCTTTGAAAACTGAACAAGATTTTGATTACAAAAAGTGTAAGGAATTTTTAAACTAGTGTTTAAAAATTAAACATTTGCGAAGTCAATTCGCTTAATTAACAAATAAAGTAGAGCTAGTAAAGTTCTCATTTAAAATGAGAGTTTGATCCTGGCTCAGGACGAACGTTGGCGGCGTGCCTAATACATGCAAGTCGAACGAGGTCTCCTAAATGATATGACGTGCTTGCACTGAGTTGACTTTAGATCGGACCGAGTGGCGAACTGGTGAGTAACACGTGGGTAACCTGCCCAGAAGTAGGGGATAACACCTGGAAACAGATGCTAATACCGTATAACAACTAAAACCGCCTGGTTTTAGTTTGAAAGCTGGCCTTGGTGCTAGTGCTTTTGGATGGACCCGCGGCGTATTAGCTAGTTGGTGAGATAATAGCTCACCAAGGCGATGATACGTAGCAGACCTGAGAGGGTAATCTGCCACAATGGGACTGAGACACGGCCCATACTCCTACGGGAGGCAGCAGTAGGGAATCTTCCACAATGGACGCAAGTCTGATGGAGCAACGCCGCGTGAGTGAAGAAGGGTTTCGGCTCGTAAAACTCTGTTGTTAGAGAAGAACGACTGTGAGAGGAACTGCTCACGGCGTGACGGTATCTAACCAGAAAGTCACGGCTAACTACGTGCCAGCAGCCGCGGTAATACGTAGGTGGCAAACGTTGTCCGGATTTATTGGGCGTAAAGCGAGCGCAGGCGGTTTTTTAAGTCTGATGTGAAAGCCTTCGGCTTAACCGAAGAAGTGCATCGGAAACTGGGAAACTTGAGTGCAGGAGAGGACAGTGGAACTTCATGTGTAGCGGTGAAATGCGTAGATATATGAAGGAACACCAGTGGCGAAGGCGGCTGTCTAGTCTGCATCTGACGCTGAGGCTCGAAAGCATGGGTAGCAAACAGGATTAGATACCCTGGTAGTCCATGCCGTAAACGATGAATGCTAGGTGTTGAGAGGTTTCCGCCTCCCAGTGCCGAAGCTAACGCATTAAGCATTCCGCCTGGGGAGTACGACCGCAAGGTTGAAACTCAAAGGAATTGACGGGGACCCGCACAAGCGGTGGAGCATGTGGTTTAATTCGATGCTACGCGAAGAACCTTACCAGGTCTTGACATCTTCTGTTAGCCTAAGAGATTAGGTGTCCCCTTCGGGGGCAGAATGACAGGTGGTGCATGGTTGTCGTCAGCTCGTGTCGTGAGATGTTGGGTTAAGTCCCGCAACGAGCGCAACCCTTGTCTTTAGTTGCCAGCATTCAGTTGGGCACTCTAGAGAGACTGCCGGTGATAAACCGGAGGAAGGTGGGGATGACGTCAAATCATCATGCCCCTTATGACCTGGGCTACACACGTGCTACAATGGACGGTACAACGAGTTGCGAAACCGCGAGGTCAAGCTAATCTCTTAAAGCCGTTCTCAGTTCGGATTGCAGGCTGCAACTCGCCTGCATGAAGTTGGAATCGCTAGTAATCGTGGATCAGCATGCCACGGTGAATACGTTCCCGGGTCTTGTACACACCGCCCGTCACACCATGAGAGTTTGTAACACCCAAAGTCGGTTGGATAACCTTTTGGAGTCCGCCGCCTAAGGTGGGACAGATGATTAGGGTGAAGTCGTAACAAGGTAGCCGTAGGAGAACCTGCGGCTGGATCACCTCCTTTCTAAGGAATAATACGGAACTTTACACCGATCAAAGTCTTGTTTAGTTTTGAGAGGATTACTCTCAAACTTGGTTCTTTGAAAACTAGATAATATTATTTTCTGTAAGAATTATATTGATTGATATAATTTTAACCGAGAAAACCATTGTGTAATTTGAGTTTTTTAATGTGTTTAATCGCTAAACTCAATAATTTATAATCCGTAGGATTATAGGTTAAGTTAGAAAGGGCGCATGGTGAATGCCTTGGTACTAGGAGCCGATGAAGGACGGAACTAACACCGATATGCTTCGGGGAGCTGTAAGTAAGCTGTGATCCGGAGATTTCCGAATGAGGAAACTCGATTAGTGTGATGACTAATCACTGCGTAGTGAATTCATAGCTACGTAGAGGTAAACGTGGGGAACTGAAACATCTAAGTACCCACAGGAAGATAAAGAAATTTCGATTCCCAAAGTAGCGGCGAGCGAACTGGGAATAGCCCAAACCGAACCTTCGTGGTTCGGGGTTGTAGGACTGAACATTTGAGTTACAAAAGAATTCGATAGCTGAAGCAGTTGGGAAGCTGCACCAAAGAGAGTGATAGTCTCGTAAGCGAAATTGAATTCCCTCAGTTCAGGATCCTGAGTACGGCGCCACACGTGAAACGGCGTCGGAATCCGGGAGGACCATCTCCCAAGGCTAAATACTCCCTAGTGACCGATAGTGAACCAGTACCGTGAGGGAAAGGTGAAAAGCACCCCGGAAGGGGAGTGAAATAGTTCCTGCAACCATGTGCCTACAAGCAGTCAGAGCCCGTTAAGGGGTGATGGCGTGCCTCTTGTAGAATGAACCGGCGAGTTACAGTTGCATGCAAGGTTAAGCCGAAAAAGCGGAGCCGTAGCGAAAGCGAGTCTTAAGAGGGCGAATTAGTATGTTGCCGTAGACCCGAAACCAGGTGATCTATCCATGTCCAGGATGAAAGTGCGGTAATACGCACCGGAGGTCCGAACCCGTGTACGTTGAAAAGTGCTGGGATGAGGTGTGGATAGCGGTGAAATTCCAAACGAACTTGGAGATAGCTGGTTCTCTCCGAAATAGCTTTAGGGCTAGCCTCGGAATTAGAATCATGGAGGTAGAGCCACTGTTTGAGCAAGGGGTCCGTCTTGGATTACTGAGTTCAGATAAACTCCGAATACCATTGATTTATGTCCGGGAGTCAGACGATGAGTGATAAGATCCATCGTCGAAAGGGGAACAGCCCAGACCGCCAGTTAAGGTCCCTAAATATATGCTAAGTGGAAAAGGAAGTGGAGTTGCTTAGACAACTAGGATGTTGGCTCAGAAGCAGCCACCATTTAAAGAGTGCGTAATAGCTCACTAGTCGAGTGATTCTGCGCCGAAAATTTACCGGGGCTAAGCATATTACCGAGACTGCGGACGCAACTACGTTGCGTGATAGGAGAGCGTTCTAAGGGCAATGAAGGCAGACCGCAAGGACTGTTGGAGCGCTTAGAAGTGAGAATGCCGGTATGAGTAGCGAAAGGCCAGTGAGAATCTGGTCCACCGAATGACTAAGGTTTCCTGGGGAAGGCTCGTCCACCCAGGGTTAGTCGGGACCTAAGCCGAGGCTGAGAAGCGTAGGCGATGGATAACAGGTTGAGATTCCTGTACTAGTTAATTATGTTTGAACGATGGAGGGACGCAGAAGGCTAAGTTGAGCATCCGGTTGGAAAGGGATGTTTAAAGCGTAAGTCAGGTGAGGAGTGAAATGCTTCTGACCGGGTTGACAAGCGCTGATGAGGATCGAAATTATAGTAGAGAAGCAACTGATGTCACGCTGCCGAGAAAAGCTTCTAGTTAGTAATTAACTACCCGTACCGCAAACCGACACAGGTAGTCGAGGAGAGGATCCTCAGGTGAGCGAGAGAACTCTCGTTAAGGAACTCGGCAAAATGACCCCGTAACTTCGGAAGAAGGGGTGCTGACCGTCAGGTCAGCCGCAGTGAAGAGACTCAAACGACTGTTTATCAAAAACACAGGTTTATGCAAAATCGTAAGATGAAGTATATGGGCTGACGCCTGCCCGGTGCTGGAAGGTTAAGTGGAAAGGTTAGCTTCGGCGACGCCTCGAAATGAAGCCCCAGTAAACGGCGGCCGTAACTATAACGGTCCTAAGGTAGCGAAATTCCTTGTCGGGTAAGTTCCGACCCGCACGAAAGGCGTAACGATTTGAGTACTGTCTCAACGAGAGACTCGGTGAAATTAAGATACCTGTGAAGAAGCAGGTTACCCGCGACAGGACGGAAAGACCCCATGGAGCTTTACTGTAGCTTGATATTGGGTGTTTACATAGCTTGTACAGGATAGGTAGGAGCCATTGAAACCGGGACGCTAGTCTCGGTGAAGGCACCCGTGGGATACTACCCTTGCTATGTGAACACTCTAACCCTGAGCACTAATCGTGCTCGGAGACAGTGTCTGGTTGGCAGTTTGACTGGGGCGGTCGCCTCCTAAATAGTAACGGAGGCGCTCAAAGGTTTGCTTAGAATGGTTGGAAATCATTCTGTAAGTGTAAAGGCAGAAGCAAGCTTGACTGCGAGACTGACTAGTCGAGCAGGGACGAAAGTCGGACTTAGTGATCCGGTGGTACCGTATGGAAGGGCCATCGCTCAACGGATAAAAGCTACCCTGGGGATAACAGGCTTATCTCCCCCAAGAGTTCACATCGACGGGGAGGTTTGGCACCTCGATGTCGGCTCATCGCATCCTGGGGCTGTAGTTGGTCCCAAGGGTTGGGCTGTTCGCCCATTAAAGCGGTACGCGAGCTGGGTTCAGAACGTCGTGAGACAGTTCGGTCCCTATCCGTCGCGGGCGCAGGAAATTTGAGAGGAGCTGTCCCTAGTACGAGAGGACCGGGATGGACATACCGCTGGTGTATCAGTTGCGCCGCCAGGCGCACTGCTGAGTAGCTATGTATGGATGAGATAAACGCTGAAAGCATCTAAGTGTGAAACTCGCCTCAAGATGAGATTTCCCATTCCTTTATGGAAGTAAGACTCCTGAAAGATGATCAGGTCGATAGGTTAGAAGTGGAAGCGTAGCGATACGTGAAGCGGACTAATACTAATCAGTCGAGGACTTAACCAAGTAAAGTGCAGTGGTAAAATCGGAAGAAAATAATATTAGCTAGTTTTGAGGGAACGAAGTTCACTCAGAGTGTGGTGGCGATAGCCTAAAGGATACACCTGTTCCCATGCCGAACACAGCAGTTAAGCTTTAGCACGCCAAAAGTAGTTGGGGGATCGCCCCCTGCGAGGATAGGACGTTGCCACGCGATTATTCCGACATAGCTCAGTTGGTAGAGCACCTGACTGTTAATCAGGTTGTCGACGGTTCGAGCCCGCCTGTCGGAGTTCGGAACTATCTAGTTAGTTCCATCATGAATAAACTTAGTTTCGCCGACTTAGCTCAGTTGGTAGAGCATCGGCATCGTAAACCGGAGGTCGGAGGTTCGAATCCTCTAGTCGGCACTTCTAAATTGAAAAGCAGTTTGACGTTCATCGTCAGACTGCTTTTTTGTCGATGTTACAAAACGTGACATTAATCGTTGACCCACTGGCTGTTTAAGTTTAAGATTGCAGACAATGAGGGGTTGTTGATATGAGTGAAAAGGAATTAAGACGATCTTTGGCAGTTTTGCCCATGGGAACGGTCATGAAGTTGACATCACTCACGGCACGCCAGATTAGATACTACGATGATAGTGGTTTAGTTCATTCTGAACGGACGAAGAGTAATCGGCGCTTATATTCGTTAGATGATATCGACCGGATTTTAGAAATCAAAGATTATCTAGATGAAGGAATGAATATCGAACAAATCAAACGAGTTTACGAAAAACAGCAATTACGCCGATCCCAAAAACAAGCTGCTAAGCAGCAAAGCTTTAGTGACCGCAAAGTGCGGCAGTACCTGCGCAAAGATATCTTAAAGGCCGGTGGCTTATACCCTAACAACGACTCACAATTTTAACCCAGGATAACGATAGAAGGAGTAGGAGTATGAACAAAACAAGAGAGTACACCCCAGACGATATCAAAAGGATGGTAAAAGACGAGGATGTTCGCTTTTTACGGTTAATGTTTACTGACCTCTTAGGGACGGTCAAAAACGTGGAAGTTCCAATTAGCCAATTAGAACAACTCTTAGCCGGGAAATTAATGTTTGATGGTTCTTCAATCGATGGTTTTGTACGGATTGAAGAAAGTGACATGTACTTACAACCAGATTTATCAACCTGGATGGTCTTTCCTTGGGGTGATGAACATGGTAAGGTGGCTCGTTTAACTTGTAGCGTTCACACTGCCGATGGTGAACAATTTGCTGGAGACCCTCGTAACAACTTGATGCGGGTCTTAGCTGAAATGCGTGAACTAGGCTTTAGTGACTTTAACATTGGACCAGAACCAGAATTCTTCCTGTTTGAAATGGATGAAAATGGCCGTCCCACGAAGAAATTAAACGACCAAGGAAGTTACTTTGACTTAGCTCCAATGGACCTCGCTGCTAACGTTCGGCGTGACATGGTGCTAGAACTGGAAAAAATGGGCTTTAACGTCGAAGCTTCTCACCACGAAGTTGCTCCTGGTCAACACGAAATTGACTTTGAATATGATGACGCAATTCGCGCTGCTGATCACATCCAAACCTTCAAGATGGTGGTTAAGACGGTGGCTCGTCGTTACGGCTTATACGCTACTTTCATGCCCAAACCACTGAACGGGGTCAATGGTTCCGGAATGCACATGAACATGTCCCTCTTCGATAAAGATGGCAAAAATGCCTTCTTTGATGAAAACGGGGAAGATCAACTCTCCCAAACGGCTTACTACTTCTTAGGTGGGTTATTGAAACACGCCAAAGCCTTAACGGCGGTCTGCAACCCAACCGTTAACTCCTACAAACGACTAGTACCCGGTTTTGAAGCACCCGTTTACATTGCGTGGTCCGGTGCCAACCGTTCCCCAATGGTTCGGGTTCCAATCGCACGGGGCAAGGGAACTCGTCTAGAATTACGGAGCGTGGACCCATCTGCTAATCCATACTTAGCTGTTGCTGCTATCTTGGAAGCTGGTTTAGATGGAATCAAGAACAAGATTACGCCAGACGATCCGATTGACCGGAACATTTACAGCATGGATGGGGAAGAATTGAAGTTAGATCACATTCAAAAATTACCATCCACGTTACACGATGCTTTACAAAACTTTGAAGCTGACCAATTAATGAAAGACGCTATGGGTCCTCACATTTACCAAAACTTCTTAGATGCTAAGAACATGGAATGGACCGCTTACAGTCAAAATGTTTCTCAATGGGAACGAAACCGGTACCTCGATTTGCTCTAAAAAAGATTGTAAATAAAAATTAGCTCCTGTATAATCTCTTCTTAACTAATACTTAACAATTAGTTAAGAAGAGATTGTTATTTTGGAGCAAACCAGAATAGGAGGTTCTTAGATGGAACAAAAACACGACGTTGACCATGCGTTTTTTGGTCAACCTAAGGGATTACAGTACCTAGCAGGTACCGAATTTTGGGAACGATTTAGTTACTATGGGATGCGGGCCATCCTGTTGTACTACATGGTTTCCGCTGCCACTCAAGGTGGATTGGGACTCTCCCAAACGACCGGATTATCGATTATGTCGATTTACGGAGCGCTGGTGTATTTGGCGTCCGTCTTTGGGGGTTACGTTAGTGACCGCATTTTAGGAAGTCGCCGGACCGTCTTTACCGGTGGAATTTTGATCATGTTAGGGCACATCGCCTTGGCATTACCAATTGGCATAATTGGGTTGTTTGCTTCCATCGCGCTGATTACGCTGGGAACGGGATGTTTGAAGCCGAACATTTCTGACATGGTGGGGAATCTGTACTCTAAGACGGATACCCGTCGGGATAGTGCCTTTACCATCTTCACCTTTGCCATTAACCTCGGTGCCTTTATCGCTCCGTTCGTCTGTGGTTGGGGAGCCAGTTCGGTTAGTTATCACTTTGGATTTTCATTTGCTGCCGTGGGAATGTTAATCGGATTAATCTTTTACTACTACGGTGGCAAAAAGTACCTTGGTGACGATGGCATGCATCCGACTGATCCCATTCAGCGTGATGAATTGGCTAAGATTTCCCTGTGGATTGTGCTGGGGTTAATTGCTTTTGCTGCCGTTTTAATCGTAATGCACTTTACTGGCATTTTAACCCTCGATAGTTTCGTTAGTGTCTTGAGTATTCTGGCGCTGGTGACCCCCGTGATTTACTTTATTATCATGTTACGGAGTAAAAAGGTGACCAAGGTGGAACGTTCCCGGGTATGGGCCTATATCCCGTTGTTCATCGGGGCGGCCATTTTCTGGGCCATTGAAGAATCCGGATCCAGTATCCTCGCTACGTTTGCCTTAAAACAAACGAACAACAACCTCGGGTGGTTACAAATTAACCCCAGTTGGTATCAATCCTTAAACCCACTGTTCATCATGCTGTACACACCGCTCTTTGTGTGGCTGTGGACGAAGTTGGGGAAGCGGCAACCAAGCACCCCGAAGAAGTTTGCTTACGGGCTCTTCTTTGCTGGGTTATCGTTCCTCTTTATGGTCATTCCGCTGGTGCTGTTTGGCACCCACGCGATGGTAAGTCCGCTTTGGTTAGTTGGAAGCTGGGCCATCATCGAAATTGCCGAAATGTTGATTTCACCAATTGGTTTGTCGGTTACGACTAAGTTAGCTCCGAAGGCCTTTGGCGCTCAGATGATGAGTATGTGGTTCCTAGGGGATGCCGCTGGGCAAGCAATTAACTCCCAAATTGCCCGTTTTTACACGCCAGGCAATGAGGTTAGTTACTTTGCCGTCATCGGATTAGTTGCCGTTGTCATTAGTATTATTTTATTGTTCCTCGTTAAACCAGTTGAAAAGCTGATGGATGGGGTACGATAAAGCACTCCGTAAAAGTCCTAAATTTTTTAGGACTTTTTTTTATTTTTCCCTTGACGGTTTCTCGGATTTTGGGTAATATAATATATGTTGATTGGGTGATGCGAATCACCTAAGAATGTCGGAGGGGTAGCGAAGTCTGGCTAAACGCGGCGGACTGTAAATCCGCTCCTTCGGGTTCGGTGGTTCGAATCCACTCCCCTCCATTTTATTATTGGGCTATAGCCAAGTGGTAAGGCACCAGGTTTTGATCCTGGCATGCGCTGGTTCGAACCCAGCTAGCCCAACTAACGAATACGACTGACGGTTGTCAGTCGTATTTTTTTACAATGAGGAGGATTCCATGGCACTTCCAGTTTACATCCAAATTCATGATGACCTCAAAACCAAGATTGAGCGGGGAGAATGGCCGGTCGGAACGCGCCTGCCAGCCGAACGGAAGCTGGCTGCGCAGTACCAAGTGAGCCGAATGACGCTCCGTCAGGCGATTGGAACGTTGATTGAAGAGGGATTGTTGAAACGAAAGGCCGGCTCTGGGACCTTTGTTACTAATCAAAAGGTTCAAGAGCACATGTCGGGGATTTCGAGCTTTACGGAGACGATGTTGTCGCAGGGGAAGCAACCTGCTAGTAAGACGCTCTCCTACCGAATCGTGGAACCCACCTTTCGTGAAGCCAATCAACTGCAATTGGAACCCGGTGAACGGGTGCTGCGGATGGAGCGCCTTCGTTATGGTGATGACGAACCCATTTGCCTAGAAACCACGGTGGTAGCAGCGCGCTTAGTGAGTGACATGAGCCAGGCAGAGGTCACGAAGTCCCTTTATCGCTCCTTAGAGGAACGGTGGGGGCAAAGCCCTGCCAACGCCCAACAGTACATCTCAGCAATCTTGGCCACCCCGGCCGTTGCCGACCAGCTGCAAATTCAGCCTGGCGCACCGATTTTGAAACTGAAACAAATCTCTTACTTTGCTAATCAACAGCCGTTTGAGGTTGTCGAAACCCAGTACGCGGCCGAACGCTTTGAATTTTATTTAAAACAGTAAGATAACCAACTCCATTGAGGGTTGGTTTTTTCTTTAGGCGATAATCGTGGTAAAATAGCGGTAATTACTTAATCGATGAATTTTAGGGAGGCTCACAATGGCACTGGTTGATGCTGCTGACAACTTAACGCTGCATACCGATGATTATGAAATTAATATGATGGCAACTTACTTTGAAGAGGGAATGGCGGATCGCCACGCTGTGTTTGAAGTTTACTTTCGGAAGATGCCGTTTGGCAACGGGTATGCGGTGTTTGCCGGCTTAGCACACCTGATTGAATACTTACAAAACTTATGGTTTACGGATACAGACATCGCTTATCTGCGCGAACAAAGTGACTATTCGGAAGCTTTTTTGGACTACCTCAAGCACTTTCAGTTTCACGGGACGATTCGGTCGGCGCAAGAAGGAGACCTCGTTTTTAACAACGAACCCATCGTGCAGGTGGAAGGAACGTTGCCAGAGTGTCAGTTAATTGAAACGGCGCTGTTAAACATCGTTAATTACCAAACGTTGATTGCCACTAAAGCGGCCCGGATTCGCAGTGTGGCTGGCACTGATCCGCTATTAGAATTCGGAAGTCGACGGGCACAAGAAGTCTCAGCAGCACTGTGGGGAACCCGAGCTGCTTACATCGGGGGCTTTGATGCAACGTCAAATGTGCTCGCTGGAAAGGAGTTTGGTCTGCCCATCTCAGGAACCCACGCCCACTCGTTAGTGGAATCCTTTGGCAACGACTACGATGCCTTTAAGGCCTATGCCGAAACCCACCGCGACTGTGTCTTTTTGGTCGATACCTTTGACACATTGAAGAGTGGGGTCCCAGCTGCCCTCAAAGTGGCCCGTGAAATGGGAGACCGCATTAATTTCCAAGGGGTCCGGATTGACTCTGGTGACATGGCCTATATTTCCAAGAAGGTGCGAGACCTACTGGATCAAGGCGGTTTTCCGGATGCCATGATTTATGCCTCAAACGACCTCGATGAAAATACGATTAGCAGTTTAAAGATGCAACACGCTAAAATCGACGTTTGGGGAGTGGGAACCAAGGTCATCACTGCCTTTGATCAACCAGCTTTAGGAGCTGTTTACAAGCTCGTTTCGGTTGAAAATGACCAAGGTCAGATGATTGATACCATCAAGATTTCAAATAACGCTGAAAAGGTCTCGACCCCAGGAAAGAAGCAGGTTTGGCGGATTACGGAACAACAAGATGGTAAATCCGAAGGGGACTACGTGGCCTTAGCCAACGAGGACCCGCGTAACGAAGCCGAACTGTACATGTTCCACCCGCAATACACCTACATTAACAAGACGATTACGGACTTTAAGGCGGAACCCCTGTTAAAGGACATCTTTAGGGATGGTCAGTTAGTGTATGAACAACCCAGTTTGGCAGAGATTAAGCACCACGCCAACCAGGTTAAGGACCTGTTGTGGCCAGAATACAAGCGGATGCTGAATCCGCAAGAATACCCAGTGGATCTGTCGCAGGCTGCTTGGGATAACAAGATGGATCTGATTAAACAGATTCAACACGGTCACGAAAACCACTTACAATAATCGGATGAAAGAGGGAATAGGGATGAACGCGGAACAACGTACCATTCAGCGAGAAATTATTGATGCATTACGGGTGCAACAAGAGATTGATCCAGCAATGGAAGTACGCCGCAGTGTTGACTTCATGAAAGCGTACTTACGGCATAATCAGGGGTTAACCACGCTAGTACTGGGGATCTCCGGGGGCCAAGATTCCACCTTGGCTGGAAAGCTCACTCAACAAGCGGTCAGTGAACTACGCGAAGAAACCGAGAATCAAGCTTACCAGTTCATTGCGGTGCGCTTACCGTACGGCGAACAAGCCGACGAAGCTGATGCCATGGCAGCAATTGATTTCATTCAACCGGACCGGACCGAACGAGTTAACATCAAGGCGGCTACGGATGCCATGGTGACGGCGGTGAATGCGAATGGTGAAACGTTATCCGACTTTAACAAGGGAAACCTCAAGGCTCGGGAACGGATGATTGCTCAGTTTGCGATTGCCGGTGCTCACCACGGGGTCGTGATTGGGACTGACCACGCGGCGGAAGCCGTGACCGGTTTTTACACCAAGTTTGGGGACGGAGCCGCAGACATCACGCCCCTCTGGCGTCTGGATAAGCGCCAGGGGCGGGAACTGTTAGAGTACCTGGGTGCTCCCGCTGCCCTAATTGAAAAGACGCCGACGGCTGATTTAGAGGATGACCGACCGGCCCTCCCAGATGAGGTGGCCCTCGGGGTGTCTTATCCAGAGATTGATGCCTTTCTGGAAGGCAAGGACGTCAGTGAGCATGCGGCAGCGGTAATTGAAGACTGGTACCATAAAACAGAACACAAGCGCCACATGCCCATCACGGTGTATGATGATTTCTGGAAAAATTAATGAATAACTGCCTGAGAAAACTTCGTTAGTAATAACGGAGTTTTTCGTTTGCAATTCAATTAATGAGGAAAATGATGGGAAATACATTAGTTAAACAGGTAGTCGCCACCCTAGACCACCTTAACCTAGGGCAAGCTCAGCGCACCCTCCAGCTATTAGAAGCTGGCAATACAGTTCCCTTTATTGCCCGGTACCGCAAGGAACAAACCGGCAATTTAGATGAAGTTCAAATTCGTGACCTGGCGGATCGGTATCAGCGGGCTGCCAAATTGGCCCACCGCAAGCAAGAAATTCAAACCCAATTGGAGAATAACCAGCAACTAACGCCGGCACTGCAACGCCAGTTAGCAAAGGCAACTACCATGCAACAGGTCGAAGATTTATATCTACCGTATAAGCCCAAGCGGCAAACCAAAGCGGAACTGGCCAAGCAAGGGGGGTTGCAACCCTTAGCCAACCAGTTGTTACAGTTTCCCCAGCAGGACGTTGCGGCGCTAGCCGCACCGTTTGTTAATCCCGAGCAAGCGGTCCCGGACGTTTCCGCCGCAGTGCAGGGAGCTCAAGCAATTATTAGCCAAGCCGTGGCAGAAACAGCTCGCTTTCGAGAGTGGCTCCGGAACTATACCTGGCAGCACGGTCAGCTGGTAACGACGGTCAAGCCCTACGGAAAAGAACAAGATGAGCGTCAGGTGTATTCTAATTACTATCAATTCACAGAGCCGCTCACTCAGGTTCCCGCCTATCGGGTGCTTGCGATTGACCGCGGAGAACAAGAAGAGGTGTTACGGGTTAAAATCGACCTGGCCGAGGAGCCGCTCATTAATTACCTGCGGTTTCACGTTGTGGGCCAGCATACTGGTCCAAGCGTAGCGGTGGTTGAAACAGCCCTGACGGATGCTTATCGACGTTTTCTGCGCCCGGCGATTGACCGGGAACTACGCAAGCGGTTAACGGAGCAAGCTGCCACCCATGCGATTCAGGTTTTTGGCACCAATTTGTACCACCTGTTAATGCAACCGCCACTGAAGGGGAAGGTGGTGCTCGGCTTTGATCCTGCCTATCGAACCGGCTGTAAGCTGGCGGTGGTGGACGAACGGGGTAAGTTTTTAGCCAAACAAATTATCTATGCGACTCCCCCGGCTAGTGAAGCGCAAATTGAGCAAGCCCGGGTGGAACTCAAGCAGCTACTGGACCGTTATCACGTGGACGTGATTGCGATTGGGAACGGGACGGCTTCACGAGAATCAGAACAGTTTGTGGCGGAAACGTTACGGACGATTAGTCGATCGGTGCACTACGTAATTGTGAATGAGGCGGGAGCGTCAGTTTACTCTGCAAGTACCCTGGCCCGAGCTGAATTTCCAGAACTTCACGTGGAGGAACGGTCGGCAATTAGCATTGCTCGGCGACTGCAGGATCCACTGGCGGAATTAATCAAGATTGATCCCAAGGCCGTCGGGGTCGGGCAGTATCAACACGATGTCTCAGAAAAAGAACTTGATCACCAACTGGATCAAGTGGTGGAAACGGCGGTTAACCAGGTCGGGGTGAATTTGAACACGGCCAGTCCCCAGTTATTAGCCCATATCTCCGGATTAACCCCAGCCGTAGCGGAAAATGTGGTTGCATACCGCGAAGCTAACGGGGGCTACAGGAACCGCAACCAATTAAAGCAGGTTCAGCGTCTCGGTCCGAAAGCCTTTGAACAATCCGTGGGTTTTTTACGTATTATAGGAGGAAGCAACCCATTCGATAATACTGACATTCATCCGGAGAGTTATCCAGCGGCGCAGGCCATTCTGGATGACTTAAGGATTGATCGCGACCATTTCACAGATCCCAAGAACCAGACTCGACTGCAACGGAGTTCCGCAGCAGACCTTGCCCAACGCTTATCATTAGCGCCAATCTTAGTTTCTGATTTATTGCAGTGGTTAACCCATCCGGGACGCGACCTGCGGGATCAGATGCCAGCCCCACTGTTAAAGGCAGATGTTTTGACGATTCAGGACTTGCGAGTGGGGATGGAGCTGCAAGGCACCGTCCGGAACGTGACCGACTTTGGCGCCTTTGTTGATATCGGGGTCAAACAGGACGGATTAGTCCACATTTCCCGGATGAAAAAAGCCTTTGTTAAGGATCCGGCGGCCGTGGTGGCGATTGGAGACGTAGTCACGGTCTGGGTGATTGGAATTGACGAGCAGCGTCAGCGAATTCAGTTATCGATGATTGAACCTGAAAAGGAGAACTGATGATGACCGACCAACAACTGCAACAACTGGTGGAAACCATTTCGACGGAAGCATTTCACCGTCCGTTTTGCCACCATGCCTACTTTAACCGGCGCCTCCAAACCACCGGAGGCCGCTATCACTTGCGGTCACATGACATTGATATTAACCCGAAGATGGCTCAGAATCCGGCGGTGCTCACTGGAGTCATTAAGCATGAGCTCGTACACTATCATCTGCACCAAACCGGCAAATCGGGAAAACACAACTCGCCTGAATTTAAACAACTCTTACAGGCCGTCGGGGGCAGTCGGTATGCGCCCCGGCTGACGGCTCCCAAATACCTGTATCAATGTGAACACTGTGGGCAGCAGTATCCGCGCCAACGTCGGCTGAACGTCAATCGCTATGTTTGCAGTCGGTGCCGGCACCGGTTAAAATTAGTCCAAAACAAATCAAATCCATAAAAAGCCTTGCATCTCTGCCGAATTCTTGCTAAGATAGTTATTGTTAATTCGCGGCCATGGCGGAATTGGCAGACGCGCAAGATTAAGGATCTTGTCGGGAGTTTTCCCGGTGGAAGTTCGAATCTTCTTGGCCGCACTACTAAAAAGGATTGTTGAAAAATCATTTCAACAATCCTTTTTTTGTTGCAATTAGTGATAACCAAAAACAAAAAACCGGCAACGCTCAATGGAGAGCGCCACCGGTTTTAATTAATTCTTGGGTAATTCGTTGTTATTATTCACAGAATCCATGCCGTTAAAGAACGAGCCGTCGTCTTCCTCTTCGCCGTCTTGTTCGTTGGAGTTAACCTCACGTTGTGATGATGTCAGACTACTTTCGGTTGGAAGCTCCAATGACTTGCGAATCTCGTTCGAAACCTTCAACTGTTCCTTGTTAGGAGCAACTTGGTAACTTAAACCATCGACGGTTGCATTATCACACTGCAGGGCAGTTTGGGTCAGATTCTTAGTGGCGTCCTTGTAACTGCCAGCAATCGTAACCATGTCGTCAAAGGTCAGGTTGGTTTGCAGATTTCCTTTGAGGCTCTTCAGGATTTCACCGTATCGGCCTACGTTACCAATCGTTAATCCCTTTTGCAAAATGGCGTTAAGAACTTGGCGTTGCCGAATTTGGCGCCCATAATCACCGAGCGGATCTTGGTACCGCATCCGCGAGTACTGCAGGGCGGTTTGTCCGTTCATATGCTCAGTCTTACCTTTTTTCACGCTAATACCTTCGTAGTCAAAGGTCAGGTTCGGTGTGATGTCAACGCCACCCACGGCGTTCACCATTTGCTTAATTCCCTTCATGTTGACGACGGCATAGAAGTCAACGGGAACGTTGAAGAACTTGTGGACGACTTCCGTGGCCGTATCAGCGCCTCCAATTGTGTAGGCAGCGTTAATCTTCTCGTAGGGTTGCGAATCTCCGGGCACGACGACCTTGGTATCCCGTGGAATACTGGTAAAGGTGGTCTGCTTGGTGTTCGGGTTCACGGTCGCCAAAATCATGGAGTCCGTCCGACCTTTATCCGTTCGTCCCAGTTCCCCGGTATCCGTTCCCATCAAGAGAACGGTGAACGGCTTGCGCTGCTTAATGATCTTCGATACGTTGCGAGAGTTCTTTCCTCCCGAATAGGTTGAGTTCAACGTGGAAGAAACCCGCTGGTACTGGAAGAAGGCGAACGCGATGATGGCGAGCCCTAGGATTAGTAACCCCGCCATCCAGGCCCAGGCCTTAGGATGCCACTCTATCGCATTGGGATCGGGGCGCTTCGGTTGATTGGAACGCTTGGGCGTTGGTTGTTGCGGTTTTTGTGATTCATTCATAAAATGGTTGCGGCCGGTGCGTTTGTCCGGCTGATTATTGCGCTTTTCTGTCATGATAACCCTCGTTTATATCAGTCTGTTTTCCATTATAAACTATTCCGAAAAGAAGCCGACGCTAAAACAGTGATTTTAAGGAATTTTTTACAATTAAATCGCCAGTAGGGGTTTTTGGTTGTATGTTAGAATGAAACGGAATGAATTAATTAGGAGGTGGGGGATCAATGAGTAAATTAGTCTTGATTCGGCACGGGGAAAGTACCGCAAACCAGCAACACGTCTTTACGGGGTGGAATGACGTTTCGCTGACAGAACAGGGCAAGCAAGACGCGCAAGCAGCTGGAGAACGACTACGACAGTTGGACCTGTCCTTTACTGCGGCCCACACCTCTTATTTGAAACGCGCGATTCAGTCAGAAAACATCGTCTTAGACAGCATTGACCAGCTCTGGATTCCCCAGTACAAAACCTGGCGACTGAACGAACGGCACTACGGAGCGCTGCGGGGTCGCAAGAAACCAGTGGTCCGAGAGGAAGTCGGTGACGAACAGTTCATGCAGTGGCGCCGGAGTTTTACGGCCGTACCTCCGCGGTTAGCCGAGGTCACGCCCAAACGCCGTTACGCGCGAATGGGGATTCAAGAACCCCGGGCTGAAAGTTTGCAGATGGCCTATGACCGCTTGTTACCATACTGGCAGGATCAATTGGCCCCCCGGCTCCTACAAAACGAAAATCAGCTAATCGTGGCCCACGGGAGCTCGCTCCGGGCGTTGATTAAGTACCTCGAACACCTTTCCGACGTAGCGATTGATGGAGTTGAGGTTCCAAACGCCCAACCGATTATCTATACGTTAGATAATCAGTTGCAAATCCTGGATAAGCAGATTTTGCGGTAATCATCTAATGAAAAAAGAATGATGAAGGTTTTTATGAGATTTTTACTCTTTACAAATTCACTAAATTTGAAGATTATGTTCGTTAACCTTTGTAACGAACCGATGAACGGTCCAGGCTAATGTATGAAAAGTTTTAATAACTAAGTTAATCATCTTCACTGAGACTCCTAACCCCATCGTTAGGAGTCTTTTCTGTTCCAGCTAAAAAATGCGTAACCACATCTAGTGATTACGCATTTTAATTTAGCTCATTAAGCTAACGTACCCATTGGGTCCCATGGTGCGAGAACCGTTGGTGCTTGGGCTTGTTCTTGTCGTTCTTGGTCAGTCAGGTACTTCTTGTTGATGACAACCTGGTAAACAAATTCGCTGAACCAGTCGTCACTCATAACGAAGTAACCCTTGGTTCCGACCTTGTCACCCCAACTGTTTTCGACTTTCCATTTCGTTGGCTGGCCGTCCACAATGTCCACTCCAGTGATGACCATGGCATGGTCCATCACACTTTCACCGTAGTCGAGGCGTTCGGCCTTGCTCATGCTCATGTCGGTGTCCATCAGTTGGTCAACGTGGTAAAGGTTGGTGTCCATCAAACCGTTCTTGCGGTCGCTGGCTTGACCAACGTCACTACCGAACCAAACCGTTTCACCGGCTTGCAGTTGCTTGATGGTCAATTCCTTTAGACGGTCAATTGGCAAGTTGTAGTGCTTGATTGGTTGCCCACCCACGACGTTTCCTAACATTTCAACCGTGTAAGTTTGGTTAAATGGCTTGTCGTCCGTCGGGGAGTTGATGATGGATACGTAGTCATCCAAGTTAACGTTTACGTACTTTTTAAAGAACTCTTGGGGCGTGATATTTTGATCAATGTGGTATTGATTATCACTATCCCGGTATTCAAAGGTGAATTCCGTCGTTGGTTTGCCAAAGGCGTACACTAACATCCGGTAGATTTCGTTTAACATGTCGTCTTTTTTGGCGTTAATGATTTCTCCGCTTTGCCCATCTTTGACCAGTTTCCGTAAGATGATGGCATCGTGGCGTAACTGGGTGTTCAAGGCGCTGTTTAACTCGCTCGAGTTGTTGCTACTGGCGGTTTCAGCCATGGCCGACTTTGGCACCACGCCGTACTTGGCGATCAATGCTGCAATCATGTCCCATTGGCCCCCGTCTTGTTGTGGGGTTTGTAAGAGGAAGTTCACCTTCCGATCGGTCAATGGTTGGTCGGCCGTCTTTAAGATGTTGGTTAAGAAGTAGTTCGACTTTTCAAACTTATCCCAGAAGAAGAGGTAAACTTGAGAAAGTTCGAATTCCTTCGGGACGTTGAAGTTGCCTTCAACTTTGGACCGCATCGTGTTTAAAGCGGCAAAGAGCCAGCACCGCCCGCTCCGTTTTTGGTCAGAAACAGGTTGGCTCGAAACGTCGACAGAGAAGACTGGATCTAACTGATTGTTAGCTTCGTAGTCAGCGGCGGAAGCTAAAATGCCGTTGTGGGTCACGGCGCGCCGAATGACGTCGGCATCTGGTTGATCCTTTAGGTTGTTTTGATAACGTTCAATGTTTTCTGGTGAAATTTCCTTTGGCATAATGTAACCTCCATCAATAAATTACGAATATTATACTGCATTTTAGGTGCTTAACGCACGTTAATAACCTCAGGACCATCAGCGTGCTGGACAATAATCGTGTTTACCATGTCTAAGAAGAGGCCATGTTCGACAACGCCAACGAGGGGATCGAGGATATGGGCCAGTTCTTTGGGTTCGTCTAATGGATCAAGGTAGAGATCAATGATGTAGTTGTTAGAATCGGTCGTGACAAATTCACCAGCTGCGTTTTTCCGCAACTTCGGTTGTAAGTCTAAGCGGTCTAAGCGGTCTAAGCGTCGTTCGAGTTGGGTACTTCCGTAGGGAATCACTTCGACCGGAACGGGATAGTTAAAGGCCGTCACCATCTTACTTTCGTCCACGATCCACATGTTTTTCGTGGAGTTCGTGGCGACAATCTTTTCCATCAAATGGGAGGCGCCTCCGCCTTTAATTCCTTGGTAATTTTGGTCAATCTGATCGGCACCATCAATGGTGAGGTCAATCCGATCGACCTCATCGACGGTTTTGAGTGGAATGCCTAGTTCGTTGGCATGCTTGCGAGTAGCCCGAGAAGTTGGAACCCCAACGATGTTTAGGCCTTCTTGGACCCGCTTGCCGAGGGCTTCGACCATGTACCACATCGTGGATCCGCTCCCGATGCCGACGACCATTCCATCTTCAATGTATTTAACGGCTTCTTGGCCCACCTGCGCCTTTTGTTGTTTAATTGCTTCGCTATCCATTGACTGTCCCCTTCATCCACCATATAATTTATAATTCAGTCCTTAATTTTCCATGGCTTTTTAGCATTTGTCAAGTAATGTTGAAATGCTCTAAATCCTGTTAGAATGGTACTATCCAATTATTTAAAGGTGAGGAGTTTTGCAAATGAAACGCGGATTTGAAGTTACATCACAAGCAGCTAATTTGGGGATCCAAGTACCCCAGCGCGCGACAAAACAAGCAGCTGGGTATGACCTGGCCAGTTCGACGGACATGGTGTTGCCATCAATCTGGAAACAGGGATTGCTCCGGGCGTTTAAAATCTTACGACAGGGGCGGCAGTTAAGCGCGACAGAAGCAGATGAAGCCAGTCAGGACTTAAAGCCCTACTTGGTTCCGACCGGGATTAAGGCTTACATGCAACCGAACGAGGTGTTAATTTTGGCCAACCGGTCCAGCAATCCGCTGAAACGGGGCCTGATTTTACCGAACGGCATTGGAGTGATTGATGCCGACTACTATAATAATGAAAAAAACGAAGGGGAAATTTTCGTTCAGCTGGTTAACTGGGGAATTCGTGACCGTAAGATTCACAAGGGCGACCGGATTGCCCAGGGGATCTTTATGCCGTACCTACTGGCTGATGCAGACGAAACGCCCCACGCAACGAGAACCGGAGGCTTTGGTTCTTCTGGTGATTAGAGAGGAAGCACACGTATGAGTAAAACCAAAACGCAGTTTGTTTGTTCCAACTGTGGGTACATTTCACCGACCTACCTTGGCCGGTGTCCTAACTGTGGTGAATGGAACACGTTTACAGAAGAAACGGTCACAAAGGATAGCAGTGCGAGTTCGCCGGCCACCCGGGTTTCCTTAGCGGGGAAGCGGGTGGAACCCCAGCTGATTAACGAAGTGGATGCTCATGATGCTCCCCGCTACCAGATTCAGTCGGCGGAATTAAACCGGGTGCTCGGGGGCGGCATTGTGCCGGGTTCTTTGGTGCTAATTGGTGGTGATCCTGGAATTGGGAAGTCAACTTTACTGCTTCAGGTTTCCGGGCAACTAGCCACCATGGGTAAGCGGGTTCTGTACGTGACCGGAGAAGAAAGTGCTGATCAAGTTAAGATGCGGGCTGACCGCCTCCAGATTGCAGCCAACGACCGGCTCTACGTCTTTCCAGAAACCGATATGACGGCGGTTCGAAACGCGATTGCTGATTTAAAGCCGGACGTCGTAATTGTTGACTCGGTCCAGACGATGCAGGAGGGCGACGTGGATTCTGCGATTGGCTCCGTTTCACAGGTCCGCGGCGTCACCACCGACCTCATGAACATTGCCAAAACCAATAACATTACGGTCTTCATCGTCGGGCACGTGACCAAGGGCGGAGCAATCGCTGGTCCCAAGACTTTAGAGCACATGGTGGACACGGTGTTGTACTTTGAAGGAGATAAGCACCACTCCTACCGCTTGCTCCGGGCGGTCAAAAATCGGTTTGGCTCGACCAACGAACTCGGCATCTTTGAGATGGCGGACGGGGGCCTGCAAGAGGTGCAAAATCCGTCGGAGATTTTCCTAGAGGAACGACTGAAGAATGCGACCGGATCAGCGATTGTGGTGGCAATGGAAGGAACCCGACCGATTCTGGTTGAACTGCAGGCGTTGATTACGCCCTCGGTCTTTGGGAACGCACAGCGGACCGCCACTGGAGTTGATCGAAACCGGGTTTCGTTAATCATGGCCGTCTTAGAAAAACGGGCCGGTCTGATGTTGCAAAACCAGGATGCTTACGTAAAAGCGGCTGGTGGGGTAAAGTTGAACGAACCTGCCATTGACCTGGCGATGGCCGTCAGCATTGCCTCCAGTTATGAAAACGTCAGTACCGATCCACGGGAATGTTACGTCGGCGAACTCGGGTTGACCGGGGAAGTCCGCCGGGTCGACCGGATTGAGCAACGAATCCGCGAAGCTGCCAAGCTTGGTTTCTCCCGGATTGTGGTCCCTAAACACAGTTTGGAAGGTTTCGATGTTCCAGACGGGATTGAAGTGGTGGGTGTTACGACCCTTAAAGAAGCCTTAAAGCTCGCTCTGCCGAAGTAACCCCGGTCCGCGGGTTTATTTTTGGCGCTATCCATTGTAAACTAAGGTGAAACTATTAATAGAAAAGAGAGAATGCAATTGGCAAACAATCAGATTCGCGTGCGGTATGCACCAAGTCCTACGGGACATTTGCACATCGGAAACGCTCGGACGGCAATTTTTAACTACCTCTTTGCCCGTCACTACAAGGGCAAGTTCATCATCCGGATTGAAGATACGGATACGAAACGGAACGTGCAGGACGGAGAAATCAGTCAGTTAGATAACCTAAAGTGGTTGGGACTTGACTGGGATGAAGGTCCAGACGTTGGTGGCGATTACGGTCCGTACCGGCAATCAGAACGAAAAGACATTTACGATCCGCTGATTCAACAACTGCTCGACGAAGGCAAGGCCTACTACTCCTACAAAACGGAGGAAGAACTCGAAGCAGAACGAGAAGAACAACGGGCCCGGGGCGTGATGCCCCACTATGAATACGAATACGCGGGCATGACGGCTGAAGAACGCCAAGCAGCAATGGATGCTGCCGAAGCGAAGGGCTTAAAGCCGGTGATTCGGTTTAAGGTGCCCAAGCACAAGACCTACGAATGGGACGACATGGTGAAAGGGCACGTTTCCTTTGACTCCGATACCATTGGGGGCGACTTCGTCATCGTCAAACGAGACGGCATGCCCACCTATAACTTTGCCGTGGTGGCCGATGATCACAACATGCAGATTAGCCACATTTTCCGGGGTGATGACCACGTGGCCAACACGCCCAAACAACTGATGATTTACGAAGCCTTTGGTTGGGAAGCACCGAAGTTTGGTCACATGAGCCTGATCATTAGTGCCGATACGGGAAAGAAATTGAGTAAGCGGGACGAAACCGTGCTCCAATTCATCGAACAGTACCGGAACCTGGGCTACCTGCCTGACGCCTTATTTAACTTTATCGTGCTGTTAGGTTGGTCTCCGGTTGGTGAAGACGAAATTTACTCCGAAAAGCAATTCATCAAAATGTATGATGAAAAGCGGTTGAGTAAGTCACCAGCTACCTTTGATAACAAGAAGCTGGAATGGATTAATAACCGGTACGTCAAGGATGGCGACGAAGACGTAATCGTTGACCTGGCTTTACAACAATTGATTAAAGCTGGTAACCTACCGGAAAATCCGGATGCTAAGACGATTGAATGGGCGCGCAAGTTGATTGACGTTTACCGGCGGCAAATGAGCTACATGGCGCAAATTAACGAAATGGCGACGGTCTTCTTCACCGAACCAGATCAAGTTACCGGAGATGCGTTAGCTGAACTGCAAAACGACACTGCTCCGGTCGTTTTAAAAGAATTTGCCAAGAAACTGCAGGAACTGCCAATCTTTGACAAGGTAGCCATCTTACGGACCATCAAAGAGGTCCAAAAGGAAACCGGGATTAAGGGTCGCAAACTCTGGATGCCAATCCGAATTGCCGTAACCCACGAAATGGAAGGTCCGGAACTGCCTGAATCCATCGAACTGATTGGACGCGAGACAGCCTTGCAACACGTGCACCAAACGCTGGAACAAATCCAGGCAAACTAAAATATTTTTCTAACAATTGGTCTAGTGCTTACTAGGCCTTTTGTTTTGTCAGCTAATGTGCTGATTATGGTATGATAGGGACTAAATAAATTGAGAAAAAGGGGTCTGCCACGATGAAATTACAAGTTTACAATTCACGGGATAACCAGTTAGAAACCTTTACGCCGTTAGAACCTGGTAAGGTGAAGATGTACGTCTGTGGACCGACCGTCTATAACTACATTCACATTGGGAACGCCCGCAGTGTGGTGGCTTTTGATACGATTCGGCGTTATCTGGAATACCTAGGCTATGACGTTACTTACATTTCGAACTTTACGGATGTTGATGACAAACTGATTACGGCCGCGCAAGAAGCAGGGACGACGGTTCCAAAACTAGCTGATCGCTACATCAAAGCTTACTACGAAGATACCACCGCTTTAAACGTGAAACCGGCGACCGTCAACCCGCGGGCGACGGAAAACATTGCAGAGATCATTGCCTTTGTAACCGACCTGATTGACAAGGGATACGCTTACGAAGCCGATGGAGACGTGTACTACCGGGCTCGCAAGTTCCCTAGTTACGGGGAACTCGGTCACGAAGACATTGATACACTCGAAAGTGGCGCCAGTGAGCATATTTCAGCTGCTGAACTGGCTAAAAAGGAAGATCCGATTGACTTTGCCCTCTGGAAAGCGGCTAAACCCGGGGAAATCTCCTGGGATTCACCGTGGGGAGCTGGTCGGCCCGGCTGGCACATCGAATGCTCGGTGATGGCTACGAAGTATCTCGGCGATACGATTGACATTCACGGGGGTGGCATTGACCTTGAATTCCCCCACCATGAAAACGAACGGGCTCAGAGTGAGGCCAAGACGGGGCAACTGTTTGTGAAGTACTGGTTGCACAACGGCTTTGTGACGGTCGGGGCTGACGATGAAAAAATGAGTAAGTCAAAGGGCAACTTTGTCACCGTGCACGAGTTGCTGAAAAAGGTGGATCCGCAAGTCGTTCGGTTACTGATGGCCACCACCCAGTACCGGCGGCCGATTCGCTTTAGCCAGTCTGGTTTAGACGAAGCCCAAGCTAATCTAAAAAAGCTGCAAACGGCTTACCAAAACCTGAATTATCGCTTCAAGGACGCCGAACCCGGCAGTGACTTTAAGCTGGAACAAGAAGTGCGTCAGATCCAAGCCGACTTTCAGGACGCTATGAACGATGACTTTAACGTCCAAAACGGAATCTCGAGCGTTTACGAACTGGCTAAACTGGGAAACATTTACAGTCAGAATCCGGTGGTGTTTGTTGACACGCTCAAAGTGGTGAGTGACCGTCTTGCTCAATTAGCATCGATCTTTGGCATTAAATTAGCTTCAGAAGAACTAAACGACGACCAAGTGGAAAAGCTGATTGCCGAACGGGAACAGGCCCGAGCAGGCAAGGACTTTACCCGCAGTGACGAAATTAGAGATGAATTGAAAGCACAAGGAATCATCCTTGAAGATACGCCGCAGGGAACGCGGTTTAGAAGGGAATAAGCGTAAGCATGGATGAAGCAACGCAGCAACAGGACTTTCGACAGTTAAATGGGATTGCCTTGGCCTACCTTGGTGATGCCGTGTATGAAGTTTTTATTCGGCGCCATCTAATTGACGAGGGGTTAACCCGTCCCAACCAACTGCAACACAAGGCCACTCGCTACGTTTCCGCGAAGGCCCAGGCTGGGTTGATTAAGCTGATGGAAGCAGACGACTTGTTAACGGACGAAGAGTGGTATTTTTACAAGCGGGGACGCAACGCGAAGAGCTACACCCACGCTAAAAACACCAGCGTAGTTACTTACCGGGTCTCAACCGGCTTTGAAGCCCTCTTTGGGTATTTGTCGTTAAGTGGGCAGGACGAGCGGTTTCAGGAACTAGCCCAGTGGTGCATTAAACAGGTCCAAGCAGGAAGGGTAGAATATGCCAAATAAAGCAGAAACTGATTTTATCATCGGGCGTCATCCAGTGGTGGCGGCGCTCCGGAACCGGGACCAAGAAATTAATAAAGTATTTTTACAGACCGGAATTAGTAAAGAGGACCGGACGGTTCAAGCTATTTTGCAGCTGGCCAAGGGGCGTCATTTGGTAATTACGAATGTGCCAAAGACGAAGTTAGACCTCATGGCGAACCGGCAAAACCACCAAGGGGTTATTTTAGCAGTAGCCCCGTTTAAGTACGCAACCATCGATGACTTGTTTGCCCGGGCGGAGGAACGAAATGAAGCGCCATTCTTTGTGATGCTCGATAACGTGTCCGATCCCCACAACCTGGGTTCGATTTTGCGAACGGCGGATGCCGCAGGGGTGCACGGGGTGATTATTCCGAAGCACCGGTCCGTCGGATTAACCGCTACGGTGGCGAAAACTTCAGCCGGAGCCATGGAACGGGTGCCCGTGGCGCGGGTAACGAACCTCGTAAACACGATTCGGGAGTTAAAGGAACGCGGCGTCTGGATCTTTGGAACCGACATGCAGGGGACTGATTATCGTCGGTGGGATGCCCAAGGGGCAGTAACCCTTGTGATTGGAAGTGAAGGCAAGGGGATTTCGCCGTTGGTCAAGCAAAAGATGGATGAATTGCTTACGATTCCGATGATTGGAGACATCCAGAGTCTGAACGCCTCTGTTGCGGCCGGATTGTTGATGTACCAGGGCTTTAACTCCCGCCATCCCCTTTAACCGAAACGACGGGCGAGGAGTGAGAACATGAAAAAAGAACTGTTGATTGTGGACGGCTATAACGTGATTGGTAGCTGGCCTCACTTAAATCAACTAAAATTAAAGGATCAACTCCCAGAGGCACGAGATCAATTACTGTGGGACTTGTCGGAGTACCAAAAGTACAGCGGTAAAAAGATTATTGTGGTTTTTGATGCCATGTACGTTCCGGGAAATGCCCGGACTGTCCAGGTTAAAAACATCGATGTGGTCTGGACCAGTAAGAATGAAACTGCTGATTCTTACATTGAAGCGTTGGCAACGCGAGAACAGTCCTTGTTTACCCAGGTAGAGGTGGCTACGAGCGACCATGCCGAGCAGTGGACCATCTTTAGTGCGGGAGCCCTGCGGATTTCGGCCCCAGAGCTTTTGCGTTCGGTGAAGCGGGCCAAGGTGGAGATCAAGCAGGTCACTAAGACCTATCATCAGCAACCACTGGGTAACCGGTTGAATTTTAACGAAAAGGAAGCCCAAAAACTGCGGGATTTATATAATCGTTTGAATCAGGATCAGTGAGTAATCACTGATCCTGATTTCTTTTTCACTAACTTTTTAGTGCTTTTGGCATAAGTTGAAAGTGGACTACGTGAACTAGCCGTGGTTGGAACAATCGTTCGCTTGTGGGGTGAGCGGAGCTTTCTGTAACTTAGAAGCAACCAACCACGAGGAGTGCGATGAAAATGGGAATTAAGTTAAATTATCAGTGTGATAGTGCAACGATTGTAGCAGCAAAACAGGACGAAGAGTGTTTCGTACGGTTATTTCAGCAGTTTGCTCCGGTTTACTTGAAGCTGTGGCGCGACTATTTTTTAAACGACATGGAGTTAACCGATTGGAGTCAGGAGGCCGCACTGGTTTTCATTAAGACGCTCCATCGCTATGATCTCAGCAAACGGGTTCCCTTTGGGGCGTTTTATAAGACGAACCTCCGGAATCATATGTTTGATTTACTGCGCAAGAAAAGCGCCCAAAAGCGAATCCCAGAACAACTCCAAGCGTCGTTTAGTTCCAATCCCGAGTATTACGCAGAAACGATTCAGGATCCCGAAGCACCGGATCCATTATGGTGTTGTGAACTCACGGAACGACTCCAAACGGTCGGGGCATCCTGTTCTCCTCTCGAACGCCGGGTCTTAGTGGCCACCTTGCGCCAACAAACGGTAGCCCAAATTGCGCAACAACTCCAGGTGGAGGAACAGCAGGTGCACAATGCCCTGGTTCGCTGTAAACGGAAGTACCGTCAGACTACAATTGACGCTGCTTCAGTTTGATGCTAGAGTATAAATATGATGGGAGGGAGTCGTGAATGGCCAAAGTAAAAATGGCTTTAGCGTGCTCTGTGTGTGGGGCGCGGAACTACCACGTATCCGTTTCTAAGCAGTCCGACCGCTTAACCCTTCGCAAATACTGTAAGCACTGTGGTAAAAACACCTTGCATCGAGCAACTCGCTAGGAGAAGATAACAATGAAACGATTCTGGAACTTTTTAAAGAGCGTAATCGGGGAATTAAAGCTGATTACGTGGCCGAATGCACGCCAAACGCGGATTGATACCACGACTGTGATTGGAACAACGTTGTTCTTTACGGTCTTTCTTGGATTAATCGACTGGGCGTTAGAAGCAATTTTGTTAAAAGCAGGTTAAGCTGGTTTTGCCGCTTAATTTTTGGTATAGTAAGATTGAAAAACTTCGTGGGTGCGAGGTTTTTTTATTTTAGTCGCATCCACGTGCGCCGGTTCGGATGAAGAAACAAAGTAGAGGAGAGATTGCGATGGTAGAATCAGCAGAAAAGCAATGGTACGTTTTACACACGTATTCTGGTTACGAAAACAAGGTTAAAGAAAACCTAGAATCTAGACGAGACTCGATGGGGATGCAGGACTACATTTTTGATGTAGTGGTTCCGGAAATGGAAACCCACGAAGTTAAGAACGGTCAGGAAAAGGTTGTCATGGATAAGACTTTCCCTGGGTACGTATTAGTGCAGATGGTCATGACCGATAGGGCTTGGTACGTGGTTCGAAATACTCCAGGAGTAACTGGGTTCATCGGTTCTCACGGGCAGGGATCAAAGCCCAACCCATTGCTACCGGAAGAAGTAGAACGGGTGATGGCTAGTCTTGGTGTCAAGGAAACGGTCCAACCGTTGGATAGTGAAGTTGGAGACACGGTGACGATTGTGGACGGAGCCTTCAAAGGCTTGTCTGGGAAGATCACCAGCATCGATAACGAAAAAGGTAAGTTAAAGGTTAACATTGACATGTTTGGCAGAGAAACTAGTACCGAACTAGACTTTAACCAGGTAAAACCACTGACCTTAGAATAATGAGCTTGTTAATCACTAGTCAGTGTGTTAGACTAATCTAGTGTATTTATGCATAATCAACGTGGGAGAGGGATTTCAATTCCTCGATGACCACACACGGACTTAAGGAGGTATGTCTCGTGGCTAAAAAAGTAGCTGATATTGTTAAGTTACAAATTGCAGCGGGTAAAGCAACACCTGCTCCTCCAGTTGGACCTGCATTGGGTCAAGCTGGGGTAAACATCATGGAATTTACAAAGGATTTTAACGCTCGGACTGCTGATCAAGCAGGAATGTTGATTCCAGTTGTAATTACGGTATACGAAGATCACTCGTTTGAATTCGTTACCAAAACTCCACCAGCCGCAGTGCTCTTGAAGAAAGCTGCTGGCGTGGAATCTGGTTCTGGTGAACCCAACACGAAGAAGGTTGCTAGCGTAACCAAGGATCAAGTGAAGGAAATCGCCGAAACCAAGATGCAAGATCTAAACGCTGCCGACGTTGAAGCCGCAATGCGTATGATCGAAGGTACTGCTCGTAGTATGGGATTCACTGTCGAAGGTTAATCACTGCTACTACGATGACAGTCGCTACGCTATCAAAAGATAGCGTGTGAGCGTGGGAGGATATTCTTTCCGTCATCACCACATTTGCAAGGAGGAAATTACATGGCTCGTACAAGAGGGAAAAAATACAGAGCAGCTGCTGAACAAATCGACAAGAGTAAAGCTTACCCAGTTGATGAAGCAGTTAAGCTCGTCCAAAAATTAGACACTGCTAACTTTGATGACTCCATCGAAGCCGTTATCAAGTTAAACGTGGACACGAAACAAGCTGATCAACAGTTACGGGGAGCCGTAGTGCTTCCTAACGGAACTGGTAAAGATCAAACGGTAGTTGTTTTCGCTAAGGGTGACAAGGCTAAAGAAGCTGAAGCTGCTGGTGCCGATGTCGTTGGTGAAGATGACTTGGCTCAACGGATTATGGACGGCTGGTTAGACTTTGACGTTGCGATTTCTACGCCAGACATGATGGCACAAGTTGGTCGTTTAGGTCGGGTCTTAGGACCAAAGGGCTTAATGCCTAACCCGAAGACGGGGACTGTTACCATGGACGTTGAAAAAGCCGTTAAAGATGCCAAAGCCGGTCAAGTTACTTACCGGACGGACCGGGACGGAAACATTGCCGTTGCGATCGGGAAAGCATCGTTTGACGCTGACAAGTTAGTGGAAAACTTCAAGACCGTTCAAGATATCTTGGTTAAGAACCGTCCTTCAACTGTGAAGGGAACTTACATCCAAAATATCTCAGTTTCATCAACGTTTGGACCAGGTGTGAAGGTTGCTCCTGAATCATTCTAGTTAACGATGAACGCTAAAAAATCTCAGATTGACGACTAGTCATAATTATGATAAATTGTTAATTGAATATGAATCGCCTAAGACTCAGGTGACCGTAATGGTCTTAATTAATGCCTGCCGAGGAGTTTAGTTTAACGACTTTTCCTTATGTTTTGGCGAGCATAGGGATTTTTTATTAGGTCCCAATTTTAAACGGGAGGTGAAATTATGCCAAAGAAAGAAGTTATTGATGCAAAAGCAAAGAAGGTAACTGAAGTTGCTGATGATTTTAAAGAAGCAGTTTCAGCTATCGTAGTTAACTCCCGGGGGTTAACGGTTGCTCAAGACACTGAATTACGGAAAGAATTACGTGATAACGGTGTAAAATTAATGGTGATCAAAAACAAGATTTTGGAACGGGCTGCTGATGAAAGTGGTCACACCGACTTAAAGGATGTCTTCAATGGTCCTAGTGCGGTTGCCTTCTCTCACGAAGATCCAATTGCTCCTGCTAAAATCTTGAAGAAGTTCGCTGAAGATCACGACGCTCTTGAAATTAAGGGTGGAATTATCGAAGGTGAAGTTGCTTCCCTTGATAAGATTAACGAATTTGCTACGTTGCCTAGTCGTGATGAATTGCTTGCTACCCTTGCAAGTATGTTACAATCACCAGTTCGGAACGTTGCCTACGCTGTTAAAGCTGTGGCTGATAGCAAATCAGACGACGATGACGCCGCATAATATAAAAATGACTGTCCTATGAGGAGGAATAAAAATGGCTTTTGATAAAGATGCAATTATTTCACAATTAAAAGATGCTTCTATTACTGATTTAAACGATTTGGTAAAAGCAATCGAAGACGAATTTGATGTTTCAGCTGCTGCTCCAGTTGCCGCTGGTGGTGCTGCTGGTGGTGATGGTGCTGCTAAGTCAACGTTTGACGTTGAATTAACTTCTGGTGGTGCTGGTAAGATCAAGGTTATCAAGGAAATCAAAAACATCACTGGTCTTGGTTTGAAAGAATCTAAGGCAATGGTTGATGAAGCTCCATCAATCGTTAAGGAAGGTCTTTCAGAAGACGAAGCTAACGATATTAAAGAAAAACTTGAAGCTCAAGGTGCTACTGTTACGCTTAAGTAGTCTTAGTCTTCGTAAGCAAGGATGTGTGTTTCTCACACATCCTTTTTTACTAGGAGGATTTTGATTGAGAAAAACACAAGGCGACCAGACCTTTGGAGGAAACCTGTGAAAAATTTTATTAAACGAGTATCGGACTGGTTTAACCGCTATCTGAACGTGCTCAAGATTCTGTTTCTGTTAGTGATGGTGGTTTTTGTAATCTACGAAGGCCACAACATCCTACAAGAAATTAACGGCCGACAGATGCGAGCTAGTTTAGCCTCGCAGTCCCCGACGCACCTGTTAATTTTAATCGTGCTAGGGCTGTTAGCGGTCACTCCAATGCTAACGTATGACTTTACAATTGTTGAGTTTTTGCCCGGGAAATTTAAACCGTGGTACATCATCAAGAGTGGATGGATTACCAATAGCTTTACCAACATTGCTGGTTTTGGTGGCTTTTTAGGAGCAAGCTTGCGGGCGAGCTTTTATAGTAAGAACGCCAGCAAAAAGCAAGTGCTCTATGCGATTTCTAAAATTGCCCTGTTTTTATTGGCCGGACTCTCAACCTACTGTTTGGTATCGTTAGTGATGATTTATGGCTTTGGCGTGGGAACCCAATTTCATCGTTATTGGCCATTTCTGTTAGGGGGAGGAATTTACTTCCCCGTGATTTTCTTGTTTACCCGCTTTAACAATTCAGAGTTTTTCGCTGATTTAACAATTAAGCGAGAAATTAAGTTAATCATCGGCTCCTGTTTGGAGTGGGGTAGTTGTGGCATTTTCTTCATTATCATTGGAATGTTCATGAACCTGCACATCAACTTTGCCAGCGTTTTTCCGCTCTTCATTGCTGCCAACGTAATTGGAGTCATTTCGATGCTGCCTGGGGGGCTTGGAACTTTCGATTTGGCAATGATTACGGGGCTGGGCTACCTTGGTGTTTCACCTACGACGGCCACCGTGTGGGTTCTGTTGTACCGGGTTTTTTACTACTTCATTCCGTTTGGAATTGGAGTAATTTTGTTTGCGCAGGAACTGTTGCAACGGTTTAATAAATTCCTAGATGACATTCCGGCTAACATCGTGCAACGTTCATCTCAACTAATCGTGACTTTCTTCATGTATTTCTCTGGAATCATGATGATTCTGTTGGCAACGGTCCCCAACGTGGTGCTGGTGAACCCACTATACCTTTCGTTAGCACCTTTTACCCTCTACTTTTTAGGGCAACTCTCGAACGTGATTGTGGGCTGTTTGTTAATTGGATTGGCCCGGGGAGTGGGGGCCCGGGTCCAAAAAGCCTTTTGGCCCACGGTGATTCTGCTGGTCTTTGCGATTGCTAACACCCTATGGAAGGAAGACTTCCCACTGCCACTGGCATTGTTCCTCTGCTTTATTCTGCTGTGTCTCTGGTTAGCACGGAAGGGACTCTACCGCAAACGATTAACTTACTCCTGGGGAGCATTGATTACAGATGCTGGTCTCTTTGTGGCAACCTTTGCTCTCTACGTCTTAGTTGGTTTGATTGTGGGTAATCACCGTCATTTCCGATTGACGAATGCTTATCTTCTTCCATCCCAACAAACCTGGGTCGTCGGGTTGATTGGTTTTGTGATTGCCCTCTGTATTCTGTATGGTCTCTACCGGGTCTTAACCTATGCAAACCTAGACTGGCTGGATCAACCCTTCGATGGTGATCGCATCGGAAAGGTAATTGATCAATACGGTGGAAACGAAGTCAGTCACTTGGCCTTTCTACGTGATAAGCGGATTTACTTTTACACAGAAGACGGCGAGGATCAGATCGTCTTTATGTACCGGCAAAAGGCCAATAAATTGATCATCATGGGGGAACCGTTTGGAAATCAAGCCAAACTGGAAGCTGCCATTGATCAGTTCATGCTGGATGCCGATAATGCTGACCTAACCTTGGTCTTCTATGAAGTTAGTGAATCGCTGACGATGCTATTGCATGATAAGGGCTTTGACTTCATCAAGGCCGGAGAAGAAGGTCAGGTGAACTTAAACGAGTTTACCCTGGTTGGAAAACGCCACCGGGGCGAACGGGCATTGATGCACAAGTTTGACCGGGACGGCTATCACTTTGAGATCCTGCAGCCACCGTTTAGCGATGAACTTTTAGGGGAATTAAAGGAAATTTCTGATGAATGGCTAGGGGGTCGGGAAGAAAAGGGCTTTTCGCTCGGCTTCTTTGATCCGTACTACCTAAACCAGGCGCCAATTGCGGTTTTCAGGGATGAAGACCAAAAGATTGTGGCCTTTGCGAACATCATGCCGACCGGGGATCATAAGATGACCTCGATTGACTTGATGCGATCTAGTTCCAGTGCCCCGTCAGGAGTCATGGATGGGATTTTCATCAACCTGTTCCAGTACTCTAAGGATCAAGGGTACCAATGGTTTAACCTGGGAATGGCTCCGTTGGCTAACGTGGGAAACTCCCGCTTTAGTTTTATTAACGAAAAGATTGCTCATTTAATTTATGAGTATGGGGATGCTTTCTATAGTTTCCAAGGGTTGCGTTCCTACAAGGAAAAATACGTGGACAAATGGGAATCGAAGTACTTTGTGTACCGGAAGAATAACTCCCTGGTCTTCACGATGTTACAGTTATTGTGGGTTGTGAACGAACGCCCTAAACAACAATAAGGAAAAGCTTGGCAGTGGATGATACTTTACTGCCAAGCTTTTTTAGTTCTGGAAACGGTCTAGTTTAAAAGGCGTTAAATCGAATTGATCTAGCTGGTTTTCCGCTCGCTCGGCAATGATTTTACCTAGGACACTGGCAAACTTAAAGCCGTGACCGCTGAGGCCCGTAACGATCTGGATATTACGCTGATTCGGTAGGTAGTCAATGATGAAGTTCTGGTCGGAAGTGAGATCATAGGTACAAGCCCCGCCGTGATCTAAGCCAGTTGTTCCGGTGAGATGATGATCTAACAATGGATCGATTTCGTGATAATCTTCGGGATAACTGCCAAAGGGAGTGCGCTCCGCGGAATTAGTAATTGGTTGACCACCGTTGTGGCGGCCAATTTTGATGGTGCCGTTGGTCCCGGGAAAGCCATAAAAGGTATTTCCGTCGGTTAACTCCACGGTAAAACCAGGAAAGCCGGCTGCTTCCGTTAACCGCTGATCCGCGGTTTTAAACCAACTAAAAACCTTACGAATTGGTTGGATGGGTAACTTCGGTAAGAGGGTCTTGACCCAGGTGCCCGCTGTAATCGCAACGTGGCGAGCTCGATAACTACCCTGCGTGGTCGTAATTTCAACCTGACCGTTTGCTAACGAGCGGAATTTTCGGACCGGTTGATTAAATTCTTGCTGCACTCCAATTTTACGAGCGAACTGGATGTAGGCCGTAATGGCCGTTTCGGATTCGAGATAGCCCCCGGTCGGTTCTAAGAGTGCTTGGTAGTCAGCGGAAAAATGCCAGTTTGGATAGTGATCCGTAATTTCAGTGGCACTCAAAGAAGTGAGGGGAATTTGAAATTGTTCCGCGCTGCTAACTAACTAGGTTAGGAAGGGGGAATCGGGCTGAGCCACGCTAAGAATTCCGGTTTGGTGAAAAATGGAGTGGCCGGTTTGCTGGGCCAGCTCCTTCCAAAGCCGTTGGGCCGCTAACACTAATGGTACGTATTGAGCTCCTTCTCCATACGCATGTCGAATCAGACGGGTTTGACCGTGATGAGAACCATCCTCGTGGGGAGGAACATCGGCATCAATTTCTAAGACCGAGAGGCCAGCTTTTCCAGCATAATAGCCCGCTGCTGCTCCCACTGAGCCGGTTCCAATCACGGCTAAATCATAAATGGGTTTCATCATAACTCCTCCTTTTGCAAAACATCAGTTGCAGCTGATTATTCCGAAAAACAGGAAGCTTGTCAAACGGAAATTAGGTTAATTTAGTGGAAAAATGCTTTTAAAGTTCGCTTTTTGCTTGATACCTAAAACTTAATGTTCATGGTACGGGGCTTTTACAGACAATTACAAACGATTTTATTAATTTGGATGAATTAGTTAGTAAATTAGTGCTAAATTGACTCAATGGGTAGTTGACACTTCGGAAAAGGCACGCTACACTAAGAGCAAATTAGCAAAGAACCGTGACAGTTGAGTAAGTCGGAGCGTTTCCCAGCGAGTCCTTGGGTGGTGCGAAAGGATGAAATTAACCGACTGAAGATGGGCTGTGTAGTGGTCGTGGGGTGAATCATAAGCTTCACGCGGGGTGGAAACCGATATCACGACTCAGTTATGCTGCTTCACCAGCGTAACTGCTGAGCTTCACTTTGTGAGAGGTGGAGGAATAAAGGTGGCACCACGGGAACACTCGTCCTTTTTAGAGGACGGGTGTTTTTTTATTTAACGAGAAAGTGGTGATAACGTGCAACAACATTTAGCGCGGGAAATTTCTGCAAGTCAAATTTTTATGATTTCTCTGGGAGGAGTAATCGGAACCGTGTTATTTTTGAGTTCGGGCTACACAATTCACGAAGCAGGACCGTTGGGCACGATTTTAGCGTATCTCTTAGGAGCAGTGATTGTGTATCTTGTAATGCTCTGTTTGGGAGAACTAGCGGTGGCAATGCCAGAAACAGGCTCGTTTCATGTCTATGCGTAACGATTCTTGGGTCCGAGCGCTGGTTTTGTGGTGGCGCTTTTGTACTGGTTGACCTGGACGATTGCGATGGGTTCTGAATTTACGGCAGCAGGACTGATTATGTGGCATTGGGTGCCTGGGGTACCAGTTTGGGTCTGGAGTAGTTTGCTGATTGTCGTTATCTTTTTGATGAACGCTTTTTCGGTGAAGTGGTTTGCTGCAACCGAGTTTTGGCTGGCCAGCATCAAGGTCATTGCGATTGTCGCTTTTATTGTGTTGGGAACCGGAGCCATTCTTGGTTTCTTACCATATCACGGGGTGCGGCACTTCATTGGTTTGCAGAACCTAACTAAAAATGGATTGTTCCCCAATGGTTTTGCCGGGGTATTCACCACCATGTTAACGGTGAACTTTGCCTTTTCAGAAACGGAGTTAATTGGGATTACTGCTGGTGAGGCCCAGCATCCGGAACAAACGATTCCCAAGGCGATTCGTACGACCCTGGGCCGGTTAGTCTTGTTCTTTGTTGGGAGCATGGTAGTTATGAGTGCCTTATTGCCGTACCAAAAAGCGGGCGTGACGGAAAGCCCCTTTGTGACAATTCTCTCGGCAATTGGAATTCCCTGGGCCGGAAACCTAATGAACTTTGTGGTGTTAACCGCCATTATTTCGGCGGCTAATTCCGGTCTCTATGCTTCGACGCGGATGTTGTGGTCCCTGGCAAACCAGGGGGTGATTCCTAAGCTTTTTCAAAAGACCACCAAACGTCAGATCCCGATGGTTGCCTTAGTTACCAGTATGTTAGGCGGAGTGTTGGCGTTACTGTCAGCGGTCTATGCGGCAGGAACGGTTTACTTGGTACTGGTTTCCATTTCCGGATTGGCGGTCGTCTTTGTGTGGATGGCGATTGCTCTTTCAGAAATTCGCTTTCGAGAACGGTTGAAGCAGCAGGGGAAGGTGGCACAACTCAAGTTTAAGACGCCAGGCTATCCTTGGTTACCGTGGTTAGCGTTTGGTTTGTGCTTTTTATCGTGTGTTTTAATTTGGTTTGATCCTAACCAGCAAATTGCCCTGGAAGTCACCATTCCCTTTGTGGCAGTGTGTTATGTTGGTTACGCTTGCAAAGAATGGAAGAAAAAAAGGAGGAACCAGGATGCCCACCATCAATCCAATTACAGCTAGTTTACAAGCTCCGGTCGTGTTAGACGGAGCTATGGGAACAGAGTTAGAAAAACGGGGAGTGAAAACGAACGATGCCTTGTGGTCCGCTAATGCGTTATTAACTGATCCGGAGGCCATTTACGCAGTCCATGCGAGTTACTTTCAAGCGGGGGCTACGATTGCGATTACCGATACCTATCAAGCTAACGTGGCAGCATTTGCCAAGCTGGGGATTACGCATGCTCGCGCTTTGGAGTTAATCAAGCTAGGAGTCCAGTTAGCGCAACGGGCTCGTGATGACGTACAACCGAACGGATTGGTTGCCGGTTGTGTCGGGCCGTACGGAGCCTACTTGGCCAATGGAGCTGAGTATACGGGAGCCTACAAGCTAAGCCCTGCGGAGTATGATGATTTTCATGCAGAAAAGATTCAGACGCTCTTAGCTGATGGGGTTGATCTGTTATCAGTCGATACAATTCCTAACTTTGCCGAGGTTCAAGCGCTGACCACGATGCTAGCGGAGCAATCCCAGTTAGTGCCGACCTGGATTAGTCTTAGCATTAAGGATCCGCAGACTTTGAGCGATGGAACGCCGTTAGCAACGGTAGTTGAGTGGTTAGACCACGCGCAGGCGGTCAGTGGCATTGGGATTAACTGCACTGGATTTGCAAACGTCCTGCCTGCGGTTCAACTCATCCGCGCCCATTCTGAGAAACCAATCGTGGTGTATCCGAATCCAGGGGACGTGTACGATCCAGTCACGAAAACCTGGATAGCCGTGGCGCACTCACAGACGTTTGCAGACGTAGTCCCAGAGTGGCTAGCAGCGGGTGCGAACATTATCGGTGGCTGTTGCCGAACAACTCCTGCAGATATCGAACAAATTGCCAAATTATTAAAAAAATAATGGCAAAAACTGAAGCTTGTGTTAAAATATGCAACAACGAACGGGAGGGATTTTGATGACACGAAAAATTGGAGTAATTGGAATGGGGCACGTGGGATCCACGGTTGCCCACTACATCGTTGCGAATGGTTTTACCGACGATTTGGTGTTAATTGATAAAAATGAGGATAAGGTGACAGCGGACGCGATTGATTTTCGTGAAGCAATGCCTAATCTGCCATTTCACACGAACATCACGGTTAATGACTATTCGGCGCTGGCCGATGCGGACGTGATTATTTCCGCGTTAGGAAACATCCGCTTGAACGATGGTGCCAATGAGGATCGTTTTTCCGAACTGGCTTACAACAGTGAACAAGTGAAGGAAGTTGCTCCCCGGATTCGTGACTCGGGCTTTAACGGAATTATCATTGCGATTACCAACCCGGTTGATGTGATTACCCAACTGTACCAACAAATCACTGGATTACCGAAGAAACACGTAATGGGAACGGGAACCCTGTTAGACTCTGCCCGCATGAAACGAGCCGTGGCCGAAAAATTGGGGATTGATTCGCGCTCTGTGACCGGATACAACCTTGGGGAACATGGGAACTCTCAGTTTACCGCTTGGTCAACGGTGCGAGCCTTAGATCAACCACTGACAGAACTGGCTCAAACTAAGGATCTGGATTTAGATGCTCTGGATCACGAAGCTCGCCACGGAGGCTACGCCGTTTTCAAGGGGAAGGGTTACACTAGCTACGGGGTGGCAACGGCCGCTGTGCGCTTAGCAAACGTGGTTTTGTCAGATGCCAAAACCGTGTTACCGGTGTCGAACTACCGCGCTGAATATGACGTGTACCTTTCTCATCCGGTGATTGTCGGGCGCGATGGCATCATTGCCGACGTGCCGTTGCAACTGACCGAAGAAGAACTAGCCAAATTGCAAAACTCGGCAGATTTCATTGAGGAAAATTACGAAAAGTACAAAAACTAGGGCACAAAAAAAGCTGCTACCTGATTCAGGTAACAGCTTTTTGTTTGGGGAAGGATTAATCGTTGTGACGATCGTGGTTTCGTTTGTTTTCCCAGGAATCAATCTTGTAATCGTCGTCACTCATGGCCTCTACGTTTCCGAGTCGATAACCGTTACCAACTTCAGAGAAAAAGTCGTGGTTAACGGTCGAAGTGGAAATTCCGTTCATTACGACCGGATTGACGTCTTCAGCCGTGTCAGGGAACATGGGATCCTGACCAAGGTTCATGAGGGCCTTGTTGGCGTTGTAACGGATGAAGGTTAAGACCTTATCGGTCCAGCCCACTTGATCATACAAGAGGTGGGTGTACTTTTCTTCGTTTTCGTACAGATCGTACAAGAAGCCGTACATCCAGTCCTTGAGTTGTTGTTGTTCGTTGGCGCTCAACTGGTTAAACTCGGTCTGGAACTTGTAACCAATGTAGGTTCCGTGGACTGATTCGTCTCGGATGATTAACTTGATGATTTCGGCCACGTTTGTGAGTTGGTTGTGACCTAGATACCACAAGGGGGTAAAGAAGCCTGAGTAGAAGAGGAAGGTTTCCAAGAAAACACTCGAGATTTTCTTTTTCAACGGACTTTCATCGTCGTGATAGAGGGTATAAATCCGCTTGGTTTTATTCTGCAGTAATTCCTCTGAATCACTCCAGTCAAAAATTTCGGTGATTTCTCTTGGGGTGTTCAAGGTTGAGAAAATGGTCGAATAACTCTTAGCGTGGACCGATTCCATGAACTGAATGTTGTTTAAAACCGCGATTTCGTGTTGGGTCTTGGCATTCAGTCGTAAAGCCGCCATTCCGTCTTGGGACTGTAGGGTGTCTAATAGGGTCAGCCCCCCAAAAACGTGCCCCACTAACCACTTGTGGTCGTCGTCTAGTTCCCGCCAGTCCTTTAAATCGTTGGAAACGGGCACCCGAGTATCGAGCCAAAACTGTTCGGTGAGCTTATGCCAGGTTGCTTTATCAATTTCATCTGAGACTTCGTTCCAGTTAATGGCTTCGTAGTTTCCGTCCCATTTGCCGGTCAATACTTGGTTTAAATCCATGAACTTTTTCCCCTCCTAAATTACACAACTTTCACATTCGTTGGCACCAATCGTGTCGTTATTATCGGTAAACGTTCGAACGTAGTAAATCGACTTGATTCCCTTGTGGTGGGCGTAGTTTCTAAGAATCGTCAGGTCCCGCGTCGACATTTTCTCGTCGCGCTCATCCTTCCATTCGTACATTCCTGCTGGAATCGTAGAACGCATGAACATCGTCATACTGAGGCTTTGGTCAACGTGTTTTTGGGCTTCGGCGTAGATGTCGATTTCCTTACGCATGTCGATATCGTAAGCAGATTCGTAGTACTTAATTGTGTCGTTAGACAGGTACGGCGCCGGGTAGAAAATGGTTCCAATCTTGGCTTCCTGCCGTTCTTCGATCCGACTCACGATCGGAGCCAAACTAGCAGTGGCGTCACCAATGTATGAAGTGGAGCCGTTCGGAGCAACTGCTAAGCGGTTTTGGTGGTAAAGACCGTCTTTCATAACTGCTAACTTCAATTCTTCCCAGTCTGCTCGGCTTGGAATGAAGGTATCTTTAAACAACTCTTTGACTTTCTCTGAAGTGGGACCCCAGTCCTGTTCGGTGTATTTATCAAAGTAACTGCCGTCGGCGTATTTACTCTTTTCAAAGTTGTGGAAGGTTTTGCCCCGTTCGCGTGCCAACTGGTTAGAAGCTACGAGACTCCAGTAGTTCAGGAGCATGAAGTAGACGCCGGTAAATTCGATCGATTCTGGCGAACCGTAGTACATGTGGTGGAGGGCAAAGTAGGAATGTAAGCCCATGGCTCCGAGTCCAATTGAATGACTCAATTCGTTCCCATGCCGAATCGAAGGAACCGTGTTAATGTGGCTAATGTCCGTGACGAAGGTTAATGCCCGCACCATGGATTCAATCGACTTACCAAAGTCCGGGGAGTGCATTAGGTTCACGACGTTAGTAGAACCCAAGTTACAGGAGACGTCTGTTCCAAGTTGTTCGTATTCTTGTTCGTCGTTAATGATGGAAGGCGTTTGAACCTGCATGATTTCTGAACACAGGTTACTCATGATGATCTTGCCATCAATTGGATTGTCCCGGTTGGCAGTATCCACGTTAATGATGTAGGGGTAACCAGATTCTTGCTGGAGCTTTCCAATCTCTGTTTCCAGGTCCCGAGCCTTGATGTACTTCTTCTTGATGCGGTCGTTTTGAACCAGGTTGTCATATTCCTTGGTAATGTCAACATAGGAGAAGGGAACCCCGTATTCTTGTTCGACGTCGTATGGGCTGAAGAGCGCCATGTCTCTGTTTTGGGCGGCAAGTTCGTAGAACTTATCTGGAACCGTGACACCCAGCGACAGGGTGTTCACCCGAATCTTTTCATCGGCATTTTCCTTTTTAACGGCTAGAAAGTCGATAATGTCTGGGTGAAAGACGCTGAGGTAAACCACTCCGGCTCCTTGACGTTGGCCGAGTTGGTTGGAGTAACTAAAGCTATCTTCTAACAACTTCATGACCGGTTTAACGCCACTGGCAGCTCCTTCGATGTGCTTAATTGGGTCACCAGCTGCCCGTAAGTTGTTGAGGTTGATTCCGACTCCACCGCCAATTTTGGATAATTGCAGAGCCGAATTAATCGTTCGACCGATGCTGTTCATGTCGTCGGTGGATTGAATCAAGAAACAGGACACAAACTCACCCCGGCGTTTCTTGCCGGCGTTTAAAAAGGTCGGAGTAGCGGGTTGAAAGCGTTGGTGAATTAATTCGTCTGCCAGTGCTAAGGCTAATTCTTGGTCTCCGTTGGCCAGGTAGAGAGCGTTCATAGCCGTTCGATCAATGTAACGTTCTAGATATTGGTTGCCATCATCCGTCTTGAGGGCGTATTGAGCGTAGAATTTGTACGCTGCCATAAAGGAATGGAAATGAAAGTCCTGGCTATTTAAGTAATCATAAAGCTTTTCGATGAACGTCAGTGGATATTGTTTTAAAAACGCTTCTTCTACGTAATCATGCTTGATTAGGTAGTCAAAGCGTTCTTGTAACGAATTAAATTGCACCAAGTTGGGTTCAACGTTTTCCTTTAAGAAGGCGGCTAGGGCTTCTTGATCCTTATCTAACTGAATCCGGCCGTCTTTGGTTGGGATGTTGATCTCGTTATTTAAAGTAAAATAACTGGCATCCGTGTGGTCTTTAAGCGACATATACTGATTCCCCTTAATGTGTATAATGAAAGTGGTAGCTTAAGCGGTGGCTAATTGTTCAACTAATTTTTTTAGTTGGTCGGGCCGAAAGCCACCAAAAGACTCTAATACCTCTGATTCAACCACGGGAACGGCTTGAAAACCTTGTTCCTTTAGATAGGGAATTAAATCCGGATTGTCGCTGGTATTTTTTTCGGTAAAGGCCACGTTGTGTTCGGTTAAAAAGCGTTTCGTCATTTTGCACTGGATGCAGTTGTTTTTGGTGTATACGGTAATCTGATTCATGCGGGACTCCTTCTTTCGTTTTGTCTATGTACTGATTCTACTACGAAAATCGATTCTTTCAACCAAAAAATACCACATGTTGTGGTATCTGACTGAGAAACACACTATATGTGGTATGTGAAACAAAATTCTAGAATTTAAGGACGTGATTTTTTTGAGCAATTTTTATTATACACCGAATCCAGATGTGATTCACGATGAAAAAGAATGGGATTTTACCATTAACGCAGTGACGTTGCACTTTGCTTCAGACAACGGAGTTTTTTCTAAGCGGACGGTCGATTACGGTTCGCGAGTTTTGATTCAAGCCGTGGATTTGGCAGGATTGCCCGCGGGGAAAATCCTTGATCTGGGGTGTGGGTACGGACCAGTTGGGCTTTTTTTGGCGCAGGCTCATCCAGAGCGCCAGTTTGAGTTGGTGGACGTGAACCAACGGGCCCTGGGCCTTGCAGAACGAAATGCCACCACCAATCAGCTTGCTAACGTAACCGTGGGAACTTCGGATGTTTACGCTGGGGTTTCAGAACAACGGTTTGCGGCCGTGGTCACGAATCCGCCAGTTCGGGCTGGAAAAGACGTGGTGGATGCCATGATTACAGGAGCAGCCACTCATTTGGTAACCAACGGCCGGCTCTACGTGGTGTTACAAAAAAAGCAGGGAGCCCCCTCTGCCAAACGGTTGATGCAAGCCACCTTCGGCAATGTTCAAATTTTGAAGCGCGATAAGGGTTACTACGTGTTAGAAAGTACAAAGCAGTCATGATGAATCAAGATGAACGTTACATGGGAATGGCGTTGGCCGAGGCCCGTTTTGCTGGTCAAATTGGCGAAATTCCCATTGGGGCGGTAATTGTGAAGAATCAACAGGTGATTGGGACCGGCCATAACCTGCGCGAACACACCCAGTTAGCGACGCAACACGCAGAGTTGATTGCGATTGAAGCAGCCTGCCTGATGGTTCAGAGCTGGCGGTTAACTGACTGTACTCTGTACGTCACGATTGAACCATGTTTAATGTGTTCCGGAGCAATTTTAAACGCGCGCGTTGATCGGGTAGTGTATGGGGCAGCTAATACGAAGGCCGGAGCAGGGGAAAGTCTGTATCAAGCATTAACCGATGAACGGCAAAATCACCAGGTGGAACTTGTGACTGGCTGTCGAGCAACGGAGGCCGGAAACCTGATGCGGCAGTTCTTTCGGACGAAACGAAATCGGCGCCGGAAAAACCGGTGGTTAGGACTAGACAAGTAGCCTGGTGTAAGTTATGATAGTAATTGCCGTAAGGCCTGGAAGCAAGGGCAGACTTACGAACCGTGTCAGGTCCGGAAGGAAGCAGCACTAAGTATTTTTTGCCTTGTGCTTCCTGTTATTAGCAAATCAACTCCTAGTCAAATTGACTGGGAGATTTTTTTTACAATAATATGGTATAAACCAGTAAGAAATTGGCAATTAGAATCATGGTAATTATCAGCCGTTCCCGCTATAATGAATGCAGGTGACACTAACGAGGAAAGGAAGGGTGACATGAGTTATCAAGCACTGTACCGGGTTTGGCGCCCCCAACGCTTTGATGAAATTGTGGGGCAACAGGTCATTACCAAAACGTTAAAAAACGCTTTGATAACCGATCAAATTAGTCACGCCTATCTATTTAGTGGCCCCCGGGGGACGGGGAAGACCTCGACCGCTAAGATTTTGGCGAAAGCGGTCAATTGTGAACATTTAAAGGATGGAGAACCTTGCAACGAGTGTGCCACCTGTGTGGCGATTAACCAAGGTTCTTTAAACGATGTGATTGAAATTGACGCTGCTTCAAATAACGGAGTCGAAGAGATTCGTAATATCCGTGACAAGGCCAAGTATGCGCCCACGGAAGCGAGCTATAAGGTTTACATCATTGACGAAGTTCACATGCTCTCCACGGGAGCGTTTAACGCTCTGCTAAAGACCTTGGAAGAACCGCCAGCTCACGTTATATTTATCCTCGCCACCACGGAACCACATAAGATTCCGGCAACGATTTTATCCCGATTGCAGCGCTTTGACTTTCGTCGGATTAGTGCCGCAGACATTGCAGCCCAAATGAAAAAAATCCTGGAAAGTAAGCAGGTGCAATTCGACGAACGGGCCGTTAAAATCATCGCCAAGAGTGCCGAAGGGGGAATGCGGGATGCCCTTAGCATCCTGGATCAAGCCCTTTCGTATGATTCTCAACAACTGACCTACGAAAGTGCCCTGCAGGTTACTGGGAGCGTGGCTCGTGATGAGTTACAGCGCTATTTTGAAGCGGTAGTAGCCGGAGACGTTAGTACGGGATTGCAGGTGGTAACGGCCACGCTAGCAGCAGGAAAGGATGCCAGTCAGTTCATTGAGGATTTGGTGGATTACTGCCAAAGCTTGTTGTTGTACCAACAAGACGAGGCGTTGGTGAGTGCCGATGAACTGGGATTACTTGGGGATCACTTTCAACAGATCGCGGGATCATTGGCAAAACACCGCATTTATCGATTTGTAGAAATTATGAATGAGGTCCAACAACAACTGAGGTTTACATACCACCCTGATTTGTACCTCGATATTTTAACCGTGCGGTTGTCCGATGAACAGGAAGAGCAAGCTGCTCCGACTGCGCCAGAATCGGCAAGCGCTTATCAGCAACTGGAGCAACAAGTAGCGCAGTTGCAACAGCAGCTCCAAGCGTTAGAACAGCGTCCAACTTCGGCTGCTCCTGCTTTGGCGCAAGCGCAATCTGACCAGCCGGTATCCAAACGCACGGTACCTAATAATCCAAAGGCACCCAAACCGGATGTAAATGGCATCTTTGGGATTTTAGATGCGGCGACTAAGGCTGATTTAGAACAGTACCGAAGTAATTGGGGGGCGCTATTACAGTTGCTGAGTGTTACCCAAAGAGCCGTATTACACGTGGCCCGACCGGTGGCAGCTAGTGAAGCAGGCGTGGTGATTGCCTTTGACTACGGCTTTTTGTACCAAAAGGCTGGAAGTGACGAGCAGTTAATGACTGCCTTAGAGCAGGGGCTCGAACAATTGCTAGGTCGCATTCCTCAGGTGTACTTTGTTCCAAAAGAGGAGTGGCCGACGCTCAGGCAGGAATACCTGCAGCAACACCCCCGTGGGGGGAAAATCAACGACAAAGAGACCTCATCTGTGGCTGAACCACAAGCGGAGCAACCAGTAGCAAAATCCGATCCGACCGAGGAACCTAAAAGCGTGCGGAAGGCCAAAGAATTGTTTGGTGATGAATTAGTGAACGTTGAAAATGATTAAATTTCAAAGGAGAGATTTACAATGGCAATGAACGGAATGAACATGGGAAAGTTAATGAAACAGGCACAAGACATGCAACGCAAGATGAGTGCGCAACAAGCAGAAATTGACCAACAAGAATTCATTGGAAAAGCTCCCGATGATTTAGTGGTAGCTACTTTTACTGGGGATCGGACCATGAAAGACTTGCAAATTAAAAAAGAAGCGCTTGATCCCGATGATCCAGACATGATTTCTGATTTAACGCTTGCAGCCGTTAATGATGCTTTGAAGCAAATTGATGAAACTACCAAGAAAAAGATGGGACAATTTACCCAGGGAATGAACATCCCCGGACTTTAGAATTTAGAATAAAGAGGGAATCAGAATGCAGTATCCAGAACCAGTTGCCAAGCTCATTGATGGTTACATGCACCTTCCGGGAATTGGAGCCAAGACGGCGACCCGGTTAGCCTTTTATACGATTGATATGCCAAAAGACGAGGTAGAACAGTTCGCCCAGGCGTTGCAGGATACCAAGGAAAAATTAACCTTCTGCTCCATTTGTGGCAACATTACTGAAACCGATCCGTGTGATATCTGTACTGATCCGACGCGCGATCAATCCCAGGTTCTGGTGGTTGAGCAACCTAAAGACATTGCGACCATGGAAAAGATGAAGGATTATCACGGGTTGTATCACGTGTTACACGGAGTTTTGTCGCCGATGGAAGGAAAAGGTCCCGATGATATTAACATCAGTGCTTTGATTAAACGTTTGCAAAAAAAAGAGCAGATTAAAGAAGTGATTATCGCTACTAATGCTACTCCGGAGGGGGATGCGACGGCCATGTATTTGGCACGCTTACTAAAACCAGCCGGCCTGAAGGTCACACGACTAGCACGGGGCTTGTCCGTGGGTAGTGATATCGAGTATGCCGATGAAATGACGCTCTTTCGGGCTGTCGAGGGACGAACAGAAATGTGAGGTTCGCATGTTTAACTTGTTTAAACCGAGAAACTTTGAAAAAGACTACGATGAAGAGCTGCTGCAGTCTCTGAACTTGTTAAAGCAGGACTGGGATCAGGCCCAGCAAACTGAAGCCGCCGTAGCGGATGTCGATCCGCAGGTACAAGCACAGACCGAATTGGCCAAGCAAAAGTTTGAGTTTATGTATCGGCAAGCCCGATTGCGCAAGATTAAGAATGATCACATTCAATCTAGTGTTTATGATTCGTAAGGGAGCAACTACTCAGGGTAGGCTCCTTTTTTGCTTTGCAACAAAAAATTGGAAAAAGAATTGCAACTAATGCTATATGGTGTATAATATCAACTAAAATAATAATGATTATTAACACTAAAGGAGAACTAGATGGCTTATTTAGAACTACAAGATATTCATAAGTCCTATCAGGTTGATCACCAGGAATTTCACGTTTTAAATGGAATTAACCTTGACTTTGAACGGGGCGAATTTGTGTCCATCCTGGGGGAATCCGGGGGTGGAAAGACGACGTTGATGAACATCATCGCCGGACTGGATAGCCAGTACACGGGAAACGTATTGTTAAACGGAAAATCGTTAAAAAATGATACGCCCAAGGAACTGGATCAATACCGCCGGAGTACCATTGGCTTTGTGTTCCAAAGTTTTAACCTGATTAGTCACCTGACGATTCGGGCTAACGTGATGGTCTCGTTAGAAATGACGAATTTATCTCACCACGATCAGGTGCAACGTGCAGATGAATTGTTAGACCAAGTAGGCTTATCCGAACACAAAAACAAGTATCCCAACCAGCTGTCTGGAGGGCAAAAGCAACGGGTTTCGATTGCCCGAGCCCTGGCTTCCGACCCAGACATCATCATTGCCGATGAACCAACTGGGGCATTGGACGCCCAAAATACTGATGAAATTTTGCGGTTGCTAAACCAGATTGCAGAAGACGGCAAACTGGTGATTGCTGTAACCCACTCGCAGGTAGTGGCTGACTACGGAACCCGAATCGTGCACCTTGCGAACGGTTTGATTGATGATGACCGGATTTTAAAACCAGCCTACTCGGTGGGGGAACACCAAAAACCATTCCGGGATAAAATTGCCAGCATGAAATCAATGGCTGGGATGGCTTGGCAGCACTTCCGGTACAACTTAAAGCGCAACCTGTTAATCATGTTTGGAGCTGCAATTGGAATTTTTAGCGTGATCGTGATGCTGGGCCTTGGAAACGGAACCAAGGGTTACATCAACCACGAAATTTATTCGCAGATAAATCCCAATACGATTCAGGTGGCTAAAAACGTTGAAAGTGACAACCCGACTCCCAAACAGACCACGCTACACCAGCAAGACATTCGAAAGTTGGAGAAGCTTACCGGGGTGAAAAAAGTTTCTCCTGGTTACTTTGCCGCTGGCAGTGCCCGATTGAAGAATGGAAACCAGACGGTACCACTAACGCTAGTTCAAACGTTTGATAACACGTTGCGCAAGTCCAAGATTAAAGCAGGACGAGCTCCCCGTGCAAACGAAATTTTAATTAGCAAAAAGGAAGCTAAACAGCTAAACCATGATCATCCGAACCAGGTGATTGGAACCAAGGCGACCTTCTACCTCAGCAGTGGTGATGATCAGACCCAGGCACCGCAAATTCTACAAAAAGAAGTCACCATTAGTGGAGTGACGGATGGGAGTAGTCTTCCAGATGCCGTTACCTATGGAACCCTCAAAGCGATGCATCAAGCCGGGAACGTTCCGTTTGGGCCTAACTATTTGGCTGTGGATATCACTGGTGGGGTGCAGAACGTGCAACCGGTCCAAAATCGGATTAAGGCGATTAAAAACGGCGATAAACCGGCCTACCAAATTACTGGAGCAGGGTCAATCGTATCCGTATTGAACACCTACGTGAACCTGGCAGTAGCCGTCTTAACCTCAATTGCAGCGATTTCATTATTAGTTTCTGCCATCATGATTATCGTGGTTCTGTACATCAGTGTTGCCGAACGGACCAAGGAAATTGGGATTTTGCGGGCCCTCGGATTCTCCAAGGGAAACATTCGCAAGTTGTTTATCTTTGAATCAGTCTTTCTCGGTTTCTTCTCTGCCGTCTTAGCTATCATTTTGGCTTACTTAGCTGAATGGGGAGCCAACTCCTTGTCGCGAAGCGGAATTCATTACAGCATCGTACAAGTTTCTTTAGGCAATGCCTTCTTTGGCTTAATCGTCTCCGTAATCATTTGTCTCTTAGCAGCACTGTTACCGGCTCGAAAAGCAGCTAAAGTGGATCCGGTGGTTAGTTTGAGTGCCGAATAATTAACTAAAAAGACCGTTTTTACGGTCTTTTTTTGTGGCCTCGGTCACGGGGAGCAAATAGACAATTTGACTAATTTACAGTACAATCGAAACATAAAATAAGGGGAATGATGACTTAATGAGCGGGCAGTTAATAACGTTTGAAGGAAATGATGGGGCCGGAAAAACGACCATTTTAAACCAGGTGGTGGAGCGGTTAACGCCTACAATCGGTTCTCGATTAGTGGTTACCCGTGAACCGGGAGGGGATCCGATTGCAGAACAAATTCGTAACTTGATTGTGGATCAAGCCAATCAGGCCATGGACGCCCGGACGGAGGCACTGCTCTTTGCGGCCGCACGCCGCCAGCACTTAGTCCAAACTATTCTACCGGCACTGGCAGCTGATCAAGTCGTGCTGTGTGATCGCTACGTCGATAGTTCGGTGGCCTATCAAGGAGCAGGACGTCGGCTCGGGGAAGCCAACGTGATTGAGCTCAATCAGTTTGCGACAAACGGGGTGCTTCCGAACCTTACAATTTACCTAGCGGTCCCAGTTTCAGTGGGATTACGACGGATTGAAAGCCGGGATGCCCAAGCCACTAATCGCTTGGATCAAGAACACCGCGATTTTTACGTTCGGGTGCACGATGCCTACGAACGCTTGGCAAACCAACACCCCGATCGAATTGTAAGGGTAGATGCCACGCAGTCCGTAACCGCGGTTACCGACCAAGTGTTGCAGATTATTACAAACTACCTGCACCATGCTTAGCGACCAGAGGAGGTCATGACAATGAAACTAGTCTTAGCAATTATTCAAGAAAAAGATGCCGGTAAACTCCAAGCCCAGTTAAACGAACATAAAATCATTGCAACCCAATTACCAACCAAGGGTGGTTTTTTAAGAGCCAAGAACGTGACCTATATGATTGGCTTGGATGATGAACGGGTTCCAGAGTTATTGGACCTGATTAAAGATTCTTGTCAGGCGCGCGATCAATACGTAACTCCACCGATTAACCTCGTGGGGAGCATTAACGATACGGCTTATCCAGTTGAGGTTGAAGTCGGTGGGGCAACGGTGATGGTATTGCCGATCGAATCCTTCTTCCGGTTCTAGCGCGATGGAAATTACGGTGGCAGAACAATTTTTAACCGAGGCTCAAACCAAGCAACCGGAGCTAACCAAACATTTTATGCACGTGGTAAAGTCGGGAGATCTGAGTCATGCGTATTTATTCTCAGGAGCTGCCGGGGTCGGAAAACTAGCACTCGCGAAAGTAACAACGATGGCCTTGTTCTGTTTACACCCAGATGAAACTGGGTTTCCGTGCGGGCAGTGTAACGAATGCTTGCGGATTGCCAATAATGAACATCCCGACGTGTTGACCGTGCAACCGGATGGTCAGTCGATTAAAATTGAGCAGGTTCGGGCCTTAAAGCGTGAATTTTCCAAGAGTGCGGTGGAAGGCAAGCAGAAGGTCTTTATCATTGATGATTCTGACACAATGACGGTCGGAGCGGCTAATAGTATGTTAAAGGTAATTGAAGAACCACTAACGACGGTTACAGCGTTCCTATTGACGACTGATTACCACCACATCTTAGCGACGATTCGGTCTCGAACCCAACTAGTAGAATTTCCCCAGATTCAGCAGGAGGCCCTAGTTCAGTTCTTAAAGCAACAAGAATTGAGTCGGACCGAGATTAATTTGGCCTTAAAAATTACCAATTCCACCACGGAATTAGATCAGTTACTTGCTGACCAGTGGCTAGGCAAAATGAAACGCCAACTGGAAGGGTGGCTAACCTGGATTAGCAAGGGGGATGCCCGGGCCTTTCCTTACGTTCAAACGAATTTAATGCCGTTAGTTAAAGACCGCTTTAGCCAAAACGTGACAATTACCATGATTTGTTTAATTTTTCAGGACGTTTTTAACGTCAAGTTTCGTGACCAGGCGGCTGCAGACTTAGCATTTGGTGATGTTTATGATTTGCTTAAATCGATGGCGCAGCAATTGTCAGACCAACAAATTGTCAGTATGATTAATGACATACTGACGACGAGCCAACTGCAGCGGGCCAACGTGGGATTTCAAGGGATTTTAGAAGTTATCACTTTAAAATGTTTGCATGTTATCACTAGCTAACGAGAGGGATGAAGGGATTGTCAAACAAAAATGTAGATGAGGGCATGGATGACCTTTCGACACAGTTCGAGCAGATGTTTACTAAAATTACGACCCTCCGCACCAAAGTGGCGGCAATTTTAGAGGAGAACTCGGAGTTGCGGATTGAAAACGAACATCTACGAGAATTACTGGGATCCGCGGAAAAAAAGCACCAAGGGGTTCGCGAATTGTCGCAATCCAAAAAGAACCTGGAAAAGCTCTATAACCAGGGATATCACATTTGTAACCAGTACTATGGAAAACGACGGGAAGCAAATGAGAGTTGTATTTTTTGTACGGACATTATTTACGGAGAACGTTAACCATGACCCTTTACGCGCAGAGTAGCTTTACGTCCCAGTCTAAAACAGGAACCCTATACCTCGTACCCACGCCAATTGGAAATTTGGATGACATTACGTTGCGAGTCCTAAACATCTTACAAACGGCCGATGTGATTGCCGCAGAGGATACTCGGAACACCCAGAAACTCTTAAATCATTTTGAAATTAAAACCAAGCAAATCAGCTTTCACGAACATAATACGGCCAGTCGGATTCCAGAATTGGTAACAATGTTACAAGCAGGAAACACGATTGCTCAGGTGAGTGACGCTGGGATGCCTTCGATTAGTGATCCGGGACATGAGCTGGTGGTAGCTTGCATTAAAGCACAAATTCCGGTTGTGAGTTTACCCGGGTCAACGGCCGGATTGACGGGCTTAGTTGCCTCTGGACTTTCGCCCCAACCCTTTTTGTTCTATGGCTTTTTGCAACGAAAACCGAAGGAACAACGGGCAGAACTGGAGCAGCTTCGAAATGAGCCGGCAACCTTGATTTTTTACGAAGCCCCACACCGCTTAAAAGCAACATTGAACCATTTGTTGCATGAACTCGGAGAGCGTGAAGCAGTCCTGGGTCGGGAACTAACCAAAAAGCACGAAGAGTACGTGCGTGGAACCCTCTCTGAACTGGTGGACTGGGCAACCAGCAACCAAATTCGAGGAGAATTTGTAATTTTAGTTGCCGGTAATCCCCATCCAGAACCGCTAACTCAAGCGACAACCGGAGCAGCGGAGGTCCCGATTGAAGTTCAAGTTGACCGGTTAATTCAGACGGGTTTAAAGCCAAATCAGGCGATTAAACAGGTGGCCAAGGCCAATCAATTGGTTCGTCAGGACGTCTATAATCGCTTCCATCATCTTGACGCAGAGGAGAAAAGTTAATGCCAGCTTCAATTTTTTCAGAAGAATATCAAATTGCTAACTTTCAAACGGAACTACACGGCAAGATTACTCTGCAGTGCTTGATTGACAGCTTTATTCAGGTTTCAGAGGATGAATCAGTTAAATTGGCCGTGGGTGTGAGTGACGTGCAAGCGACCGGAGTGACCTGGATCGTGGTGCAACAGGATCTGCATATTCACCGGCTTCCCCGGGCTAACGAACGGGTCCGGATTGAAACCCAGGCAGCATCGCACACGAATTATTTTGCTAAACGCCTATACCGGGTTTATGACTTAGACGATCAGCTCCTGGTGGACGTTGATAGCTTATGGGTTATGATGAACTTACAGACTCGTAAAATGGTAAAAATTAATCCAGCGTTAACCGAACCGTTTGGAAGTGAGCACGTAAAACGGTTGCCGCGGTTGACCAAAATTCCAGCGTTCAGCGGAGAACCGGATCAAACAATGACCTATCCGGTGTTGTTTAGTGACATTGATTTTAACGGTCACGTTAGCAACACCCATTACGTGGGTTGGATTACTAATACCATGGACTTTGACTTTTTACGGGATTATTTACCGACTGAGTTTTGCATTAAATATGCCGATGAGGTTCGGTATGGCGATCAGGTAACTAGTCAAGCCCAGTTTCTGGATTCTAACCAGGAGCATCCGGTCACGCTCCATCAAATTACGGCAGCGGATCAAGTCCGGGCAACGGCGCGGATGAAATGGAAGAGAATTAACGCAAAGAAGGCGGATGTATGAAAACTCTAGCGATTGACACATCAAATCGACCGCTTTCAGTGGCAGTGGTCGATGGCGAGCAGGTGTTAGCGACTACGACAATCACAACCCAGAGAAAGCACGCGGCTTATGCCATGGATGAGGTCGCTCGGCTCGTGCAACTGGCAAACCTGAAACCAACGGATTTAGAACGAGTAGTAATCGCATTTGGACCAGGATCCTATACCGGCTTACGGGTGGCAGTTACGATTGGAAAGGTGCTTGCCACGACGCTTGATTTAGATTTAGTCACGGTCTCTAGCTTACAGACGCTAGCTTTAAATGTAACGCAGCGGCACCGGTTGGTCGTACCGTTGTTTGATGCTCGCAATCAGATTGTATTTTCTGGTTGTTATCGGATTAGCACCACGGGACCACGGTTGGTGCTTCCAGAGCAACACGTAGGAATCACAGACTGGCTCGATCAGCTAGACCCCCTTGCCGAACCAATTACGTTTGTGGGGGAAGACGTGGCGCACTTCTTACCCCAGTTGCAGGAACGGTTGGGGCAACGGGTTCACACCGTACTGGGGATGAATAATCTTCCCCAAGCTGGGCAACTCGGGCTCTTTGGCGAACAGTTAGCTCCGGTTACCGCAATTGACCAGGTTGTGCCACACTACCTCCGGCTTACCCAGGCAGAAGCAGAATGGCAGGATCAGCACCCAGGAGAAGGATCGACAGGATATGTTGAACAAGTTTAAAGAGTGGTATCGGAAAAACATTCATGATCAAAAGGAACAAAGGATTTCTGAGGCATTGGATTTTAAAAATCGGCTTGTAGAAATCGGGGGAATGAAGTACTTTTTGGCGAAGGGTTCGATGACGGATCTACCAGATCTAGTGAAGGTGGACCAAGCCGCCTACGGAAGCAAGGTTAAGTGGGGGACCAAGCGCTTTAAAACCGGTCTGAAAAACCGGAGCGATCGGTTCTATTTGATTTTGCGGCATAACGACGAACTAGTGGGATTTATTTGCATTGTGATTTCACGGAAGAAAAGCTGTTGTCACATTGAGAATCTTGCCATCCTTCCCGGTTTTCAAAAGCGAGGCCTCGGCTACTTTCTAGTTACAACGATCATTGAACGGGCGCGCGAAATGGATTTACGGCGGGTGATTTTTACCTGCCGGAAGAGTAACAAGCGTTCGCAAAGTTTGGTTCGAGATTTGGGATTTGTACCGGGAGAAGAACAGGACCATTATTATGACGATGGCGAAGCAGCGGTGAACTATCAGTTGCATCTCGATAAACGGAATTACTTAGCTGCCAATAACTTTGGTCGCTAATGAATAAAGAAGTGGTGAAAAAAGTGGAAGAACAGACAAGTTTAATCCTCGCATTTGAAACCAGTTGCGATGAAACCAGCGTTGCAGTCATTAAAAATGGGAACGAAATTTTAAGTAACGTCGTGGCCACCCAGATTAAAAGTCACCAACGCTTTGGTGGAGTGGTTCCAGAAGTTGCTAGTCGTCATCACATTGAACAGATCACAATTTGTTTAAAAAAAGCTTTGCAAAAAGCACAAGTAACTTACACGGACCTCACGGGAGTTGCGATTACATATGGACCCGGATTAGTGGGATCCTTGCTGGTTGGAATTACGGCTGCCAAAGCCGTAGCCTGGGCTCATGATTTACCGCTGATTCCGGTTAACCATTTGGCCGGTCATATCTATGCAACTAACTTTGTAACGCCCATTCAATTTCCAGCGTTGGCGTTGGTGGTTTCTGGTGGGCATACGGAGTTGGTCTGGATGCCACGGGAAGGGGAATTTCGAATTATCGGGGAGACCCGGGATGATGCCGCGGGCGAAACCTATGACAAGATTGGTCGGGTACTTGGAATCAACTATCCGGCGGGTCCTACCGTTGATCAATGGGCCCAAAGAGGTCAGGATTCTTTTGATTTTCCCCGTGCTATGTTGAAGGAAGATAACTTCGACTTTAGTTTTAGTGGTCTTAAGAGTGCCTTTATCAACACGGTGCATCATGCTGATCAAGTGGGGACCCAGCTTAACAAACAAGACCTAGCAACTAGTTTTCAAGCTGCTGTAGTGGATGTCTTGGTAACTAAAGCAATGAATGCCTTACATAAATATCCCGCCCGAGAATTTATCTTGGCCGGAGGCGTTGCAGCTAATCACGGCTTACGGACCGCTTTGCAAGCTGCCGTGCAGCGGCAAAACGTTCCATTTGTGATGGCACCGCTGAAGTTGTGTGGCGATAATGCTGCGATGATTGGAGCGGCCGGAGCAATGTTACAACGACACGGTGCGCGAGCAGACATGTTACTTAATGCTGATCCAGGCCTGGAATTTGAATGGGAAACAAACGAACCACATTAAAAATACATTGTTAATCAACTAAATGAACTATAAATGGTTATCCTTTTTAGGAAGAACGTTTTCGCTTTGTCAGCGAAATTGCTCCTCCTATTTTATTTTGCTATAAAAATTGTGATACTATGACAATCATTATGTGGGTTATGGAGGATGATGATGAATAAATTAAAAAGCATTTTGTTACTAGATTGTGTTTTGTGGTTTTTTAGTTCAATCGGTGCATTGTATGGCACCTATTTCAGTCAGTCGCTATATAACATCTGTACCGTGCTTTCGTTGGTGTTTCTGGCAATCTTCCTGTTTCTGTATCCGTACCAATCTAAGGGATCTGGGAAAATAAAAGTGGTTCCGCTGCTCATCGTTTTTCTGGTGTTTTCTGGGGTGATGGTTGCAATTTTTCAAGCACACTTTGATTGGTTGATGGGAGGAGAACTGTGTTTAATAGTGGTCATCCTACTAACCAGTTGGCATACGCACCGGATAGGGCAAAAACGCCAAGTTGCTCGACAACGAAAACCAAAGCGTTAATTACGGTACCAGGGGTGGAATGTACCTTAAGTTTTAACTTTATTAGTGATATGATTAACTTAATAAAATGGTGAAGTGAGGATTTATGATAATGAAGAAGCAGAAAATTTTCCTAACGGGACTAGCAGCGTTGACGTTTGGAACCGTTGGGATTGCGACCCTGCCGTTACACCCGGTCTCCGTACAGGCTCAGAGTACGAGCGATAGCAGTACTCAAGGTGAAATTGTGGTTCATTACGTGGATCAAAGTGGGAACGTTTTGCGTTCTGCTACCGTAGCAACGGGAAAAGCGGGAACGGTTTATTATGCTCCCATTCCTAACATTAAAGGATACACGTATTCGCGAGTTGAAAACGGTCAAAATGATAGCTATGGAGCTGCGATGATTTTTGGCGGTAATGATACGGGGACGGGTGTCCAAGAAATGTCAATTGTGTATGCTCCTAGTAACCCCCCGGCGCAATCCGGTTCGCAAATCACGGGAAGTTCTGCCACTGGCAATCAGACTGGCACGGCCACTGGTCAGTCTGCAGGAAATACCAGTCAGCAAACTACTTCTTCAGCTGGGCAATCATCTGATGCTACTAATCAAACCGCTATGAGTCAGCAGGCACAAACGGATCAAACTGGGACGCATGATCAGCAATCATCCTCTAAACCAACGAAATCCAAGCAAAAAGCTAAATCCCAACAGCCAAAGAAGCAGGAAAAGAAAAAAGCAACCAAAAAGGCCACTAAAAAAACAGATCAAAAAAGCGACCAACAGAAGAAAAAACAGCCAAAGCACCACAGCATTGTGCCGTGGATTGTCGGTGGAGTTATTCTAGTTGCGATTGTGGTTGGAGCTGGTTTATGGAATCATCGGTATGAACCACGCCATTAATTGAATTTCTATGAGAAAAGAGCAGCAAATTAGTTTGCTGCTCTTTTTATTTGAGACAAATTACCAATTTAGATTTTAGTACTTATTAATAGTAATTGTTATTAATGTTGATATTTGTTACCATGATAAGCAGAGTGTCATTTTATCCTTTGCTGAATCGGAGGGAACCCCCTAATGAAAAGAAAAGCATGGCCCTGGTATTGGAGATTATTTTTATTTATTTCTAGTGCATTATTACCACAAATAGTCCTGTACTTTACTAGTATTAATTTTATTCCGGAGCGAAATAGCTTATTAAAAATTCAAAACGAATTAAATTTATCTAATTATCAATTTATTTTTGTTCAGGTTTTGGAGTTGGCCGTTTGGGTAACGTTCATTTTTGGAGTTACTTATTTAATTAGTTGGAGCTTGCTCAAACTATTTACTAAGCAAGCTCATTCCATGGATTTATTTATGGCAATGATTTTTGAGTTTCTAATGACAGCTTCCCTGTCACTTGTGGTAGTGGTTTTGTTTAAAGTGGTTTTTCCGCCGTTAAGCGCTATTATTGCAGTTGTAGTTTTGATGATTAGTTACAACAGCTTTACTAAGCATCAAGATGGAAGGGGAACTTTAATAATTGGGTTTGTAGCAATTTTGTTAAACATAATTCAATTATTCTTTATTTATTAAAACGGTAATTCTTGTTAAAAAACGGAACTGCAGACCACGTCTACAGTTCCGTTTTTTAGTTTTCCTCTAGTTCTTCTAATTCAACACTCGCATTTTCCCACTCAGACTCCACCTGTTCTTGTTGGGTTTGTAACTCACTCAATTGGGTTTGGAGGGTTTGACTCCGTTCTGGATCTTGGTAGTTTTCGGGTTGGGTCATTTCAGTTTGAACCTGAGTAATTTGGGTTTCAAATTGCCCCAGTTGTTTTTCTAGTTCCTGAATGGTTCGTTCTAACTTCCGACGCTTACGTTGAACGTCTTTTTGGCGTTGGAACTGTTGTTTCTTTTCTGAGACGGGAGCGGTAGGGTACTCCTCTGTTTCGGCCTGTTCGTGGGCGGCAATCTCTGCTTCCTCTGCCTTTTTGGCAACGTAATAATCATAATTACCCATGTAAGTCGTAGACCCCTGAGGACTTAGCTCTACGATGTGAGTAGCTAGTTGGTTAATGAAGTACCGGTCGTGAGAAACGAAAAGAATTGTTTCCTGAAATTGGAGTAACGCTGTTTCTAAAACGTTAATGCTATCAACGTCTAAGTGGTTCGTCGGTTCATCCAGGATTAAAAAGTTATCGCGTTGCATGGAAAGCTTGGTGAGTAACAAGCGGGCTCGTTCGCCTCCAGACAAGTTGGCCACCTGTTTTTCCACGGCCGTGCCACTGAATAAGAAACTTCCTAAGATGGATCGAATTTCTCGTTCGGGAGTGGTGGGATAGTCATCCCACAGTTCGTGGAGGACATCCTTTTCTGGATGTAATTGAGCCTGTTGCTGGTCGTAGTATCCAATCTGAACGCCCGTTCCAAAGCGGATGGTTCCCTTTAGGGGTGGGAGTTCACTCACAATCGTCTTGAGCAGGGTTGATTTACCGACCCCGTTGGGACCGAAAACCGCCACTCGATAGCCGCGCCGGAGGTGAAGTTCAATCGGATAGCTGAGCTGAGTTGTGTAGCCAATCCCCAGTTGTTCGACGTCAAGCACTACTTCGCCACTTTTTCGTTCCGGTTGAAACTGGAAGTGGGCGGTGGCATGTTCTGGATGAGGTTTTTCCACCCGGTCGAGTTTAGCCAGCTGTTTTTGCCGGGACTGGGCTCGTTTAGTGGTTGAAGCGCGCACCAAGTTCTTTTGGATAAATTCTTCATCCTTTTTGATTTGGTGCTGTTGTTTTTCGTATTGCTTTGCGGCCACTGCTTGCTGGTGCTGCTTTTCTTTCACAAAAAAACTGTAGTTTCCGGAGTAGTGCGTCAGCCGACCGTGTTCGAGGTCCTCGATTTCATTGACAACCTGATCGAGAAAGTACCGATCGTGAGAAACCACCAGCAGCGCTCCTCCGTACGATTTTAAGAAGTTCTCCAGCCACGCCGTAGTTTCCATGTCGATGTGGTTAGTTGGTTCGTCTAGAATCAAAAGATCGGGTTTTTCTAACAGAAGCTTGGCCAAGGCCACTCGAGTTTGCTGACCACCAGACAGTTCGTTAATCGGACGATTTTGGTCAGCCGTGGTAAAACCAAACGCACTCATGATGGTCCGAATCTCTGCGTGGTAACCGTAACCGTTTTGGCGGGTAAAGTCAGCTTGCAGTTGGTCATATGTTTTGGAAATTGTTGCTAACCGCTCAGGATCGTTGCTCACGTCCGATTGACTCATTTCAAGTTCTAATTGATGTAGGCGTTTTTCGGTTTGAATTAAAGTAGAAAAGGGTAGTTCTAACTCGGCTTCGATGGTTCGGTTTGAATGAAGACCGGTATTTTGAGGGAGATAACCAATTGACAGCCCTTGTTTAGTAGTTACGTGGCCCTCACTAGCAGTTTGGGGATCAACGAGTAGTTTTAAAAGTATTGATTTTCCCGCCCCGTTTTGACCCACCAGTCCGATGTGACTGTGGTCGTTGATGGTGAGGTTTAGATTGTCAAAAATGGCGGTCCCGTTAAAACGTTTCGTCAGGTGTTGTGCCTGTAAGATAATCATGATGATTCCTCCTTTCGCCATCTTATCATATTTTGCCCGTTTTTAATTCCAACGGGAACGAAACCATTCACAAGCACTCCCAAGCTGGAGCTTGCTGGGCACGGCAAGAAGCACCCTCTACATTAAAGAAGTCCGGCGGCTTTAACGAGCAAATTCACAAGCTGGAACTTTGTGGTAAAATGAGAAAAGGAAAAGTACGACTAACTTGAAGGAGGCCATCAACTAATGGCAGAAGTGAAAATTCCCCGCGCAACCGCAAAGCGGTTACCATTGTATTACCGCTACTTAAATATTTTACACGATGGAGGCAAAACGCGGGTTTCATCGACTGAACTAGCCGATGCAATTCACGTTGATTCCGCCACCATCCGCAGAGATTTTTCTTATTTTGGTGCCCTCGGCAAACGAGGATACGGATATGATGTTGACAATCTCTTGGAGTTTTTTAAAAACATTCTGCACCAGGACCGTTTAACCAACGTGGCCCTGGTCGGAGTCGGCAATTTGGGGCACGCCCTGTTGAACTTTAACTTTCACCAGGATAGTAACATCCGCATTTCCGCTGCCTTTGACGTGAACCCGAAGAACGTGAACACGATCCAAGGGGGAGTGCCCATTTATCCAATGGATCAGATGATTAAGCAACTGCGTGACCAACAAATTAGTGTGGCCATTTTGACTGTCCCCACCAACGTGGCTCAGGATGTGGCAGATCAGGTTTCTGAAGCAGGTGTGAAGGGGATTTTGAACTTTACCTCCCGGCGTTTAAACGTGGACGCTGGAATTCGGGTTCACAATGTTGACCTCACCAACGAACTGCAAACTTTAATTTATTTTATTGATCATTACGATCATGCCGGCGAAGACTAAGAGTTACTGTTGCAGTAACTCTTTTTTTGAAGCTAAATTCTTGCATTTTGCTGCGGGGGAGCTTATATTAAATAATGTAATTAGCACTTGAAGAGTTTGAGTGCTAAAACGTTACTTTATTGGAGGGATTTAAGATGTTACAACCAATTGGAGATCGTGTCATTATTGAAGTTCAAGACCAACCGGAAGAAACGGTCGGTGGCATTGTATTAGCAGAAAACGCTAAGGAAAAGCCAACCCAAGGAAAGGTCGTTGCGGTTGGAACGGGCCGGATTCTTGATAACGGTGAAAAGGTTGCTCCCGTGGTTAACGAAGGCGACGTTGTTGTATTTGATAAGTACGCTGGGACGAAGGTTAACGATGGGGATCAAGAATACCTGGTCATGCATGAAAGTGACCTCCTCGCAATCGTTAAATAAAGCAAATTAACAATCAAAATTAATTAGTAAGTTTCAATTAATTAATATGAGGTGAATAAAAATGGCTAAAGAATTAAAGTTTTCAGATGACGCTCGGAGCGCCATGCTTAAAGGTGTTGACAAGTTAGCTGACACAGTTAAAACGACGATGGGACCAAAGGGTCGGAACGTGGTTTTGGAAGAAACTGCCGGAGATCCAACCATCACGAACGACGGGGTGACGATTGCTAAAGCAATTAGTTTACCAGATCACTTCGAAAATATGGGAGCTAAGTTAGTTTCTGAAGTTGCTTCTAAGACGAACGATGTGGCCGGGGACGGAACCACGACTGCCACAGTTTTAACGCAAGCCATCGTTAAAGAAGGAATGAAGAACGTGACTGCTGGTGCTAACCCAGTTGGTGTGCGCCGTGGAATTGAAAAGGCAACCAAGGCAGCCGTTGACAGCTTACACAAGATGAGTCACAAAGTGGAAAGCAAAGACGACATTGCCCAAATTGCTTCGATTTCTTCTGCAAGTAAACAAGTGGGTAGTTTGATTGCCGATGCTATGGAAAAAGTTGGTAACGATGGAGTAATTACCATCGAAGACTCCAAGGGAGTAGAAACCAGCTTGGACGTGGTTGAAGGAATGGAATTTGACCGTGGTTACATGTCACAATACATGGTAACCGATCAAGAAAAGATGGAAGCTGACTTAGACAACCCATACATCTTGATTACTGACAAAAAGATTAACAACATGCAAGACATCATGCCATTGTTACAATCCGTTGTGGAACAAGGTCGTTCCCTCTTGATGATTGCTGATGACATTGGTGGTGAAGTTCTGCCAACCTTAGTTTTGAATAAGATGCGGGGAACGTTTAACGTGGTTGCTGTCAAAGCCCCTGGCTTTGGTGACCGGCGGAAAGCACAATTACAAGACATTGCTACGTTAACGGGTGCAACTGTAATTAGTGATGACTTGGGATTAGACTTAAAGGATACGACGATTGATCAACTCGGCCAATCCAATAAAGTAAACGTTACGAAAGACAAGACCACGATCGTAGAAGGCAAGGGTGACAAGGATGCCATTGCTAAACGAGTTGCCGAAATCAAAGGCCAAATTGCTGCTACTAACTCTGACTTTGACAGAGAAAAACTGCAAGAACGGTTAGCTAAGTTAGCCGGTGGAGTAGCCGTAATCAAAGTCGGTGCTGCAACTGAAACCGAATTGAAGGAACGCAAGTACCGGATTGAGGACGCATTAAACGCCACTCGGGCTGCCGTTGAAGAAGGCTTCGTTCCTGGTGGGGGAACTGCTTTCATTAACATCCTAGCTGATGTAGCTGCCGTTGATGCTGATGGCGACGAACAAACTGGAGTTGACATCGTGCGGCGCGCCTTAGAAGCTCCCGTTAAGCAAATTGCTGAAAACGCTGGAGTTGACGGTGCTGTGATTGTGGATCACTTGAAGCAAGAAAAACCAGGAGTTGGTTACAACGCCGCTGACGACAAGTACGAAGACATGATTGCCGCTGGAGTGGTAGATCCAACCAAGGTTAGTCGGTCTGCATTACAAAACGCTGCCTCTGTTTCTTCCTTATTGTTAACCACGGAAGCAGTGGTTGCTGAAGAACCAAAGGACGATAACAACGATAATCCTGCCCTGGCTCAAGGTGGAATGCCAGGTATGATGTAATTTAATGTTTAGCACGAAAAAGGGAAGTTTACTTCGGTAAACTTCCCTTTTGCTGTTGTCGGAACCGGGCAGTCGGAGTATAGTAGCAGGTGTATAAAAATGCTAGTTAGCAAATTCAAGATATAGGAGTACAGTTTCATGTGGCGATATTTAAAACGTTTAATTATTGGCCGACCGCTGAAAAGTACTGATGAATCAGGGCAGTCCCTTACGATTTTTAAGGGATTAGCCCTGTTATCATCAGATGCGTTATCTTCAGTGGCATACGGAACGGAACAGATTACGGCAGTCTTGATTACCTTATCCACCGCCGCCCTCATGTACCAAATGTGGGTTGCGTTGCTGGTATTAATCCTGCTGGCTGCCATTACCTTGTCCTACCGGCAAATTATTTATGCGTACCCTTCTGGAGGAGGAGCCTACGTAGTAGCGCGAACCAACTGGGGAGAAGGCGCTGGGCTAGTAGCCGGGGGCTCGTTACTGGTTGACTATATGTTAACCGTGGCGGTGTCCACGACGTCTGGAACCGAAGCCATTACCTCGGCGATTCCGAGCCTGTATCACTATCAGGTACCAATTGCGATTCTAATCGTGTTATTCATCATGGTGTTAAACCTCCGGGGGATGCGGGATTCCGCGTCCTTCCTAGTGTTGCCGGTTTACTTCTTCATCCTGATGATCATTTTGATGGTAATCTTTGGTGGTTATAATATCCTGACTGGAAAGATTACTTATCATGCTGCAGCACCGATCACGGCCTCCGTTAAAGGCATGACTCTGTTAATGTTCTTTAAAGCCTTTTCAGCTGGGTCTGCTTCGTTGACCGGAGTGGAAGCGATTAGTAATGCGGTACCAAATTTTAAGCAACCGAATCGGAAGAATGCCTCAAATACCTTGGCATTAATGGCGATTATCTTGGCCATCTTCTTTGGTTCAATCACGTTCTTAAGTTATTACATGGGGATTATCCCGAGTGCGAAGGATACGGTATTGTCCCAAATCGGGACCGGTGTTTTTGGTCACGGATTCTTCTACTACATGTTACAGTTATCAACTGCTTTGATCTTGGCCGTAGCTGCAAACACGGGATTCTCTGCTTTTCCAATCTTGGCTTACAACATGGCAAAGGATAAATACCTGCCCCACGCTTATCTTGATAAGGGAGATCGGTTGGGTTATTCCAACGGGATTATTTCCTTGGCGATTGGAGCCGTGGTCTTAATTTGGATCTTTAACGGAAAGACCAACCTCCTGATTCCGCTGTATGCGGTCGGAGTGTTTGTTCCCTTCACCTTGTCACAATCAGGAATGATTTTGCACTGGTTGCATCATAAGGAAGGCTTCTGGCCCGGGAAAATGTTTATTAACCTGGTGGGAGCTGGAATTTCGGTCATGCTGGTGCTCTTCTTGTTTGCGCTACACTTCCAAGAAGTTTGGCCGTACTTGATTATCATGCCGTTGATTTTGTACCTGTTCTACCGGGTCCACAATCACTACCAACAAGTGGCTCGGCAATTGCGGATTCACAACAAGACGGAGTCTGTGAAGATTCGTGAATACAGTGGGTCTACGGTCATTGTGCTGGTGGGGAACGTAACGCAAGTGACCCGGCAGGCGATTAGTTATGCAAACTCGATTGCCGACCAAGTCGTGGCGGTGCACGTTTCTTTTGCGTCTGATCCAGACAAGGAAAATAAGATTGAGAGTCAGTTCAAGAGTGAATATCCAGAAATTCGGTTCGTTAACATTCACACCTCGTACCGGTCCTTGAACGATCCAGTTCTCCGTTTCTGTGATGTAATCGCACGAAAGGACGATGAGATTAACTACTCAACCACCGTTCTGGTTCCGCAGTTTGTCCCACGCAAACACTGGCAACAAGTGCTACACAACCAAACGGGACTTCGGTTACGGGCCGCCCTCAATTCACGGCAAAACATCATTGTTTCAACCTATAATTATCATTTAAGTAACTAAGGCTGATTTAGCCAAAGCAAAAAGAGTTCGGAATTTTCCGAACTCTTTTTTTGTGACGTAGTTGAATTAAATATGAACTAGGTTTGCAAAGAGAGGCACCACCACGTCGACCACAATCGAAATGATGACAACGGAGATGGCTGCCATTGAACCTTGAACTTCCCCTAGTTCTAAGGCCTTGGCAGAACCAAGGGTGTGACCAGCCGTTCCCAAGCCTAATCCCACCCCAATGGGGTTCTTGAGGTGGAAGATTTTAATGAGCCAGTCCCCAATTGCGTAAATGATAACGGCGTTGAGGATGCAGGCCATGGCGGTGATGGCCGGAATTCCATGGATTCCAGCGGCAATGGGCATGGCCACGGCGGTAGTAGCAGCTTGGGGTAACATCGAAGCGATTCCAGCGTTGTTTAATCCCAATAACTTCGAAACAAAGTACATGATGACAACCGAAATGGTCAAGCCGATGATTAACGACAGGATGATTTCTAACCAGTATTTCTTAACGATGTCATTGCGCTTGAATAGGGGCAGGGCAAAGGCAATCGTGGCTGGGTATAAGAACCAGAAGATGATGTCGCCACCGGGTTTGTAAAGGTTTTTGTAAACCCAAGTCACATCTAATTTGGTGACAGCGGCGATCATCCAGAGAATAAAGATCCCGAGCACCATGCTGACAAACAGCGGTTGAAAGAGGAAGAAGCCCTTGGTTTTTTTAAACAAGAACGTTCCAATCAAATACACAACGAGCGACAGGGCGATTCCAAACATGGGAGTCCCCAAAAATTTTAGTAATTCTGCTTGCATTTGTGGTTACTCCTTTCCCGAAAATAAAAGTTTCCGGAGCCAAATTAACGCTGTGGCAACGAGGGCCACTGATACCAACATGACGACCGTAGAAATTAAAATCATGATGACCATTTGGAGTCCAGAGTGCTTCATGATGTCTAAATCGGCAGCGAGTTGAATCCCCGATGGAACAAAAAGGAACGCTAGGATGCTAATTAAAAAGTTTCCCACTTTTTCCACGTGCAGGGGTTTAATGATGTGAAAGGTTAACAGCAAGTACAGAATAATTAAACCGACCACTGGCGCTGGAACCGGGAAGTTCTTGGGGAAGAGGGCGGAAATTATGTAAGAAACAAAGAGCACAACCGCGTAGATCCCCATCTGAACCATGATGGGGGCCGCTGCTGGCGCATTAGATGAATTTTTGGATGACATAAAAAAGCTCCTTTCAAAATTGTGATATATTTCACTACTTTTATTATAACAGAGCTTAATGTAAACGCAATCATTCCCCGGAATTAGGGACAGGAACCTCGACAAACTGCTTTCCCATGAGCTTAATGGTTACATTTCCCGCCAGCAAATTTTGGAGGTCAGTTTGCAGTTCTTCTAGGTGCTCAACTGCTACTGAGGTCGTGACGGTGACACTAGCTTGGTAGTCAACGTTTTGAATGACGAAGTCGTGGGTAGTGAGAAAGTAATTCAACTGGTCGTAGTTTTTGTAGTCAACTGTGATTTGGAGGCCTTCGTGAGTGACCCGCTCTACGATACCAACGGTGGTAATGACCTGAGCAGCAGACCCACTGTAAGCCCGAATTAAACCGCCCGCCCCAAGTTTGATGCCACCAAAGTAACGGGTCACGACAATGGCCACGTTATGAAGTTGATTTTTTTTGATTACTTCCAAAATGGGTACTCCGGCAGTTCCACTCGGTTCTCCATTATCGCTTTCGCGTTGAATCTGATCAGTTTCGCCACAGACGTAGGCAAAGCAGTTGTGGGTGGCTTTCTTGTGCTCGGTTTGGATTTGTTGGATGAAGTTATTAGCGCCATCCTCACTTTGAATGCGGGCTACGTTAGCAATGAATTTTGATTTTTTGATGTCGATTTCATGATTGCCAGCGTGCGCAATCGTTAAAAAGGGTTGATCCATGATGAAATCCTTTCCGTATCTTAGGTTAGAGGTGAAGCAAATGAATGAACAAAGTTTTTGGGGGCGGTTAGTTCCACTAGCACCGTCAACGGTTAGAGCACTTGAACTGCCCACCCCAATTCAGACTAGTCCGGCGGTAGAAATTCAAAAGGTCTCCCTTCATTGTAACCGATGCCAAACTGATTGTGAAAAGGAGCAGCAAAGACTCCCCAGTGGGGATTATTATTGTCGGGCGTGTTTGAACTTAGGGCGGTTAGACACGGGACTCCAGCTCGTGAGCCTGTCCGAGCCGAATGCCTTTATCCCGGTGGAGGATTCCTTGCAGTGGTCGGGACATTTAACCCCGCAACAACAGAGCTGTGCCAATCAGGTCCAACGAGCATTTCAGAACCAGGAACACTTGTTACTATGGGCCGTGACGGGAGCAGGCAAGACGGAAATTTCTTTTCCAGGGGTTGCTTGGGCATTAAATCACGGCCTGCGGGTTGCAATTGCAGCACCACGTGTGGATGTTTGTGGTGAACTCTATCCTCGCTATCAAGCTGTGTTCCCCACGGTTCCAATCGCACTCCTGCATGGTCATAGTGATACGGGCTACGGATACCGGCAACTAACAATCTGTACGACTCACCAACTGCTTCGCTTCCAAGCGGCATTTGATGTTTTAATTCTAGATGAGGTCGATGCGTTTCCGTATGCGGATAATCCAATGCTAGAGCAGGCTGCTCAGCGGGCGTTAAAACCGCACGGGGCCTGGTTGTTAATGACAGCGACTCCGAGCGTACGATTGCAACGGGAGTATCGCGGACGGATCGCTTACCTGCCCCGGCGGTTTCACGGGCATCCGCTTCCCCAAATTCAGTGGCGAATTGCATTTCGCTGGCGCCAGCAATTGGAACGCGGGCAACTTCCGCGACGATTACGCCGGTTGTTATGGATTAAAATCCACAACCAGCAACCCTTTTTACTGTTTGTTCCGCGCATTCGGGATCTGGCGGTGGTGGATCGGTATTTACAGCGGCATTTTCGAGCAGCGTGTCGCTGGGAAACGGTTCATGCCGGCGATTCTGAACGAATTAGGAAGGTGGAGCAGATGCGTCAGCGGACGGTGCTTTTTTTAGTGACCACCACAATTTTAGAACGAGGAGTGACTTTTCCTGGGATTGACGTGATTATTTTGGGAGGAGATGATCGGGTGTTCTCTGTGGCCTCTTTAGTCCAAATGGCTGGACGAGTCGGACGCAAGGCAACTTGTCCTACCGGTCACGTTGATTGTATTGTCAGTGGTTATACGAAAAACGTTCGTAAAGCACGCCAACAAATTGCTCACATGAATCGACGGGGAGCAACCGATGTCTGAGCTGTGTTTGTGGTGTGCTAATCCGTTACGCCCCAATTTATCCCTAACGTTCTTATTAAGCGGACGAGAATATACTCCCCCGCGACTTTGCCGGCGCTGTCAGGAATTGTTCATTCCACCCGTTGGCAGCCAGTGTCCTCAATGTGGCCGGTTTCAAGCCGAATCGGTTCCCTGCCGTGATTGTCAGGAATGGAAAAAGCGGAGTGGCGTTCCCCTCGTTAATCAAGCCGTGTACCCGTACCATGGAATCATGCAAAGTTATCTTGAGCGGTATAAATTTCAGGGAGATTATGTGCTTCGGTGGTTAGTCAAGCAGCGACTAGAACGGTGCCTGCAGCACAAGCAGGAGTTGATCATTCCTATCCCGATAACGGCCACGCAACGAAAGCAACGAAAGTTTAACCAAGTAGAAGGCTGGCTGACGGAAGTAGTGTGGGTGGCAGCATTAGTAGCAAGACCTCGAGCGATTAGTCAACATCAGCAAACGCGGGCACAACGGTTGCAAACCCGGGAACCATTTACGCTGAACGAGCAGGTTTTAGACCAACTTCAAGGATCCCACGTTTGTTTGGTGGATGATGTCTATACAACCGGACAAACGCTCCACGAAGCACAACGATTGTTACTCAGTAATGGAGTACAAACGGTGCGAAGCGTTACACTGGCTCGGTAATTAATTGTTATTTTAGGTTAAATTCACTATAATTAAAGTAGTAGGGTTTTACCTGCAGGAATTCGTAAAGGAGATTTACATCATGCTAACTTTTAACGTGCGGGGTGACGACGTTGACGTCACGGACCAGGTTCGTCAGACCATTGGTGACCAAATTGACCAAATTAATACAGAGCTCGCGGATGGGGTTTCAGCCGTCGCTCACGTTAACCTAGTTAGTTATCCTAACCAGTTGATTAAAGCGGAAATTACGATTATTTTTCCTTTCCTCTTACTGCGCGGTGAAGCCACGACCAATCTGCTGGATACTAGCGTGAAAAACGCGGTGGAACAAATCATGAGTCAGATTCACCGCTATCGTGAGAACGTGAATGAACATGCCGAACAAAGTGGCCATCCGAAGCTCTTTCAAGAGAAAGCGAGCCCAGCGGTTATGCTGGACGTGGTGCGTAAGAAGCGGATTCCGTTAAAGCAGATGGATTCTGAAACCGCTATTTTACAAATGAATTTACTCAATCACGATTTTTACATCTATAAAGACATTAATAACGAAACCATTAATATTATTTACCGACGGAATGATGGTCATTATGGACAAATTACGACGGAAAGTTAATGGTTTGATTATTGTGCTAAGTTAGAGCTCTCAAAAACTAGTTTTTGAGAGCTTTCCTGTTCTTACACAAAGGAGACAGATTTTTAATTAAGGAAACAAAATGGTAAAATGAAAGGTATCTAACTAGTAATAACCAGTACACGATTCTGAAACATCAAGGAGATTGAGAGCATGCCAACAAACGTATTAAAAAAATGGGTGGAAAGCGATAAACGCCGAATTAAACAGCTCGGTAAAATTGCCGATCAGGTTAGTTCTTATTCTGAAGAATATCGTAAACTTAGCGATACCGATCTACAGGCGAAAACGCCCGAATTACAAAAACGCTATCAAGACGGAGAAAGTTTGGATGACTTACTTCCCGAAGCCTTTGCCGTTGTTCGCGAGGGCGCACGGCGGGTACTTGGAATGACACCGTTTCGGGTGCAAATCATGGGTGGGATTGTTTTACACGAAGGAAACATTGCCGAGATGAAGACCGGGGAAGGGAAAACCCTGACAGCCACAATGCCTGTGTACCTTAATGCCATTTCTGGTAAGGGAGTACACGTGGTAACTGTGAACGAATATCTGTCTGCTCGTGATGCGGAACAAATGGGAGAGCTATACAACTGGCTCGGTTTGACGGTGGGAGTTAACACCGCCGAAAAGAATCCAGAAGAAAAACGGGCCGCTTATAACGCCGACATTACTTACTCCACGAACAGTGAAATTGGATTTGACTACCTGCGAGATAACATGGTGGTTTATAAGGAAGATCGAGTCCAACGGCCGTTAAACTTTGCCCTTGTCGACGAAGTGGATTCCATTCTAATTGATGAGGCCCGGACGCCATTGATTATTTCGGGACAAGCTCAGGGAGCCAACGAGTTGTATCGCCAAGCCGACCAGTTTGCAAAGACTCTAACTGCCGAGGATGACTTTAAGGTTGACCTCGAAACGAAGACCGTTTCGCTAACGGAACAGGGGATCAAGAAGGCCGACAAATTCTTTAACCTGAAAAACATTTATGATCCCGATAATACGGCCTTAACCCACCACATTGACCAAGCTTTACGGGCGAACTATGTGATGGAACGAGACAAGGACTACGTGGTAAAGGACGATGAGGTCTTAATCGTGGATTCCTTTACCGGACGAATCATGGAAGGCCGGCGTTTCTCTGATGGTTTGCACCAAGCGCTCGAAGCAAAGGAAGGGGTTACCATCCAGGAAGAAAGCAAGACGATGGCTAACATTACCTACCAGAACCTCTTTCGGCGTTACAGTAAGCTAGCTGGGATGACGGGAACTGCGAAAACGGAACAAGAAGAGTTCCGTGAGATTTATAACATGAACGTGGTGGCCATTCCAACCAACAAGCCTGTGGTACGGATCGATGAACCAGACGTTCTTTACCCAACCTTACAGTCCAAGTTTGATGCCGTAATTGATAAGGTTAAGGCGTTGCATAAACGGGGTCAACCAATCCTATTGGGTACGGTGGCTGTGGAAACTTCTGAATACCTGTCACAACGATTGGATCAAGAACACGTACCCCACGTGGTGTTGAACGCCAAGAATCATGCTAAGGAAGCAGACATCGTGGCTAACGCTGGGCAAAAAGGGGCTGTGACCATTGCCACTAATATGGCTGGTCGGGGAACCGATATTAAATTAGGACCTGGCGTCGTTGGCGTGGGTGGTTTAGCCGTGATTGGTACGGAACGGCACGAATCTCGGCGGATTGATAACCAACTCCGGGGCCGGGCTGGCCGGCAAGGAGACCCTGGTTACTCACAATTCTACTTATCTCTAGAGGATGACCTGATGCGGCGCTTTGGGTCAGAACGAATTAAAAACGTTTTAAATACTTTAAAAGTGGAAGACGACGATGCGGTAATTCGGAGTCGGATGATTACGCGCCAAGTTGAATCTGCCCAAAAGCGGGTTGAAGGGAATAACTACGACTCACGGAAAAACGTGTTGAAGTACGATAACGTCATGTCGGAACAACGGGATGTGATTTACGGTGAACGAAACCGGGTCATTGAAGAAGACAAGTCGTTGAAGTGGGTCATTATGCCGATGGTAAAACGGACCATTGATCGGATCGTGTCCCTGCATACTCAGGGAGACCAAAAGGACTGGAACTTAGATACCATTTTGGACTTTGCGATTAGTTCTTTGGTTAGTCCAAACGAAATTGGGATTGACGATTTACAAGGGAAAAATGCTGAACAAATTAAGGATTACCTCTATCAATTAGCGGAAAAAGCCTACGACCAAAAGGCCAACCAGTTCCCAGACCCAAGTCAGTTCTTGGAATTTGAAAAGGTTGTAATTCTGCGGGTGGTTGATGACCACTGGACCAATCACATTGACGCCATGGACCAATTACGAGAATCAATTGGGCTGCGGGGTTACGGTCAGTTGAATCCGCTGGTAGAATACCAACGGGAAGGATTCCGAATGTTTGAAGAAATGGTTGCAGACATTGATTACGATGTCACCCGGCTCTTCATGAAGGCCGAAATCCGGCAAAACATTCAAAGATAACAAGACAGGCGAAGGACCATGGTTCTTCGCTTTTTCTTGGCATGATACTTGCTCACTAGAGGAGGAACAATGATGATGGAATTAAGTACTGCAAAAGCCAAAGTGGCAGAGATTAACGACGCCATTAGTAACTTTAGGGGGTCTCTTTGACCTGGATCAGTTAAACGAAGATATTAGCATTAACGAGGCTAAGATGGCACAGCCTGGTTTCTGGGATGATCAGCAAGCCGCCCAGGAATTAATTACGACCACCAACCATCTGAAGGCAAAGTATGATCAGTTTCACCAACTAGAAACAGAAGCGGAGAACCTGGAAGTTAGTTTGGAACTGCTGACGGAAGCAAGTGATCCTGATTTAGAACACGATTTTGAACGTGATTTAGCCCAAACCGAAGAGCACCTGCAAAATTACCAGTTAAGTCTGTTGTTAAACGGCAAATACGATCATAATAATGCCATCGTAGAAATTCACCCGGGAGCCGGGGGAACAGAAGCCGAAGACTGGGCAGAAATGTTACTCCGGATGTACACCCGCTGGGCAGAACAAAACAATTTTAAGGTGGAAATTGATGACTACCAACCCGGTGAAGTTGCCGGTTTAAGTAGTGTGACAATGACCGTAAGTGGGCCCAATGCTTACGGGTATCTGAAGGCTGAAAAGGGGATTCATCGGTTGGTGCGGCTGTCTCCGTTTGATTCAGCGGGGCGACGGCATACTTCCTTTGCGTCTGTTGATGTAATGCCGGAATTAGACGAGAGCGTGACGGTAGAGATTAATCCTGATGACTTACGGATTGATGTCTTTCGTTCGAGCGGAGCTGGGGGTCAGCACATTAACAAAACCTCTTCCGCCGTTCGGATTACTCACCTGCCAACGGGAATCGTTACGTCCAGTCAAGCCCAGCGTTCTCAACTTCAAAACCGGGTGACGGCGATGAATATGTTAAAATCAAAGTTGTATGAACGTGAAGAACAAAAGAAGGCTGAGGAAAAAGCCAAATTAGCGGGAACTCAGTTAGACATTGGCTGGGGATCACAAATTCGTTCCTACGTTTTTCACCCTTATACGATGGTTAAAGATCACCGAACTGGTTACGAAACGGCCAACGGGAAAGCGGTGATGGATGGGGATTTGAATCCGTTTATTAACGCGTACTTACAGTGGAAATTACAACAAGATAATCAATAAGGATGGCAATTATGCAACAGTTACTATTTAACGTCTTATTTTTCTTTATGATGCCGGTGTTCTGGTTGGGAATCGGGCGCACCCTCGTCGATCACCATTTACGGATGAAGCGGGAACGTGATCTTTACGGAAGCGCGATTAATCCGAAGCACACCGAGCTGAAGACCTTTTTGCTGGGGACAATTGGATTAGGAATCGTAGGTTCCATCCTCTCCTTTGGGTTTGGAATCGAAGTATCCTTTGCATGGATCTTTGCTTACGAAGTGATCATGGCGTTCATGGTCGTAATTCCTGGATTTATGTTTCCGTTTGCGGGCATGGGAATCTTGATGCTGTTAATTTTACTGTTAGGAAATAATTTCTACACTCACATTCTTAATGGTAACTTTAATTTAACCCTGCAAAACACGATGCCCGTTGGAATGAACTTCTTGGAGTTACTAACGGTGATGCTGATTCTGCAGTATCTGTTCTTGAAGTTTAATCGAAAATCGGTAAACTCACCGGTGCTTAGTAAAAATATCCGGGGGAACCGGGTCGCTTCGTACCTGTTCAACAAATTTACGGTTGTTCCACTAGTTTTTTTGGTACCGGGTCAATTGTTCGTTGCAAACAGTCCCTTCTGGCCAATGTTTCGGCTGTTTGGAAGTAAGGTTAGCATCTTAGTCGTTCCGTTTTTGATTGGGTACCGCTTTAAGTTCATTAGTGATATGTCAGAAAATATTGTGAAACGATTAGCGAATGCTACTGGGTGGTTAGCTTGGTTAAGTCTGGGATTAACGGTCGATGCCTTTCTCTGGAAGAACTTATGGTTTGAAGTGGCCGCAATTATCGTCTTGCTATTGGCCTATGCAATGGTGCTGTACCATTACCACCGAGTGGATCGCAAGGCGTCAGCCAAACAGGTGGAACAAGCCGTGGATGGGATTCGGATTTTAGCCGTAAAACCTAACACTCCAGCTAGCAAGATGAAACTCCAAACGGGAGATTTGATTTTAGAGGTTAACGACCAAGCGGTTCGCAATGAGGACCAATTATACCGGGCCTTACAGAGTAATCCCACTTTCTGTCATTTGAAGATTAAGAATCGGGATGGTCAACTAGAGCTGAAGGATTCGGCCATTTATGCTGGAGCTCCCCATGAAATTGGGATTGTGACTTTTCCCAAGGATGAAACAGGAGTACAAAAATGAGAGTGATTAGTCGGTGGCTGGTTAATTTCATTTTGTTATTAGCCTTTGCTACTATTTTTCCAACTTCCTTTTACATCGAAAGTTGGCAGGTCGCACTAGGGGCGGCCGCCGTTTTAACCCTTTTACAAGTTTTAATTAAACCGATTTTATCGATTCTGTTTTTGCCGATTAACATCTTGACGTTTGGGCTTTTTAACCTGGTGTTGAACGCCCTAATCTTAGAATTAACCGCGGTGTTAGTCGGACCGATGATGAGCTTTTCCTCGTTTGGAATGGTTTTTTTAATCTCTTTGTTAATGTCAATTTGCAACTACTTCATTACCCCGGACGTGTAACCAAGGAGGATTTTCATGAGTAATAACAGTGTGAGCGTTAAAGAATTAGTGGAAAATACCCATTTGAGTGTTTTTTCGGGGTCTGATCATCTAGATCGCTCCATTACGACCAGTGATATTTCGCGGCCCGGGCTGGAATTAACCGGTTACTTTGCCTACTATCCGTCAGAACGAATTCAGTTGCTGGGAATTACGGAAACTTCATTTGCAAAACACTTGGAAGAAAAAGACTTACAGGAATACATGACGCGGTTGTGTCAACCAGATACGCCGGCCTTTGTGATTTCGACAGCCATTGAACCACCCGTGGAACTGGTTCGCGCCGCCAAAGCCGCTGGCATTCCCATCCTTGAATCGAAGTTAAACACCTCCCGGGTGCTGAGTAACATGACTGACTACCTAGAAGCCCAGCTAGCTCCCCGTCAGTCCATTCATGGAGTACTAGTAGAAGTCTATGGGGTTGGAATTCTGATTACCGGTGATTCTGGGATCGGAAAGAGTGAAACCGCATTAGAACTAGTTAAACGGGGGCACCGGCTGATTGCTGATGACCGGGTAGACGTTCATCAACATGACGAACAGGATTTAATTGGGCAGGCCCCAAAGATTTTGAATCATCTGTTAGAAATTCGGGGAATCGGAATCATTGACGTCATGACCCTCTTTGGAACCGGGGCGGTGCGGTCAGAAACCCGGATTGACCTTATTATCCACTTAGACATTTGGGAGAAGGGTAAGAAGTATGATCGGCTGGGGACCGGTGATGCCAAACAACGGATTTTTGACGTGGAAGTCAAGCAACTCGACATCCCGGTTAAACCCGGCCGAAATTTAGCGATTATCATTGAAACGGCTGCGATGAACTTCCGGGCCAACACGATGGGGTACAACGCTACTAATATGTTTGACGAAGAGTTAAATGGGTTGATTAAGGAACACAGTCAAGAAGATCAACCCAAGGCAGACGAGGGACACTAGGGAGGCTGAATCACAATGTTTGCAATTGCAGCCTTAAATCCGATTGCGATTAGTTTCGGTCCCTTCAACGTTCGCTGGTATGGAATCATCATTGCAACTGCCGTGTTACTGGCGGTTTGGTTAGCAATGCGCGAAGTGCACCGCCAGGGCCTTAATGAGGACCTGGTGTACAACTTAATTCTCGGAGCCATCCCCATTGCGATTGTTTCGGCTCGCCTATACTACGTCGTCTTTCGGTGGAATTACTATGCGAGTCACCCCGGTGAAATCATTGCGATCTGGGACGGAGGCATTGCCATTTATGGAGCACTTCTTGGTGCGGGACTCTTCATTTGGTGGTTCTGTCGCCGGCACCAAATGTCTTTGTGGCAGGTTTTTGATATTGCTGCACCGACCGTGGTGATGGCACAAGGAATCGGGCGTTGGGGCAACTTCATGAATCAAGAAGCCTATGGAGCGATTACCAGCCATTCTTTTCTTGCACATTTACACCTGCCAGCCGTGATTATGCAGCAAATGTTAATCGACGGAGCGTATCGGCAACCCACCTTTCTCTACGAATCACTATGGGACTTGTTGGGCTTCGTCCTCTTGCTAACCATGCGCCACTCTAATCATCTTTTTAAGCGTGGGGAAATCTTTTTAACCTACGTGATGTGGTATGCATACGGACGTTTCTTTACCGAAGGCATGCGCACCGACAGCTTAATGTTAGGGCCGCTGCGGGTTTCGCAGGTGCTCTCAGTGGTTCTGTGCGTGGGAGCGCTGGTCGTGTTAATTTATCGCCGTCGCGCTGATCAGAATTTACAATGGTACGATGTGGAAAATGCTAAAGGAGACAATTAATTAAATGAAAACTAAAATTGCCGTATTGGGAGCCGGATCGTGGGGGAGCATGTTAGCTGCCATCTTAAACGAAAACGGACACACCGTTCAGTTGTGGACGAGAAGCGCTGCCCAAGCTGAAGAATTGAACCAGCAACATACCAACGAAAAATACATTAAAAACTACACGTTTCCCACTAACTTACGGGCAACCACTGATTTAGAGACTGCCCTCACGGATGCTACGGACGTTCTCTTCATTGTTCCTGCCCAGGCAACGCGTTCTGTTGCTGCAGACGTTGCTCCTATTTTACAAAAGTTAGACCTGAAACCCCATTTGATTCATGGAAGTAAGGGATTAGAAACAACGACCCACCTGCGGATTTCCCAAGTATTAGCAGAAACGATTGCTCCAGAGCAACGGGAGAGCATCTCTGTCATTTCGGGACCAAGTCATGCGGAGGGAGTCGCACAGCACGACCCCACGCTAGTAACCGTAGCGAGTGATGATTTTGATGCTGCAACCCACTTTCAAAAGCTTTTTATGAATGATTACTTCCGGGTTTACACCAACTCCGATGTGATTGGAGTCGAGTTTGGGGGCGCCTTAAAGAACATCATTGCCTTAGCTTCAGGAGCGCTAGCTGGGCTAGGTTATGGTGATAATTCGCGGGCTGCTTTAATGACCCGCGGGGTGGCTGAGATTTCCCGACTAGGAGTTAGTTTTGGAGCTAATCCACTGACCTTTGCTGGTCTCTCTGGAATGGGGGACGTCATTGTGACGGCAACTAGTACCAACTCGCGGAATTATCGCGCCGGGTATCAACTCGGTCAGGGAATTCCGTTAGCTGATGTAATTGCAAACATGGGAATGGTGATCGAAGGAATTGCCACCAGCCAAGCAGCCTATGATTTAGCACAGACAACGGGAATTTCAATGCCGATTACGGAAGCCATTCACGCCGTGTTGAACCAGGAAGAAACGGTTCCAGCGGCCATCCATGCGTTGATGACCCGGGAAGGACAAACCGAAAACGGTTAACTGGAAACGGAAAGCTAATTCTTTTACTAACTTTAAGTAAGTGTGTTAGGATGATGCTAGTAAAAGTGATCAGCAATGAGGTGAATAAAATGACGAAAAAATACGATGTAATTGTAATTGGAGCAGGACCAGCTGGAATGACAGCTGCTTTATACGCTTCACGGGCAGAACTGTCCGTTTTGATGCTAGATCGTGGGGTTTACGGTGGGCAAATGAATAACACCGCAGAAATCGAAAACTACACGGGCTTTAAGTCCATTTTAGGTCCAGATCTATCGGAAAAAATGTATGAAAGTAGCACCCAGTTCGGCGTTGAGTATGCCTACGGAGAAGTTACCGGGATTGAACTGGCTGGGAACCAAAAGATCGTTCACACCGCTGAAGAGCAATTTGAAGCATCAGCCGTTATCATTGGTTCGGGGTCAGAATACCGAAAGCTCGGGGTTCCTGGTGAAGACCAGTACGGTGGTCGGGGAGTTTCATACTGTGCCGTTTGTGACGGAGCTTTCTTTAAGAATGAAGACGTCGTCGTGGTCGGCGGTGGTGACTCGGCCGTTCAAGAGGCCACTTATCTAGCCAACCTTGCCAAAAAGGTCACGGTTGTACACCGACGCGACCAGTTGCGGGCCCAAAAGATCTTGCAAGATCGGGCTTTTGCACGCGATAACATTGAGTTTATCTGGAACAGTAACGTGACAGAAATTCTGGGTGACGACAAAAAGGTCACGGGGGTAGCCCTCAAGAATAACCAAACTGGGGAAACGAGTGAATTACCAACGGCAGGAGTCTTTGTGTACGTCGGAATTCTCCCAATCTCTGGAGCCTTCACTCAGTTAGGCATTACTGATGAGCAAGGCTGGATTATTACCAACGACCAGATGGAAACTAAGGTACCAGGAATTTTTGCGGTCGGGGACGTCCGGAAAAAGGGCCTGCGTCAGATTACCACGGCAGTTGGTGACGGTGGCATTGCGGGTCAAGCCGTCTTTGATTACGTCGAATCCGTTAAAAGTAAATAAACCAAGGAAAGAGGGGCTCAAAGAGCGCTTCTTTTTTTGTTTGGCGAAAGTATGTTCGTGTGCTAAGATAATAATTAACTGACTAGTTGACTAAAATAGCTAGCATCTGCGACTTATCACTAATTAAGAATAAGAGGATCATCATGGTTACCAAAACACAAAATAAATTTGAGTTGGTGTCTAAGTACCAACCCACCGGCGATCAGCCTACGGCCATTGCTAAAATTGATGCGGGGTTACAGGCGGGCGATAAAGAACAAACCCTGTTAGGGGCAACCGGAACCGGAAAAACGTTTACGATGGCCAACATTATTCGGGATCAAAACCGACCAACGCTGGTTTTAGCGCACAACAAAACGTTGGCGGGTCAGCTGTATAACGAGTTAAAGGAATTTTTCCCCCACAATGCCGTGGAGTACTTCGTAAGTTACTATGATTTTTATCAACCAGAGGCCTACGTGCCATCTAGTGATACATACATTGAAAAGGATGCTTCGATTAACGACGAAATTGACCAACTCCGACACGCGGCAACGAGTGCATTGTTGTCCCGCAACGATGTGATTGTCGTGGCTTCCGTTTCATCAATCTTTGGATTAGGGAATCCCGAAGAATACCAAAACCACACCGTTTCGCTTCGGGTTGGTGATGAAATGGAACGGGATGTGTTTCTGCGTAAACTGGTTAACATTCAGTTTCAACGGAACGATATTGATTTTGATCGGGGCCGTTTTCGGGTTCATGGAGATACCGTGGAAGTCTTTCCGGCTTCTGGAACCCAGAACGCCTACCGCATCGAATTTTTTGGTGATGAAATTGATAAGATTACCGAAGTCAACACATTAACTGGTGAAGTGATTGGGGAACCAAACGTGGTCACCTTGTTCCCGGCCACCCACTTTTTAACCAACGATGAAATCATGAACGTGGCGCTTCCAGAAATCAAAGCGGACATGGAAACTCAGGTTGGAAAACTGGAACACGCTGGAAAACTGTTAGAAGCACAGCGGTTAAAGCAACGGACGACCTATGACCTCGAAATGATGCGAGAAATGGGGTATACCTCGGGAATTGAAAATTATTCCCGTTACATGGATCGCAGAAAACCCGGTGAACCACCGTATACCTTACTGGATTTCTTTCCAAAGGACTTTTTGATGTTCATCGATGAATCCCACCAGACTGTCCCGCAAGTTCGCGGGATGTTGAAGGGAGATCGGGCCCGGAAGAAACAGTTGATTGACTATGGGTTTCGATTGCCAAGTGCCTACGATAATCGTCCTCTGAATTTTGAAGAATTTGAAAAACACATTCACCAGGTCGTGTACATGTCAGCTACTCCTGGTGATTATGAATTAGAACACAGTAGCCAGGTAGTCGAACAAATCATTCGACCAACGGGACTATTGGATCCGACAGTGGAGGTGCGGCCCACTAAGGATCAGATGGATGACTTACTGGGAGAAATTAACGCGCGGGTTAAAAAGCACCAACGGACGTTTGTGACTACCTTGACCAAGAAGATGGCTGAGGATTTAACCGACTATCTAAAGGATCTGGGAGTTAAAGTAAAGTACCTGCACAGTGACATTAAAACCTTGGAACGAACCCGGATTATTCGGGATCTCCGACTGGGAAAGTTCGACGTTTTAATTGGGATTAATCTGCTTCGAGAGGGAATTGATGTGCCAGAAGTTTCCCTGGTTGCCATTTTGGATGCTGATAAGGAAGGCTTCTTGCGCAACGAACGCTCACTGATTCAGACGATTGGACGGGCCGCTCGAAACGAAGATGGTCATGTAATTATGTATGCAGACCACGTGACGGATTCGATGCAGTTGGCCATGGATGAAACCCAACGGCGGCGTGATAAGCAAATTGCTTATAATCAGGAACACCACCAAGAACCACACACGATCATTAAACCAATTGAAAAGGTTATCTCGGCTTACAAACAAACGGAAGCGGACCACTACAACAAGGAAAAACCGTTTGCAGAGTCGGACTTTGAACAAATGAGTACCAAAGAGCAGCAGCAAGTGTTGCAAAACCTGAGTGATGAGATGCAAACCGCCGCGCGTCAGCTAGATTTTGAACAGGCTGCAAATTTGCGTGATACAATTAAAAAGTTAAAGCAAGAAATGGATTAATAAACGAAGGAGGTGGAACTGGTGGCCAATGATGTGATTAAGATTCGGGGTGCCCGTGAACACAACTTAAAGGACGTGAACGTTGATATTCCGAAGAATAAACTGGTGGTAATGACGGGACTGTCCGGTTCGGGGAAGAGTTCTTTAGCATTTGATACCCTATATGCGGAAGGACAACGGCGGTACGTAGAGAGTTTATCCTCCTACGCGCGTCAGTTTTTAGGTCAGATGAACAAACCAGACGTGGATTCGATTACGGGACTGAGTCCGGCTATTTCGATTGATCAGAAAACAACGTCAAAAAACCCGCGGTCCACGGTGGGAACGGTTACGGAAATTAACGACTACCTGCGGTTATTGTGGGCCCGGGTAGGAACCCCCGTTTGTCCTAACGACGGTACGGTCATTCAGAGCCAGTCGGTGGATCAGATGATTGATCGGACCCTGGAACTGCCAGAACGAACGAGATTACAAATTTTATCGCCCATCGTGCGTTCCAAACGGGGACAGCACAAGAAAGTCTTACAACGAATTAAAAAAGAAGGATTTGTCCGCATCATTGTTGATGGCGAACAGCATGACGTCAACGATGAACTCGATTTGAATAAGAACCAACGGCATGACATTAGCATTGTAATTGATCGAATCGTCGTGAAACCAGGGATTAACGCCCGTTTGTCTGATTCACTAGAAACGGCTCTACGCTTGAGTGAGGGCTATGCCACGTTGGATTTCTTGGGGAAACGAGAACCACTGTTATTTTCTGAACACTATGCCTGTCCAGTGTGCGGGTTTACCGTGGGCCAATTAGAACCACGCCTGTTCTCATTCAACTCGCCGCTCGGGGCTTGTCCAGAGTGTGATGGACTCGGAGCTAAATTAGAAGTAGATGAAGAACTTGTGATTCCGGATCCAGGCAAAACCCTCCGTGAAGGGGTAATTGAACCTTGGAATCCGATTAGTTCCAAGTACTACCCAACACTTTTAGAGCAAGCAGCGGCTGCATTTAAGATTGATATGGATACGCCGTTTGAACAGCTTCCCAAAGCACAGCAAGATTTGCTTTTACATGGTTCCCAGGGAAAAGAATTTCACTTCCACTACGAAAGTGACTTTGGGGGCGTGCGGGATGCTGACGTTCCGTTTGAAGGTGTGATGAATAACATTGCACGCCGTTATCATGACACTAGTAGTGACTTTACCCGGGATCAAATGCGTAAATACATGCGCGAGTTAACCTGTCAGGCTTGTCAGGGGTTGCGGTTAAACGAAAAGGCTCTGGCGGTGAAAATCAACGGCTTGAGTATTGCCGAAGTTTGTGAGCAAAACATTACGGACGAGTTTCACTTCTTTGAGAAGGTAGAACTTGGCGAACAGGATACAACGATTGCTAAACCAGTGATTAAAGAGATTCGGGATCGTTTGGATTTCTTGCTCAACGTGGGGTTAAGTTATTTGACGCTCTCTCGGGCAGCCCGAACCCTTTCAGGTGGAGAAGCCCAACGGATTCGGTTAGCAACTCAAATTGGATCTAACCTATCGGGAATTCTGTACGTTTTGGATGAACCATCGATTGGGCTGCACCAACGCGATAACGCTCGCTTGATTAAATCGCTACAACAGATGCGAGATCTTGGAAACACCCTAGTTGTGGTAGAACACGATCAGGAGACGATGCTATCTGCTGACTATCTGGTTGACGTGGGCCCCGGAGCAGGGGCGAACGGAGGTCAAATTATGGCCACCGGGACCCCGACAGAAGTGGAACATAATCCGGCTTCTTTAACGGGGCAATATCTAGCGGGAGAGAAGTTTATTCCCGTACCCTTGCACCGGCGTTCTGGCACCGGAAAATTCGTGACGGTGAAGGGGGCTCAGGAAAATAATCTGAAAAACATCACGGTGAAATTTCCCCTGGGAGAGTTTAACGTCGTGACGGGAGTTTCGGGATCAGGAAAGTCAACGCTGGTGAATGATATTCTGAAGCGCGCTTTAGCCCAAAAACTTAACCATAATTCGGCTAAACCAGGACGTTATCGATCGCTAACGGGCTACCAACAGATTGAAAAATTAATTAACATTGATCAAAGTCCAATTGGACGGACTCCCCGGAGTAATCCGGCCACCTATACGGGGGTTTTTGATGATATTCGGGACTTATTTGCTAAGACCAATGAAGCGCAACTACGGGGGTATCACAAGGGACGCTTTAGTTTTAACATCAAGGGCGGTCGCTGTGAAACGTGTCATGGAGACGGAATCCTGAAGATTGGAATGGATTTTCTGCCGGATGTTTACGTTCCCTGCGAGGTTTGCCATGGGAAACGTTATAACGCCGAAACCCTCCAGGTAGAATACAAGGGCAAAAACATTGCTGAAGTGTTGGACTTAACGGTCCGCGAAGCGCTCGACTTTTTCTCGGCCATTCCAAAGATCACCCGCAAGTTACAAACGATTGCAGACGTTGGCCTGGGATACGTGAAGTTGGGACAACCAGCTACCACGCTGTCTGGAGGCGAGGCGCAACGGATGAAGCTTGCTTCTGAATTGCACAAACGGTCCTCCGGAAAGAACTTCTATATTTTGGATGAACCAACGACCGGCCTCCATACGGACGACGTGAAACGGCTATTGCAAGTCCTACAAGCCCTGGTTGATGAGGGAAACACCGTTTTAATCATCGAGCACAACATGGATGTAATTAAGCAAGCTGACCACGTGATTGATTTGGGTCCAGAAGGTGGAGACGCCGGGGGAACGGTGGTAGCTACCGGAACTCCGGAGGCAATTACGAAGGTGGCTGCTAGTTACACGGGCCAGTACTTAAAACCAATTTTGGCTCAAGACACTGCCCGGACCAAGGCCCAAAGCACAGATTAACGAAAGAATCGTCGCTGACGGTTCTTTTTTCTTAGGATGAAACACCCGGTATGCTATACTTAGACAAAGTTTGGAGGAGATTACAATGCGTACAGATGATCAGTTGGTAATCATAACCGGAATGAGTGGAGCGGGAAAAACCAAGGCCCTGCAAACTTTTGAAGACTTGGGGTACTTTTGTGTGGATAACCTGCCCACCGCTTTAATGGGAAAGTTTACGGAATTACTGCGAACCTCCAGTGAGATTAATCAAGTAGCCGTGGTCTTAGACTTGCGGTCAGCGGAATCCAGCCAGGCCGTAGTGCAGACTCTGCTTGAGATTGCTAAACGGCATGATGAACGCGAAGCAGTTCTCTTTTTGGATGCTGACACGGAAAAGTTGGTCTCTCGTTACGAAGAAAGTCGTAGAGATCACCCGTTAGCTCGGAACGGTCGGGTTGTGGATGGAATTGAAAAAGAACGGCAGTTGTTAAAATCAGTGCGCGCTAACGCTAGCTGGGTCATTGATACCACTGATTTGAAGCCACAGGATTTAAAAGCAAAAATTATTGCGCGGTTTGAACAGCGTGACTTTCCCCGTTTTCACGTTGAGTTAATGTCATTTGGGTTTAAATACGGGTTGCCGTTGGATGCTGACATGACGTTTGACGTCCGTTTTTTGGCCAACCCGTATTACTTACCAAAGTTGCGCGACCAAACTGGCAAAGACCAGCCGGTGTATGATTACGTTATGCAGCAGGATAGTGCCGAGGAATTCTTTACTAAGGCCCTTGATTTATTGGAATTTGAACTGCCCCGGATTCGCCAGAGTTCTAAGGCTAGTGAAACGATTGCCATCGGTTGTACCGGGGGTCAACACCGGTCGGTTGCAATGACCGAACGGTTCGCCAGCCATTTACGGAAACTGGGTTATGTAGTTAACGTAACCCACCGTGACATCGAACGACATAAAGGAGCATAGGAACTGCAATGGTAGATAAAGTTGCAAAACGAATTGATCGCCCCCGCATGGTGGTGATTGGCGGAGGGACCGGTTTGCCCGTGATCCTACGCAACCTGAAAAAACGAGATGTGGACATTACGGCGATCGTAACGGTGGCCGATGACGGGGGTTCGTCTGGAATCCTGCGAAATTACATCAACGTGTTACCGCCAGGCGACATTCGCAACGTGTTGGTAGCTTTGTCAACGTTACCGGAACTTTACCTGGATATTTTTCAGTATCGGTTTAAGTCTTCTGACAAGTTTTTGTCGGGGCATGCGATTGGAAACTTAATCATTACGGCACTCTCAGAGATGGAGGGAGGCTTTTTTGCAGCGGTGCAGGAATTAACCCGAATGATGCAGGTCGATGGTCACGTTTACCCAGTTTGTGACGAAGAACTAGTGCTTCATGCTGAATTTAGCGATGGGAGTCAATTGGCCGGAGAAGCCGAAATTACTGCGGCACAAAAGTTAGTAAAACGGGTCTGGGTAGAGTCACCGACCGATGATCATCAACCAGAGGCCGTTCCCGATGTGATCGATGCCATCATGAATGCAGATCAAATTGTGCTGGGACCCGGGAGTTTGTACACCAGTATCTTACCGAATCTGATGGTTAGTAACGTCGGACAAGCAGTGAAGAAAACCAGTGCCGAAGTGGTGTACATCTGTAACATCATGACCCAAAAAGGGGAGACGGACCACTTTACGGATGCCGATCACGTGCGGGTGCTAGACCGGCAATTAGGGCAACAGTTTGTTAACACGGTGTTGGTTAATAATCGGCCCGTCCCCGCTAGTTACATTGATCACCAACGGTGGGGAGACGAATCCCAACCGGTGGGCCATGACTACCAGGGGCTCAAGGATTTGGGCTGCCGGGTGATTTCATCTGATTTTTTAGAACTCAAGGATCATGGAGCGTTTCATAATGGTCAATTGGTTTCTAACGAATTGATTCGGTTACTCGGCCAACCAAAATTTAATCATTAGGAGGGTCGCGCGATGTCATATGCAAGTGATGTCAAAAAAGAACTGACCCGGTTAGAGGTGCATCGCACCAATGCCAAAGCAGAATTGATGGCTTTGATTCGGATGAATGGAACGCTGACATTATCCAATCAACACTTCTCGTTAGAAGTGCAGTCGGAAAACTCGGCCATTGCGCAACGCATCTATCGTTTGTTGTTGCAGTTTTATCAGGTGAAGGCCAGCGTTGTGGTTCGAAAAAAGATGAAACTTAAAAAGAATAACCTCTACGTGGTCCGGCTCCAGCAACGGGTAGAGCCCATTTTGGATGACCTTGGCATCTTGGACCACTACCAGATTTTAGAACGGGTACCGGTCGAATTGTTACAAGATGACCTGCAGGTTCGTTCCTACCTTCGGGGGGCCTTTTTAGCGGGAGGATCGGTTAATAATCCACAAACCTCACGGTACCACTTGGAAATCTACTCCCTCTACGAAGATCACAGTGAGATGTTAACCGAGATGATGAACCAGTATCACTTGGGAGCCAAGCAGACCAAACGGCGGAGTGGGTACATTGTCTACCTCAAAGAAGCCGAAAAAATTGCGGACTTTTTGCAATTGATTGGGGCAACGAATGCCATGTTAAAATTTGAGGACATTCGGATTGTGCGCGACATGCGGAACTCTGTGAACAGACTGGTCAACTGTGAAAATGCCAATATGAATAAGGTGGCCAACGCCTCAACCCGACAGATTGAAAACATTCAACTGATTGAAGAGCGGGTGGGCCTGGATGCTTTACCGCCCAAGCTTCGGGATGTAGCTGAAACCCGGTTGAAGAATCAGGAAGTTAGTTTAAAGGAACTCGGGGAACTGGTGGAAAATGGGCCCATCTCTAAATCGGGAGTGAATCATCGGCTTCATAAAATTAATGATTATGCCGAAAAGTTACGAGCAGAACTCTAAAAATGGTAAACAAAAAAGGCAGCGAGAAAATTTTCTCGCTGCCTTTTTGCTAAGCGTTATTTTTTATCGGAACTATTTTTCATGATGCCGTCAATCAATCCGTAGTCAACTGCTTCAGGAGCGGTTAAGTAATTATCCCGTTCTGTATCACGGTTAATCTTTGAAAGTGGTTGACCAGAATGTTCTGCTAAGAGTTCGTTAATCATTTTCCGAGCCCGCAGAATTTCTTTGGCAGCAATCTCAATTTCAGTTTGTTGCCCTTGAGCTCCACCAGATGGTTGGTGAATCATGATTTGGGCGTGTGGTAATGCAAACCGTTTTCCTTTGGCACCGGCCGTAGCCAAAACACTGGCCATAGAAGCGGCCATCCCCATGACGATCGTTTGCACGTCGGCTTTGATGAAGTTCATGGTATCGTAGATGGCCATCCCGGAAGTAATCACACCACCAGGAGAGTTAATGTAGAGATAAATGTCCTTGTCAGAGTCTTGGGCATCCAAGAACAGTAACTGGGCAATCACGGCGTTGGCCATGTTATCTTCAATTTCTCCGGAAAGCATAACGATCCGGTCTTTCAGTAAGCGTGAGTAGATGTCATATGCGCGTTCACCTTGTGGTGAGTTTTCAACGACAGTTGGAACTAATGGCATAGTTGAATCCTCTCTTTCTGTTTTAAATTTAATTAGAATTTTTTGAATTCGTGAGTTTATCTTACAATGATGGTCAATCAAGGTCAAACAAAGAGCTTAAAAATCATGTTTAAAAAGTAAGTTTTTATTTTTTAAGCCACTCTTAATGATTTATTAGTGTAAAATTTATAATGTAAAATAATTTAGAAAGGAATTATTAAAGATGAATCGTGAAATTATCACTCTGCAGGATTTTATTGGAATGCAATTAATTTATACTTATGATAATGGATGGGAGTATGAAATTTACATTAAAAATGCCAATAAAATTGATTACCGGATCCATAGTGGTATCGTGGGGGGACGTTGGGTTAAAAATCAAACCGTTAATCTGATAGAACTGGCTCCGGGAATTTTTAAGGTGGTTTGGACGGAACCCACTGGAACTGATGTATCCTTGGACTTCATGCCCAATGAAAATAAAACGCACGGGGAAATCTTTTTTCCCAAGTGGGTTGATGAACATCCAGAAATTACAGTTTGTTATCAAAATGATTATCTTGAGCAGATGCATGAGGCTCGAGAAAAGTACTCCACTTATCCGAAAACGGTCGTTTCTGAGTTTTCAACGATTACCGTTAAGCGGCAACGAGGAAGTAATGATGAAAGTGTAATCAACCAAGCTCCTTACTCAGGAATGGTTGAAGATATTAGAACCAAAAAAATTTAATGGTTGGTCATATTTTTTAGTGAAAAAATAGCTTATTTTTAAAATAAATAAAAAGAGAGGCTGCTTAAGCAACCTCTCTTTTTATTATAAATGCGCCACGAGGGAATCGAACCCCCATCTCAAGAACCGGAATCTTACGTGCTATCCATTACACTAGTGGCGCGTCAAAACACTCTTATTATATTAAACGATTCATACCAAATAATCAACCCCTAATTTAAAAACGGTTTATTTTGCATTCAAAGCCGCTTTTGCTATACTAAAAACCGTAGTTGGCCAGCGACCGGCTACTAATACGGTGATTATCGGTTACCGCTTGATCAGCGAGTAGGAATCACTGACATTTCCTGACAAAAGTGGTAATATAATTACGTATTAAAAATTAGATATTCCTGAAGGAGGAAGCCGATTATGACTACAAAGATTGGTATTAATGGTTTCGGACGAATTGGTCGTCTTGCATTCCGTCGGATTCACGAACTTGGCGCTGAAGGGATCGAAGTTGCTGCAATTAACGACTTAACTACCCCTTCAATGTTGGCTTACTTATTGAAGTATGACTCTGTTCACGGTCGTTTCCCTGGTAAAGTTGAATCAACTGAAGATGCAATCATCGTTGATGGTAAGCGCATTCCTGTTTACGCAGAACGTGATGCTAAGAACATTCCTTGGGTTAAGAACGATGGTGTTGACTTCGTACTTGAATGTACTGGTTTCTACACTTCCAAAGAAAAATCACAAGCTCACTTGGACGCTGGTGCAAAACGAGTATTGATTTCAGCTCCTGCTGGTGACATTACTACTGTTGTTCCTGGTGTTAACTTGGATGTCTTGAGCCAAGACGATAAGATCGTTTCTGCTGGTTCATGTACTACTAGTTGTTTAGCACCTATGGCTTACTGGTTAAACAAAGACTTCGGTGTTAAGGTTGGTACTATGACCACTGTCCACGCTTACACTGCTACTCAAGCATTGCAAGATGGTCCACGGAGTGCTAAGTTTGCTAACAACCGTGCTGCTGCCGTTAACACGATTCCTCACAGTTCTGGTGCTGCTAAAGCTATTGGTTTAGTTATCCCAGAACTTGATGGTGCTTTGAAGGGTCACGCACAACGGGTTGCTACTATCGATGGTTCCTTAACTGAATTAGTAACTGTTCTAGACAAGAACGTTACGGTTGACGAAGTTAACGACGCTATGAAGAGCCACGAAAACGAAGCCTTTGGTTACAACGACGACTTCATCGTATCTTCAGACATCGTTGATGATGACCACGGTTCCATTTTCGATCCTAACCAAACTGAAATCGTTGAAAACGATGGTTTACAATTAGTTAAGACGGTCGCTTGGTACGATAACGAATGGGGTTTCACTTGCAACATGGTTCGGACTTTACTTAAGTTCGCTACGATGTAATTTAACCACTAGTTCAATGAACTGTATGTGATTGAAAAGGCGGAGGAGGGGAAACCTCCCCCGCTTTTTTACTAATCAAGGGATCAAGAGGAGGAAACACAGCATGAGTAAATTAATCATTGATGATTTAGATCTCAAAGATAAAAAAGTCTTAATGCGGGTTGATTTCAACGTGCCGATTAAAGATGGTGTAGTTGGAGACGATAACCGAATCGTAGCCGCTTTACCTTCCATTAAATACGTGATTGATCACGGTGGCAAAGCCATCTTGTTCTCTCACTTGGGTCGGATTAAATCTGAAGATGACAAGCCTGGATTATCATTACGTCCGGTAGCAGAAAAGTTATCCAAATTATTGGGGAAACCAGTAACCTTTGTTCCAGTGAACGAAGGACCCCAACTAGAAGAAGCCATCGACAACATGCAAGATGGGCAAGTCCTACTAGCTGAAAATACTCGTTACCAAGATGTCATTAACGGCGAACAGGTTAAACGTGAATCTGGCAATGATCCTAAACTTGGCGAATACTGGGCTTCCCTTGGCGACGTTTTTGTAAACGATGCTTTCGGGACTGCTCACCGGAGCCATGCTTCTAACGTAGGAATTGCGACGGCAATGGAAAAAGCTGGCAAGCCAGTTGCCGCTGGTTTCTTATTAGAAAAAGAAATCAAGTTCTTAGGAAATGCGGTTGATAATCCAAAACACCCATTCGTAGCTATCTTAGGGGGTGCTAAGGTTTCCGATAAGATCGGTGTGATTGATCACCTCTTAGATAAGGCCGATAAGATCATCATCGGTGGGGGAATGACCTACACTTTCTACGCTGCTAAGGGAATTGGCGTTGGAAACTCATTAGTCGAAAAAGACAAGATTGACGTTGCCAAAGAAATTCTGAAAAAGGGTGGCGACAAGATTGTGCTGCCCGTGGATTCCGTTTGTGCTGACAAGTTTGCAAACGATGCCAACACCAAAGTCGTGGATGGTTCAATTCCGGATGGCATGATGGCCTTAGACATTGGACCAAAATCAATTCAACTGTTTGAAGACGTCTTAAAGGACGCTAAGACGGTGGTTTGGAACGGACCAATGGGTGTCTTTGAAATGCCAAACTTTGCCGAAGGTACGCTCGCAATTGGTCGTTACCTTGGGACTTTGAAGGATGCTACCACCATCGTTGGTGGAGGAGACTCAACTGCTGCCGTGAAAGAACTCGGCGTTGCTGACAAGTTAACTCACATCTCTACTGGTGGGGGAGCTTCCTTGGAATACTTGGAAGGAAAGACTTTACCAGGAATTGCTTGTGTTTCAAATAAAGATTAATTCCAAAAAAGACCGGTGCAATTTAGCATCGGTCTTTTTTCTTTGGAGAGATTGCTAGTTATTTGGGGAGATTTCCGCTAAAATTAAACTAATGAAACGAGAGGAGAAAGAGAAAATGAGAACTCCCTTTATTGGTGGTAACTGGAAAATGAATTTATCGCTTGCGGAGGCCGCTCAGTTTATTGATGAAATTCAAACTGAGTTACCCCCTAGTAGCGAGGTGGAAACGGTTCTGGCTGCCTCCCCGTTGTTTTTACAAACAATGCAGGAGCACAACCATAGTCCGTTACTAGTTGCTGCGGAAAACTGTTTTTACGAAGATGAAGGGGCTTATACCGGTGAGGTGAGTCCCAAGGCGCTAAGTGAGATGGGCATCAAGTACAGCATTGTGGGTCATTCAGAACGGCGCAAATACTTTCATGAAACTGATGAAATTGTGAATAAAAAGGTTCATGCCGTTTACCGGAACCACATGTTGCCGATTATCTGTTGTGACGAAACGATGGGTCGCTATGAAATTGGGGATCACATTTCCTGGATGGTGAACCAGGTTACGGCTGCTATTCGTGGTTTAGATGCTGATGACGTGAAAAAAGCAGTGGTTGCTTACGAACCAAGCTGGGCCATCGGAACGGGACATACCGCTCCGGCCGATGCTGCTGAGGAAGGTTGTTATTTGATTCGGCAGACCATTGCTGATATTTATTCTGACCAAATTGCTAATCAGGTTCGGATTTTATACGGTGGTAGTGTTAACCACGAAAACATTCGGGAACTCATGAAACAACCAGACATCGACGGGGTGCTGGCCGGGAAAGCTAGTTTAACTACGGATGAATTTACAAAGCTTGCTAACTTTAACCATTTAAAATAGTTGGTGAAATCATTTGCAAAGTGATTTTTAAAACTGTAAAATTTAGGTGGATAGAAATAGTATATTAAACTACTAAGGAGATTTACTATGTCAATTATTTCTGATGTATATGCACGTGAAGTCCTTGACTCTCGTGGTAATCCAACGGTTGAAGCTGAAGTTTACACTGAAGACGGCGCAATGGGACGCGGAATCGTTCCTTCTGGTGCCTCAACTGGTGAACACGAAGCCGTTGAATTACGTGATGGCGACAAAAACCGCTTTATGGGTAAAGGGGTGACGAAGGCCGTTGCTAACGTAAACGATAAGATCGCTAAGGAAGTTATCGGTTACGATGTTACTGATCAACTTGGCATTGACCAAGCCATGATTAAGTTAGACGGTACTCCTAACAAAGCTAAGTTAGGTGCCAACGCAATTTTAGCCGTTTCCATCGCCGTTGCTCGTGCAGCTGCTGATGAATTAGGCACTCCTTTATACAACTACTTGGGTGGATTTGACGCTCACGTCTTACCAACTCCAATGATGAACGTTATCAATGGTGGAAAGCACGCCAACAACAAGGTTGACTTCCAAGAATTTATGATTATGCCAGTTGGTGCTCCAACGTTACGTGAAGCCGTCCGGATGGGTTCTGAAACGTTCCACAACTTAAAGGCTATCTTAAATGAACGTGGTTACTCCACGGCCGTTGGTGATGAAGGTGGATTTGCTCCTAACCTGAAGAACAACGAAGAGCCATTTGAAATTTTGGTAGAAGCCATTGAACGAGCTGGTTACAAGCCTGGCAAGGACATCTGCATTGCCTTTGACTGTGCTGCTTCTGAATTCTACAACACGGAAACGAAGAAGTATGATTTAGTGGGAGACGGCAAGTCTTACACTGCTTCTGAATTCGTGGCCTTGCTTGATTCCTTAGTTGAAAAGTACCCAATCATCTCCATCGAAGACCCATTGGACGAAAACGAATGGGAAGACTGGAAGGTTGCTACTGCTGAATTAGGTAAGAAAGTGCAAATCGTGGGAGACGACCTCTTCGTAACGAACACTGAATACCTTGAAAAGGGAATTAAGATGCACGTGGCTAACTCGATCTTGATCAAGTTAAACCAAATTGGAACCTTAACTGAAACGGTTAACGCCGTTAACATGGCTAAGGAAGCCGGCTACACGGCCATCATTTCCCACCGTTCTGGTGAAACGGAAGACACCACGATTGCTGACTTAGTTGTTGCCTTAAACGCTGGTCAAATCAAGACTGGTTCCATGAGCCGGGGCGAACGGATTGCCAAGTACAACCAATTGATGAGAATCGAAGACCAATTAGGTTCAGTTGCTCAATACAAAGGAATTCACTCCTTCTACAACTTGGACTACGATGCTCGCGAAAACATCATCAACAAGTAAATTACCCTTTAAAAGTCGTTAGCGGTTGCTAACGGCTTTTTCTTTTGCAAAAGTTTCCTCCACGTTAGAATCATTAGAGTGGTTGTGTTATAATTGAAAACATGAATTGTTAGACCGTGAATAACTGTCTAGGAGGAATTTTTGTGACTAATGTATTGATGATTATCCTGTGGATCGTAAGCGTGCTCATTATTGTAGCCGTGTTAATGCAACCTTCCAAGAATAACGATGCCATGGCATCATTTACCGGTGGGGCTAGCGACCTATTTTCAGAATCAAAATCCCGGGGCTTTGAATCATTTATCCAAAAAGTAACGGTGGGATTAGGAATTTTGTTCTTTGCGATCGCCCTCGTTTTAATGTGGATTGCGCAACATTAATTAAAAAACTCCTGTTGCTTACAGGGGCTTTTTTTATACAATTCCGGCTAGACTAGCAGTGCAAGTAAGAGAAAAAAGAGGAAATTAACGTGCAAGATAATAAATTACAACAAGAAATCGCTGAACTGCTCCAAACGCATCCAAATGAACAGTTTGACGTGGAAAAAATTGCGGATCAACTCCGCTACCATGGCTCAGCGGCCTTTAAACTAATCGTGCAAGAACTAGCTGAATTAGAACGGGCGCGTGTGGTCGTGGTGACTAACGACGGCAATTTCAAAATTAACCCGCAAGAACTCTCACACGAGGGGGTTTTTCACTCTAATCCGAAGGGATTTGGGTTCGTAGCCTACGACGAACAGTTGCCGGATGCCTTTATTGCTCCCGATGACACCATGAAAGCGATGAATCTGGATAAGGTCCAGATGCAAATCACCAAGGGATCCCAAAAGAACTCCGATCGAGGGCCCCAGGGAAAAGTCGTTGAAATTGTTGATCACCACTACGATCACGTGGTGGGTGAATTTTTAAAAACTGACGATGACTTGGGCTACCTTGGTCAGGTAAAACTCCGGGACAAGAAATTAACCGGAATGAAATTTTACGTAGCCGATGCAGGGTTACACCCGACGCCCGGAGAAGTGATAACGGCCGATATTACCGAATATCCAAATGCTAAACATCCAGATTACATGGTCGGTGTGGCCAAGCAGGTGATCGGGAGTGTTGATGATCCGGGAATTGATATTCTCCAAATTGTCTATGCGAATGACGTTCCTTCCCAATTTCCAGAGGACGTGCTTGAGGCTGCGGATGAAATTCCAGATCACGTGCTCCCCGAAGAAACAAAAGGACGCGAAGACATTACCGATCAGGATCTCGTTACGATTGATGCCGAAGAATCTAAGGACTTGGATGATGCCGTAACCGCCTGGAAGTTACCTAATGGGAATTATCACTTAGGGGTTCACATCGCAGACGTGAGTCACTACGTAAAACCTGGGAGCTTGTTAGACGAAGAAGCCTACAAGCGGGGGACTTCCGTTTACTTAACTGACCGGGTTATTCCTATGCTGCCCCGTCGTTTATCAAACGGAATTTGTTCTCTAAACGAGGGCGAACTCCGGTTGTGTATGAGTTGTGAAATGGAAATTACACCCCAGGGGCGGGTCATTAAATCCCGGATTCACCCTAGTGTAATGAAGTCCGCGGCGCGCATGACCTACAACGCTGTTAACGAGATTTTGGAAAATCATGATCCAGAAACCCGGGCGCACTACGCTGGTTTGGTGCCGATGTTTGAAACCATGAACGAGTTGCACCAGATTCTGTACAAGGCGCGGCGGCGCCGGGGCGCAATCGATTTTGCTGATGATGAAGCTAAAATTATCGTAGACGAAGCCGGGCACCCGATTGACATTCAAGTTCGGACCCGGGGAACGGCCGAACGGTTAATTGAATCATTCATGCTAGCTGCTAACGAAACGGTGGCAGAGACTTACCATAAGTCAAAGGTTCCGTTCATCTACCGAATTCACGAAAATCCAGATCCAACCAGGATTAAGGACTTCTTTGAATTCTTAACGGCCTTTGGAATTAACGTCAAAGCCGATCCGGATCACTTACAACCGAAGACGTTGCAAAACATTTTGACCAAGGTCGAAGGAAAACCCGAAGAAGCCGTGGTTTCCGTGATGCTGTTGCGGAGCATGCAACAGGCTAAGTATAATGAAAAGTGTGTTGGGCACTTTGGGTTGGGAGCTAAGTATTACACGCACTTTACTTCCCCAATTCGTCGGTACCCTGATATGTTTATTCACCGCTTGATTCATTACTATGAAGACCACGGCATTAATGACCAAACTAAGCAAACTTATGCTGACGTGGTAAGCGATATTGCCGTGCATGCTTCTGAAACGGAACGGCGGGCCGTAGATACGGAACGTGACGTTGATGCCATGATGAAAGCTGAGTACATGAGCAACAAGATTGGCGAAGAATTTGATGGGGTAGTGAGCTCCGTGTTGAAATTTGGGGCCTTCATTGAGTTGCCAAATACGGTCGAAGGACTGGTTCACATCAGCCGGATGACCGATGACTATTACGAATACGTGGAAAAATACATGGCGCTCGTGGGTCGGAATACAAAACGGACCTTTAAGATTGGTCAAGACGTGCGGGTCAAGTGTGTGGGAGTTGACGTGGATCAGAGTACGGTCGACTTTGAAATCGTTGATCCAGAAAAAACGCCTACCAGTGAGCTGCTACCTAAACGAGCACATCACAGTAACCAAAAACGGCGGTATAACAATGATAGTCGGCGTCCAGGAAATCGTAATGGTTCTAACCAACACCGCAATCACAACAATCAAAAGCCCAATCAGAAGCAGGATCATAAACACCAATTTACAATTCAGAAACGAAAATAAGGACTGATGCAAATGGCGCATACGAAACGGAAGCCCCAAACTGATAACGCGGTGGCTACGAACCGCAAGGCCCGCCACGATTATTTCATTGAACAGACGTACGAAGCGGGATTGGTACTCACGGGAACGGAAATTAAATCGGTCCGTGAGCGCCGGGTCAACCTGAAGGATGGTTTCGTTTCCATTCGCAACGGGGAAGCCTACCTGATGAACGTCCACATTAATGAGTACACCGAGGGGAATCAATTTAATCACGATCCGTTGCGCAACCGGAAGTTATTGTTGCACAAAAAGGAGATTAAACACCTTGAGGATGCTGTGCAAACTAAGGGAGTAACGGTGGTCCCCCTTAAGATGTATTTGAAGCATAACTTTGCCAAGGTCTTAATTGGAGTGGCCAAAGGGAAACATAGCTATGACAAACGAGAAGCCATCAAGCGCCGCGATCAGCAACGGCAAATTGATCGGGTGATGAAACATTATTAAAGAACGGGTGACCGTTCTTTTTTTTGTTATAATGAAGGTGCAGGATGGGAGGAAAGAGCAGACATGAAACGGTTTATTGATAACGACTGGTGGCCGGTCCTGGAGCCGGAATTTCAAAAGCCTTACTACCAGCAATTACGTCAGTTTTTGGTACATGAATACCAGACCCAGACCATTTATCCGGCCATGCAACGTATTTTTCAGGCCTTTGAGTGGACGCCATTTTCAGAAACGAAAGTGGTTATTTTGGGCCAAGATCCATACCATGGACCACATCAGGCCATTGGATTGAGTTTTGCGGTGGAACCAAACGTTGCTGTCCCCCCGTCGTTACGCAACATTTATAAAGAATTAGAAAACGATTTGGGGATTAAACCAGTGAATCATGGCTATTTGAAGCACTGGGCCGATCAAGGGGTCTTACTCCTCAACTCGGTGTTGACCGTCCGTGACGGTCAGGCGTTTTCACACCAGGGTCACGGTTGGGAACAACTGACGGACTATGCGATTCAAAAACTATCTGAACGTCCAGAACCAGTTGTTTTCATTTTGTGGGGTCGCTCAGCGCGTAATAAAATCAAGCTGATTGATCAGGAAACCAACGTTGTGATTCAATCTGCTCATCCCAGTCCGCTGTCTGCCAATCGTGGCTTCTTTGGTTCGCGACCATTTTCAAAAACCAATGCGGCACTAACAGCCATGGGAGAAGCCCCGATTGATTGGCAATTACCTGAACACGTAACAATGACAAATTAGGAGGTCGCCATGGATTTATTTGCAAGTTTAACTGCTAAAATTAAGGGACAAGGGACGCGAATTGTTTTTCCAGAAGGAACGGACGAACGGATTATCAGCGCTGCGCACCGTTTACAGGAAGAGGATTTAGTTAAACCCATTTTATTGGGAACCGAAGCAGAGGTCACGGCAAGCGCTCGCAAGGTGAATGTAAACCTTGATGACGTGGAAATTTTGGATTACCAAAACATCGATAGTGAACAAACCGAAGCCATGGTGCAAGCCATCGTGGACCGCCGGGGAGGTAAAACCTCTGCAATGGAGGCTCTAGAATGGTTAAAGGATCCAAACTACTTTGGAACCACGATGGTCTACATGGGACAAGCAGACGGAATGGTCTCTGGGGCCATTCATCCTACTGGAGACACAATTAGACCAGCCCTCCAAATTATCAAAACTAAACCGGATGTAAACTTGATTAGTAGCGCATTCATTATGCAAAAAGCGGATGCCCGCTTTATTTTCGCAGACTGTGCGATTAACATTAACCCCAACGAAGATCAGCTAGCTGAAATTGCCCTGGAAAGTGCCAAGACGGCTCAGTTGTTTGACGTTGATCCTAAAGTAGCAATGCTTAGCTTTTCAACGAAAGGTTCAGCCAAGGGAGCCGAAGTAGAAAAGGTGCAAAAAGCTACCGAAATTGCACAGCAACAAAATCCAGATCTGCCGTTAGACGGAGAATTGCAGTTTGATGCTGCCCTTGTTCCAGCCGTTGCAAAAGCCAAAGCGCCTGATTCAGCTGTTGCTGGAGGTGCCACCGTCTTTGTGTTCCCCGATCTCCAATCCGGTAACATTGGTTACAAGATTGCCCAACGACTGGGGGAATTTGAAGCCATTGGACCAATTTTACAGGGGCTTAACAAACCGGTTTCTGACCTTTCTCGCGGTTGCAATGCCGTTGATGTTTACAAGGTAGCCATTATCACGGCTACTCAAGCCTTATAAGATTGCCCATGAAAAAGGAAGGAACGCTCACCACGCCGGCAGCAACGGAGGCATTGGGTCGGAAACTAGCTGAGCAGTTGCAAGCAGGGGACGTGATCCTGCTGGATGGAGACCTCGGAGCCGGTAAAACAACGCTGACCAAGGGAATTGCTCGGGGACTCGGAATTAAGCAAACGGTGAAAAGTCCGAGTTTCCCCATCATTCGCGAATATCAATCAGGGCGATTGCCCCTCTACCACATGGATGTTTACCGGCTTGAGACCGGTGGGGCCGCCGATTTAGGCCTGGACGAATACTTTGATAGCGACGGAGTTAGTGTTGTGGAGTGGTCGCAATTTGCAGCCCAGGAGCTGCCGACGGATTACCTACGAATTCAAATTGATCGGCAGGATGATATTGCTCCTGATTATCGGCATGTAACGTTACGGGCGCATGGCGACCGCTTTGTAACGTTACTCACAAAGCTGGAGCTGCCTCATGAGTGATGAAGTACAATTACGGGCTGCTCGCGCTACTGATGCGACTGCGTTATTAACCTTGGTTGCCCAGCTTCGACATGAAACTAAGTTAATCACGGTTGATGATAATCTAGACCACCAGACCCCGGCAGCGGAAGCGGCTGCTTTAGAACGATTAAACGCCTCTGGCACGAACTTGGTGGTCGTGGCAGCGCTTGGAGCCGAGTTGATCGGACTAGTCACGATTACCCAAACTAGTTCAATCACTGGGGAGCTCGGGATTGCTGTTTTGAATGCCTACCAGGGCTTGGGCTTAGGTAGTGCACTTTTAGAGATGGCCTTGGACTGGTTTGAAACTCAGAGTCAGTTATCCGAGTTAGTCTTAACGGTTAAACCTAGTAATACCCGGGCGCAACACCTTTACCACCAGGCAGGATTTCAAACGACTGCTACTACAGAGACGCTAATCACCATGCACCGGAGGAAATAAGCAAAAACGATCATTCGTAATTACTCTGATTAGGGGAATGGCGGATGATCGTTTTTAGTTTGTCGTTGGTTAAACGTTGGTTATGAATGGTTGTAGCGCGGCACTTCCAAATTGTTTCCGTTCGGTTAGTAAAATTTGGGCACAGGCGCGGCTGTCGTCAAGGGCATTATGGTGGTGATTGAGGGTAATGCCCAGCCGCTCACTGACGGTGTTTAGCTTATGGTTAGGAAATTCTGGATAGAATTGTTTGGCAGTCTTAACGGTATCCAAGGTTTGATAATGGGGCACTAAAAGCCCATACCGTTCGATACTCTTTTTTAAAACGCTATTGTCAAACCGGTTGTTATGGGCAATTACCAATCGATGGGGCTTGAAGAAGGGTTTGATAATTTCCCAGATGGCGGGAAACGTTGGGGCCTGTTGAACGTCGCGCTGGTGAATTCCATGAACCTGGACGTTACGCCAGTTAAAGGACGTCTCAGGATTAATTAAGGAATAAAATTCGTCCACGACCTGATTGTCTCTAACAACGGTGAGGGCTACGGAACAAGCGCTCGCGCGTTGACTCGCCGCGGTTTCAAAATCAATGGCAATAAAGTTCATGCAACCTCTCCTTATGCTTGTTATCTCGCTGTTTCAATGATTTTAGTATACCATTTTTGCGTAGTTTTCACCTGACCAGCGTGTTAGAATGGAGAAAGATGACTGAAAGGAAAACAGGACGATGACAGTTGATTTAACCACTAAATTTACCGATTTTAAAATTTTAAAGCACGAACCATTAGCCCACTATTCCTGGACTAAGACTGGTGGACCAGCTGACTTTTTGGCCTTTCCAGAAACTGATCAACAGGTGGAAGAATTGGTGCAGTACGCCGACCAGCTCCACATGCCCGTAACCGTGTTGGGGAACGCTAGTAACCTGATTGTCCGGGATGGAGGAATTCGGGGGCTCACCATTATTTTAACGGCAATGCATGCTATTCACGTTGATGGAGACCGGGTTCTTGCTGAAGCCGGAGCTGCTTACATTGAAACCACGAAGGTGGCACAACAAGCCGGGTTAACCGGGTTAGAGTTTGCGGCGGGAATTCCGGGCAGCATTGGGGGCGGAGTTTTTATGAACGCGGGTGCCTATGGAGGTGAAACCGAGTACGTGCTAGAATCTGCGACCGTTTTAACGCAGGAGCACACGGTTGAGGTCTGGTCGCATGATCAGCTAGAATTTGGCTATCGGCATAGTTCGATTCAAGATCGGGACGCAATTGTCCTCGCTGCGACCTTTAAATTGCGGCCCGGAAACAAGTGCTTGATTCAACACGAGATGAATCATTTAAACTACTTACGTAAGTCCAAGCAGCCACTTGAATACCCGTCCTGTGGGAGTGTCTTTAAACGACCAAAGGGTCACTTCGCAGGAAAATTAATTCACGAAGCAGGATTGCAGGGATATCGAGCTGGTGGTGCTGAAGTTTCAAAGAAGCACGCGGGTTTTATTGTTAACGTGGATCACGCCACGGCAACTGACTACCTGCACGTGATTCAACATGTGCAAGCAACGGTTTTTCGCCAAACGGGAATTCACTTAGAAACGGAAGTTCGCATTATCGGTGAATCAAATTAAAAAGCCCCCCTTGAGTTAATTGTGTAACTCGAGGGAGGCTTTTCACATTTAGTCGCGATCCTGCATGATGGTGTAGATCCAGTAAATGACGAGTTGAATGATGGTCATTAAAATGACGAAAATTAACATTTCTCGATTCCACATGTTTGCGAACATGTGCATGTAAAATTTCGGGTTAGCAATGAGATAAACGGTATGCACCCGGAGAAACCGACCGATGTAGAGCCCGATTGAACTCAAAAAGATTAAGCCACAGGTAACTAACATTGTAGTGAAACTGGTTGCAACGTGAAGCTTGGCGGTAATCGCCTTGGCCACGTGAATCAGACTCCAAAAACCTAAAAAGGCACAGGTTAGCGCGCTGATGAGCAGGCAGGTATATAAAAACCAAATGTGGCCATCCAACTTTAACATGCCGTTAATATCGTTCGGATGGAGCCACGAGAGGTGTAAGAGATCAGTTAAGATATACGGAGCGTTTGGATAAAAGAGGATCCAAACGAGGGTGAGGAACCAAAAAATCAGCACGTTTTGTTTGGGCTTGCCGATGTGAAAGCTCAGTTCAATTGGAAGATAGCCTAAAAAGGTGTTTAATAGGAGGAATCCAAAGAGCGAGTCCTTAATAAAGAGTTTGATGAAGACAAGCCACACGATGAAGAATAAGCGGACTTGCCATTTTTTTCTGCTGGTCATATTGCAATCACCTCAAAATAGTCTGCTTCCATTAAACCGCAAATGGCAAAAAAAAACTATTAAAATGTTTCTTAAAACCCACTTTCTTCCCTATTAAAGACGCCTAGGGGAGTGCTATAATTATTCTTGAAATCGCCTAGCTAGGAAGGAACACGAACGAATGGGAATCAATTGGAGTAACATTCTCACACTGCACAATTTAAGCAACGTCTTGGATATTTTGGTGGTGTGGATTTTAATTTATGAGTTAATCATGCTGTTGAAGGGTACCCGTTCCATCCAGCTCTTGCGCGGAATTGTGGTCTTGGTAATTGCCAAAGTTTTGAGTTGGTACCTTGGGTTGACGATGACGTCTTGGATTTTAGACCAAGTTATCAATTGGGGAGTGATCGGCTGTATCGTGATCTTTCAACCAGAAATTCGGCGCGGTCTGGAGAAACTGGGCCAACAGTCTATGTTCAAACAGTCACAGCAGGCTAACGAACGGACTGAGAAGTTGATTAAGGCACTTGATGGAGCGATTCAATACCTTTCGAAACGGCGGATTGGGGCTTTGATCGCGATTCAGATGAAAACTGGATTGGAAGAGTGGATTGAAAAGGGAATTGCGTTGGACGCGGATGTTTCAAGTGAACTTTTGATCAACATTTTTATCCCCAATACTCCCTTGCACGACGGGGCGGTAATCATCAAAGATAATCGGATTGCAGCTGCCAATGCCTATTTACCGCCATCAGATAGCAATTTGATTCCTCGAGAACTGGGAACCCGCCACCGGGCTGCCGTTGGGTTGTCAGAAGTTACGGACGCCATTACGATTGTGGTTTCAGAAGAAACGGGCGAAGTTTCGTTTACCCAAAACAACGAGTTATTACGTGGGATGAGTCAGGAAGATTACTTAAAGTACCTCCGGAGTCACCTGTTGCGTCCGAACCAGAAAAAGACCTGGCGCAGTGAACTGCATGACATCTTTGCCAAGCTCATGGGAGGTGGAAAGTAATGCACCGCTTCTTTAACAGTAAGGCCTTTGCGTTGTTATTGTCGTTTGTGATTGCTGTCGGCCTCTTTTTGATTGTGAATCAGGCGAAACTGGGCAATCCCAACTCACGGAGCACGCAAGCCAACCAGCAGCTGACCTCCGATACCAAAAAACAAATCTCGGTTCCGTTACAGTTAAACGTAAATTCAGAGAAATATTTTGTGATTGGGTATCCAGAACAAGTCCAAGTCCAACTGAAAGGGCCCGCAGCGCTCGTAACTACAACGGCCAACACCCGGAACTTTAAGGTAATTGCAGATTTAAACGACTTAGGCCCTGGAAAGCACACGGTTCGCCTGCAACAAACCGGATTAAACTCAGAGCTACAAGCTACGATTAAACCGGCCACCATCACGGTGAACATTCAACCACGTAAAACGAAGACCTATCCGGTAAACGTGGAGTACGATAAAAACCAAATCATGGAAGGGTACAAAGTTGTCAAAGTGGAACAAGACCTAAAACAGGTTAACGTGACGGGACCAGAAAATGAGATGGAACGGATTGCCAAGGTGGTTGCCAAGGTTAACCTACCGGATGATGTCCGAAAATCAACGACCAAGACGGCCATTATTGATGCCGTTGATGATCACGGTAAAACCGTTAACGTGGTGATTTCCCCATCAACGACGAACGTTAAATTTACCGTACAAAAAGAAACCCCCAAAAATGATGAGGAAAAATAATTTGAAGCGTATAAAGGAGTAAAAATGAAATATTTTGGAACTGATGGAATTCGTGGAGTCGCAAATCAAGAATTAACCCCAGAGCTGGCCTTTCGGGCCGGTCGAGCCGGTGGCTATGCTTTGACGAAGCGGAGCGCAGAAAGCCACCAACCGCGAGTGCTGGTATCACGCGACACGCGGATTTCTGGACAAATGCTAGAGGATGCCTTGGTAGCGGGCCTTTTGTCCGTTGGAATTGAAGTTTTACGGTTAGGAATTGTGACTACCCCGGGAGTCGCTTACCTCGTGCGGGATCAAGATGCTGATGCTGGCGTGATGATCACTGCTTCCCATAATCCAGCCGAATATAATGGGATTAAGTTTTTTGGTGGAGATGGCTACAAGCTTTCCGATGACATTGAAGCTGATATTGAAACCATGCTGGAAAATCCGGTTGATGAACTGCCACGCCCGGCAGCAGCTGGGCTAGGGACGGCCGATAACTATACAGAAGCAGGGCAAAAATACCTCCATTTCTTGGCCCAAACGATCAACGACAACCTAGACGGCATGAAGGTGGTTGTGGATGCGGCGAACGGAGCCACGAGTTCCTTGGTCCCTCGTTTGTACGCTGATTTAGGCCTGGACTTTACGACGATGGCAACTACCCCCAACGGGATTAACATTAACGACCAAGTTGGTTCTACTCATCCAGAGCAACTCCAAAAATTGGTCGTTGCCGAAGGAGCCCAGCTGGGAATTGCCTTTGATGGAGACGGTGATCGCTGCATTGCGGTCGATGAACTTGGCAACATCGTTGATGGGGATAAAATCATGTACATCTGTGGTAAATACATGGATGAACACGGCCGGTTGAAACAAGATACAATTGTTACGACCGTCATGAGTAACCTCGGAATGTACAAGGCCATGGAAGCGCACGGCTTAAAGAGTGTGAAGACGAAGGTCGGCGACCGGTACGTAGTGGAAGAAATGAACCGGAGTGGCTACAACCTTGGTGGAGAACAATCCGGCCACATCGTCTTTTTGGACTTTAACACGACCGGAGATGGGATGCTGACTAGTCTGCAATTGATGGCAATCATGCAGGCAACCGGAAAGCCACTCTCAGAACTAGCCGTTGAGGTGCACAAGTATCCCCAAAGTTTGGTGAACGTGCGGGTGGTTGATAAGAAGCACGCCATGGATGCCCCTGCTGTGCAAGCCGAAATGGAACGGGTCGAAGCTGAAATGAACGGGAACGGGCGGATTTTAGTTCGGCCGAGCGGAACGGAACCATTACTCCGGGTGATGGTCGAAGCTGCGACCCAAGAAGACAGTCAAAAATACGCCAACCAAATTGCTGACGTCGTTAAAAAAGCTAATCAATAGGGTCTAAAGAACGGTTCGTTATGAATCGTTCTTTTTTCTACTAGGCATAGACCAATTTCAAGTTATAGTTTGACAAGGACCAATGAAAACACTAATATATAAATTGTGTTGACAAACAAAAGCATTTTAAAACATCTATACCAATTTAGAAACGAGGACGTTAATTATGTGTGGAGTAGTTGGAGTAACCGGAAATAAAGATGCTACTGAAATTTTAGTCAGCGGATTAGAAAAGCTACAGTACCGGGGCTATGATTCAGCTGGAATCTTTGTTGATCAACCGGATGGAACGAACTACCTAGTAAAAACCACTGGGAGCATCGCTGATTTACGGAAAAAGATTGGACCAGAAGTGCAGGGAACTGCCGGAATTGGTCATACGCGCTGGGCTACCCACGGTGGGGTAACGATTGAAAATGCCCACCCCCAATTTTCTAGCGATGAACGTTTCTACCTGGTTCACAACGGTGTGATTGAAAACTTCCAAGAACTAAAGGATCAATATTTACAAGACGTTCATTTCCACAGCCAAACTGATACAGAAGTGGTCGTTCAATTAATCGATAAATTTGTGAAAGACGGCATGAGCACCAAGGATGCCTTCACTAAGACCCTGTCGCTCTTGGAAAACTCTTCTTACGCCTTTATGTTGATGGATAAAGAAGAACCAGAAACGATTTACGTCGCTAAAAACAAGAGTCCTATGTTAATTGGACTGGGGGATGGATGCAACGTGGTTTGCTCGGACTCAATTGCCATGTTGAACGTAACGCACACCTTCTTAGAAATCCAAGACGGGGACATGTGCATCGTGAAGCCCGATGAAGTCATTGTGAACGACGCTAACGGAAACGTTGTAGAACGTGAAACCTTCGAGGTAAGCGTAGACCCAAGTGCTTCTGACAAGGGAACCTACCCGTACTACATGCTTAAGGAAATCGACGAACAACCAAACGTAATGCGGAAACTCTCTGCTGAATACTTGGATCAAGCAGGACACCCAACCCTTGATCAAGACCTAATTGATAGTATTAAAGGGTCGGATCGGATTTACATTGTGGGAGCTGGAACTAGTTATCACGCAGGGTTAGTTGGGAAAATGCAACTAGAAAAACTAACCGGGATTCCAGCCGAAGTGCACGTGGCTTCCGAATTTGCCTACGAAGAGCCGTTACTTTCTGAAAAACCATTCTTCATTTTCCTTTCCCAAAGTGGAGAAACGGCTGACAGCCGGCAGGTATTAGTAAACGTTAACAAGCAAAAATTACCGAGCCTCACGATTACGAACGTGGCTAACTCAACGTTGTCACGGGAATCAACCTTTACGTTGTTATTACAAGCAGGTCCAGAAATTTCGGTTGCCTCTACGAAGGCTTACACCGCTCAAATTGCGCTAGAAGCCATCCTGGCCAAGGCCGTTGGGGAAGCAAAGGGGAAACAAGCTGCCTTAGATTTTGATTTGAAGAACCAGTTAGCACTTGTCGCTCAAGGAATGCAAAGTATCGTAGACGAAAAGAACGAAATTAATCAAATTGCTCAGGAATACTTTGTAAAAGCCAACCAAGCTTTTTACATTGGGCGGGGGATTGATTACACCGTTTCCATCGAAGCCGCTTTGAAATTAAAGGAAATTTCCTACGTGCACGCAGAAGGATTTGCCTCTGGAGAATTAAAGCACGGCACGATTGCTTTGATTGAACAAGGGACTCCGGTCATTGGAATTATTACTCAAGCCAAAACGGCCGGTTTAACTCGGAGTAACTTGGAGGAAACGGCGGCTCGGGGAGCCAAGACCTTATCCATCGTGAAAAAGAGTCTAGCTCGTCCTGATGATACCTTCATTATTCCGGACGTTGACGAACTACTTACACCGCTCTTAAGTGTAATTCCCGCCCAACTGTTGGCTTACTACACTAGTTTGAACAAGGGCTTAAACGTTGACCTACCACGGAACTTAGCTAAGAGTGTTACGGTTGAATAAAAAATTGTATAATTAAATTAGTGGGAAAAGAATTGTGGTTGCAATTCTTTTCTTTTTTACGAATAAAAGAAGGTGACAGAGATGAAATACACAAAACGGACCAAACAAAATAAACATGATCGCAAGGAAACGACCTGGCAAAAATTCAAGCAACAACAAAACAAACTGAGCGCAGACCGACGCGGATTACGCACGGTTCACAAACGGCACTGGTAAAGTAGGAGCAGACGATGACACAAAAAAGTCACGAAACCTTAACTTTGATTGAAGAAATCACCCGGTTGGATGGCAGCAAGTACGTCGAAATTAGCAACATGGTACAAAACGGGCGGGCTGAACTAGCGGTAGAACGAAAGCTTTTACGCGAGGTGCGCATCTTACAGCTGAATATTCCCCATTCAGTGCACGTCGAAAACTATGAAAATTACATTAACCAACACTTTACGATGCCTGATGAGGACTTTCAGGAGTTTCAAGAATGGCAACGGACGCCTGAGATGGAGCATGAAGTGGCGATGATTTTAAAGGAAAATCACATCGGATAAGCACTTTGCCGGGGTTTAAGTATTGTGATACAATGAACAAAAATGAGTTGGAGGCAGAAAATATGATTGAAAAATTTCTGATTGGAACGTATACCAAGAATCAAAGTAAGGGAATTTATCAAATTGAATTGGATACGGACAAGCCGGCTTTGCAAAACTTACAGTTAGTTGCGAAAGCCGGTTCTCCGACCTACGTGGCTGAATCAAAGGCCCGCCGGATTTACGCCGTGGAACGGGTCATGGAAGATGATGAATTACACGGTGGGGTGGTTGATTTAGATGGAACGACCATGCCAGCAAAAGAAATGCAAAAAATTGTGGAAGTTGGTAGTAGTCCCGCTTACATTACGGTGGATGAAAAACGGCAAAATGTTTACACTGCGAACTACCATACTGGAGACGTAACCATCTTTAAGATTGGACCGAACGGTTTACTTGCGGCTACGGATCGAGTTCACGATGAGGGAAAGGTTGGTCCGAAGCCGGAACAAGCTGATGGACCGCACCCCCACTATGTTGACATCTCGTTTGATGGTCGGTTAGTGGTTTGTGACCTGGGGTTAGACCAGATTTTTCTGTACGATCTTACCCCCGAAGGGAAGATGAAGCTGGTCAGCGAATTAACGCTTGAACCAGGCTTTGGCCCCCGGCACATTACTTACATTGAAGAACTCGGAAAGGCTTACCTGGTCGGTGAACTGAGCAGTAAAGTAGCGGTTTTAAACTACAACGAAGAAACGGCACAGTTTGAAATTGAACAGGTTGTTTCTACGATTCCAGCTGATTGGACGGAACACAACGGTGCAGCCGCCATTCACCTTTCTAGCGATCACCGCTTTGTTTACGTTTCCAACCGGGGGAATGACAGCATCGTTGTGTTTGCGGTTCAACCCAACGGACACCTCGAACAAATTCAACGGGTTTCAACGGAAGGCGAATTTCCTCGGGACTTTAACTTTAACCGGACGGAAGAATTTCTGATTGTAGCCAACCAAAACACCGACAATGCCACTCTTTTTCAACGAGATGCAACGTCTGGTAAGTTAACGCTGATCCAAAAGGACTTCGTGGTTCCAGAGGGAACCTGCGTGGCGCAACGAAAAGACTAGCTTCCTTTGAAAATGATTGCGTTTTGACGGGTAATATTGTATATTGAAATTAAATTAAGACCGTGTCAGGACGAGCGTAAGTAGGACTGTGTTCAGCGAGCTGGGAAATGGTGGAAGCCCAGTAGACAGCACTTACAATTAACACCTGGAAAGTGTCATGCAGACACCGCGGAACCGGTAGTTCGACCGTTATTACGAACTAGAGTTGGTTTTTCTGAGAAAAACAATTTGGGTGGTACCGCGAAGATCTCGTCCCTTGTGACGAGGTCTTTTTCTTTTGGCTTGAACCGGTTAGTTTAAAGGAGGAGCGTAAGACGATGGATGTTTTAGTAAAAGATTTATATACAGAACAGCGTGATTTTACCAGTGCACCAATTACGGTTTCTGGTTGGGTGCGGACGATTCGAAATTCAAAAAAGATTGCCTTTATTGAGGTAAACGATGGTTCCTACATCAAAAACGTACAGGTGATTGCTAAGCGGGATCAGCTGGAAAATTTTGAGGATGTAATCAAGTTACCAATTAGTTCCACGGTTAAAATTACGGGGAAACTAGTAGAAACACCAGACGCACCCCAGCCGTTTGAATTACACGCGGATGAGGTTGTGATTGAAGGGATTTCTGATCCAGATTACCCCCTGCAAAAGAAGGCCCATTCGCTCGAATACCTGCGGACGATTGCCCACCTTCGGCCTCGAACTAATACTTTCTACGCGGTCTTTAAGATTCGTTCCATGGCGGCCTTTGCGATTCACGAATACCTGCAACACCATGACTTCGTGTACGTGAACACCCCGATCATCACTAGTAGTGATGCCGAAGGGGCGGGAGAAATGTTCCGGGTTACCACGTTAGATCCTGATCATCCGGAGCAAGATGCTAACGGCAAGACGGATTTCTCGCAGGACTTCTTTGGTCAGGAAACCAACCTGACCGTGAGTGGGCAACTGCAAGTGGAACCATTTGCGCTGGCCTTTCGCAACGTCTATACCTTTGGCCCCACTTTTCGGGCCGAAGATTCCCACACCAAGCGCCATGCCGCTGAATTTTGGATGATTGAACCGGAAATGGCCTTTGCAGGACTTCCAGAAACCATTGACGAAATTGAAGGTCTGTTGCAGTACGTGGTTCAATACTTGTTAGACCACGCGCAAGCAGATTTGCAATTTCTAAACGACCACGTCGATGAAAATCTGTTAGAGCGTCTGCACCAAACGGTCGCTGAGCCCTTCGCCCGGATTACTTACACCGAAGCTATTGACCGCTTGGAACATGCCGATGTTAACTTCAAGTTCCCAGTGAAGTGGGGGATTGACTTAAAGGCTGAACACGAACAGTATCTCGCCGAACAGGTCTTTCATAAGCCCGTCTTTGTAACCGACTATCCTCGAGAAATCAAGGCCTTTTACATGCGGGACAATGAGGATCAAAAGACGGTTGCCGCTGTAGACCTCTTGGTTCCGCGGATTGGAGAACTGGTCGGTGGAAGTCAACGGGAAGAACGTGAAGACGTTTTGCTAGCCAAACTACACGAATTCAACTTACCAGAATCAGAATATGACTGGTACTTAGAACTCAGAAAGTACGGAGGCACGAAGCACTCCGGCTTTGGAATTGGGTTTGAACGTTTACTAATGTATGTAACTGGAATGGATAACATTCGTGACGTGATTCCATATCCACGGGTTCAAGGCAGTATCAATTTCTAAAAAAGAATGGGGAACGTGAAGAACGTTCCCTATTTCTTTTGCAATTTAACTGGTTTATAATGATTATCGGCAAATGATTGCTTTTGAAAGGATGGTTTATATGAAAACGGAAACCCCAATGAAGCCGTTGACCCGGTGGTTATTCATTGCAACCATGTTGGTTGGAACCTTTACGATGTCTATCAGTCAATCGTCGCTTTCGACGGCGTACCCAACCCTCATGAAGTACTTTATGATTTCAGCCGACACGGTTCAATGGCTTACCACTGGCTTTATGATAGTGATGTGTATTACGATGCCGATTAGTCCGTGGCTGTTAAATAACGTCAGCTTTAAGACCCTCTTTATGGGCGCCTTATTGCTCTTTGACGTAGGAACCCTGATTATTTTTTGGGGGCCTAATTTTTACCTAGTAATGCTCGGTCGAATCATGGAAGCTGCTGCCGTCGGCGTGCTGTTTCCTTCTTATCAAACGGTATTGCTAGAGATCACTCCCGAACAAAAACGGGGAACCATCATGGGAATTGCCGGCTTGGTTATGGGTTCGGCGCTCGCCTGTGGTCCGATTATTTCGGGAATCGTGTTGCGCTTTACTAGTTGGCGGGGACTCTTCATCTTCTTTATGGTAGTGATTACTCTGGTCTTGTTGTTATCATTCTTTGTAATGCGGGACGTCATGCCCAGAATCCCTTCGAAGTTGGATTGGCTCTCGGTCTTTTACTCCCTTGGTTTGATTGGTTTGTTATATGTGATTACAAAGGCCGGTCAACCAGGTGCTAACTGGTTAACGCTGCTGGTGATCTTGGCAGTTTCCCTGATTCTATTGGGCTTTTTCGTGCACCGGCAGTTGACGATGCCAGAACCAATGCTGGATCTCTGGGTCATGAAAACCTTTAACTATGACCTGGCGGTATTGTTAACTGGCTTTTCATACATTTCCTTAATTGTAGTGACGATTATTTTTCCACTGTATTACCAACAAGTGCTAGGCGCTTCACCCTTTGTTTCTGGAATGGCGCTAGTGCCCGGTGCAGCACTTTTAAGTCTTTTGAACCCCGTAACGGGAACGCTGGCCGATAAGATTGGTTTTAAACCGACCATGCTAGTTGGAATGGGCATGATTGTGGTCGGATGGGGGATTTTATCCCTAATTCACATCACGAACATTTGGGGCATGATTGTGCTTGCCATGTTAATCGAAGGGGGAAACGCCTTCGTGATGATGCCCGCTGTGACTTTAGGAGCCAATTCGTTACCAAACGACTTGGTTTCCCATGGGACGGCCGTGATTACCACGGTTCGGCAGGTCCTGGGTTCGACCGGAGTGGCCGTAGCCACTTTGATTTTGGTGAACGTTACTTCCAAAGCAATGCACGGGGGTTCTTCGTACCTGATGGCCAATCAAACCGGATTCCACGCGGTTTACTGGACCTTCTTTGGAGTAGCTGTGCTTGGCTTTATCATTGCTTTGCTGATTCGGTCTACCGGGTCAAAAGATGAAAAATAACGAGCAGAATGTGCTAAAATTAACGTAAACGACAGACAGTCATTGGTGGCAATGGCTGTCTTTTTCATGAAAGGATTTTAACAATGGCACAATCGAAACCACAGCGTCCCTGGTTAAAGTGGGCGGAACGGGTGTTACTGGTGTTACTCCTGTTAGTCGGGCTAACTCTGGTGTTTAGTTCTCAAATAGAAAGCTACTGGATTCAGTGGCAGAGTCACCAAAAGGTTACTAACATTTCCCAACAAGAAGTGAAGCGGGGCGAACAGCAAACCGGAACCTATAACTATAAAAACGTGCAGGCCGTTTCTGAAAATGCCATCGTTCAGAGTGAAAAGGCGCGCAAGACGGATGCAATTGGTTCAATTGAGATTCCTGCTTTAAAAATCAACCTGCCGATTTTTAAGGGCTTAAACTCCGAAAACCTGACGATTGGGGCGGGAACCATGAAACCGGAACAGAAGTTAGGGGAAGGAAACTACACTCTTGCTGGGCACCACATGCAGAATCCCGACGTTCTTTTTTCTCCGTTAGCCAAGGCCCAAAAAGACCAAGTTGTAACGGTGAAGGCGGGCAAGCAAACCTGTCGATATCGAATTACAAAGATTAAGGTGGTTCCAGAAACGGATGTCTCAGTTCTAAACGACGTTCCTGGGAAAAAATTACTGACGCTGGTGACTTGTGCCAGTGGAAATCCCGGAGAAACCCGGCGCTTGATTGTGACCGGTGAATTAATGAAATAACCAGTAAGTCATCTATTAATTTAGATGGCTTTTTTGTTTGATTGTGGTAAGATACGGGCAAACAGAAGGAGGTTGTCGCATGGATAAATTAGCAAAACTACAAACAGAAGTGCAAAAACAACAATTAGACGTTGCCTACATTAGTGATCCAGAAGCAATTCAATACCTAACGGGATTTGGTAGTGATCCGATTGAACGGGTTTTAGCTCTGGTGGTGTTTCCTGACCAAGAGCCGTTCCTCTTTGCTCCAGCCCTTGAAGTCGAAGACATTCAAAATACCGGATGGACTCACCCAGTGTATGGCTACCTTGATCACGAGCAGCCGTTTGCCATGATTGCAGCCCACGTTAAAGAACGAGTGGATCACCCCGTAAAGTGGGGGATTCAAAAGAATCAGCTAACGGTTGCGCGACTGCAAGCCTTACAATCAGAGTTTCCTACGGCCCAGTTTACAACTGATTTAACGCCGGTGATTGAACGGATGCGGTTAATTAAGACCCCGGATGAAATCGAGAAATTACGTGTGGCGGGCAAAGAAGCAGACTTTGCCTTTCAGGTGGCCTTTGACACGATTGCACCGGGAAAAACGGAAGCAGACGTGGCCGCTGAAATTGAGTATCAATTAAAAAAACGGGGAGTCATGGAAATGAGCTTTGCCACGCTGGTTCAAGCAGGAAAGCATGCTTCTCAACCCCATGGGGATACCGCGATGAATAAGATTCAGGAACATGAGTTGGTGTTGCTAGACCTCGGAACGGTTCACGAAGGTTACATCAGTGACGCTAGTCGGACGGTAGCCGTTGGCACCATTAGTGATCAATTACAAGAAATTTACTCCGTTTGTCTGCAGGCCCAACTGGCTGCTCAAGCTGCCGTACGGCCTGGGATTACAGCTGCAGAGTTAGATCGGATTGCCAGAGACATTATTGACGAGGCCGGTTACGGGCAATACTTCATTCATCGGTTAGGTCACGGAATGGGAATGAGTGAACACGAATTTCCGTCCATCATGGAAGGTAATGATTTAAAACTTGCTGAAAACATGTGCTTTTCGATTGAACCGGGAATTTACATTCCCGGGGTAGCCGGAGTTCGAATCGAGGACTGTGTCCGGGTGACGGACGATGGTTGTGAACCATTTACACATACCGCAAAAACTTTGCAAAATATTTTAAAATAAGCAAAAACCTTGATTTATTTGAAGTATTCTCTAAATTCAATTGATTAAAATTAATTTTTACAAAAATAAAGCGTTTGCATTGTACCTTTTTTCACAACATGGTATATTAAGAAGCAGTAAATGATAAGTAATAATTTGAAAGAGGGATTAACCATGAAAGTTGTTGTAGTTGGTTGTACTCACGCAGGAACCTTTGCCATTAAGCAAACCTTAGCCTCTCATCCAGAAGCTGAAGTAACGGTTTATGAAAAGAACGATAACATTTCGTTCTTATCCTGTGGGATTGCCTTGTATCTTGGTAAAGAGATCAAGAATAATGACCCCCAAGGATTGTTCTACTCCAGTCCTGAAGAATTAAAGAGCCTCGGTGCCGATGTCCAAATGGAACATGAAGTGACAGAAATTGATCCCGACCAAAAGATTGTAAAGGTTAAGGATCTAAAGTCAGGAGACGTAACCGAAACTCGATACGACAAGTTGATCATGACGACTGGCTCCTTACCAGTGGTTCCTCCGATTGACGGGATCCAAAGTGACAAGGTTTACCTCTGCAAGAACTGGCATGATGCTAAGAAACTTTTCGACGAAGCTCCAAAGGTAAAATCGATTACCATCATTGGCTCTGGTTACATTGGTGCTGAGTTAGCGGAAGCTTACTCCAAACAGGGTTACAAAGTTAACTTGATTGATGGTTCAACCCGGGTTCTTTACAAATACTTTGATAAGAAATTCACGGATATTTTAGCCGCTGACTACGAGAAAAACGGCGTAAACCTTGAATTGGGCTCAAAGGTAACTGGCTTTGAAGAAAAAGACGGTGGGATTTCTGTTTTAACTGGAAACGGTGACGAAATTCACTCTGATATTGCCATCCTCTGCATTGGGTTCCGGCCGAATACCGGCTTATTGAAGGGCAAGGTTGACATGATGCCAAACGGAGCCATCATTACCGATGAATACATGCATTCATCTAATCCCGATATTTTTGCTGCTGGAGACAGTGCTGCTGTGTACTACAACCCAACTGGTCAAAATGCTTACATCCCATTAGCTACGAATGCCGTACGGCAGGGAATCTTAGTGGGTGAAAACTTAACTGAAGATAAGGTTAAGTACATGGGAACGCAGTCTTCTTCTGGATTAAAATTGTATGATCGGACGTACGTTTCGACCGGATTAACGATGGCAGCTGCCAAGGATCAAGGAATTAACGCTCGTCAGGTAGTGGTGGAAGATAACTACCGCCCAGAGTTCATGTTAACGACGGAACCAGTTTTGATGTCGTTAGTTTATGATCCTAATTCACGGCAGATCTTGGGTGGTTCATTAACCAGTATGTATGACGTTTCTCAATCAGCCAACGTGTTATCTGTGGCCATTCAAAACCACAATACAATTGATGATTTAGCGATGGTTGATATGTTGTTCCAACCACAATTTGACCGGCCATTTAACTACTTGAACATCTTGGCTCAAGCAGCTCAAGCTCAAGCAGCCAAAGAAAAATAAATAAAACTCTAGCTAAGATAATTAAAAGAGCTAGCTTTGAGCTATACCCCCTAAGTTAAAATTTTAACTTAGGGGGTATTTTTATGACTAAAATTTCTGCAAATTCTATAATTTTTTCGAACGCTAAATAAAATAAAAAAACCCCAAAGTAATAACTTACAATGGTAGTTACCAAACAAACCAGTAAGAAGATATTACTTTGAGATATTCCATTTTAACATCTTATGATCGCAGTGACTTTGGTCACGCTTATTCGCTTTGAAAAAGAGGTAGTAATGAATATTTCAACCGGAGATTAAGCTGGTTCTTCCCGAAGAAAACTAACTTTGAAAAAGTTTCTGATGATGAACTTTTTGAAGCCTTAGAGTTAATTAATAATCAGCCGTTAAAAATTCATGATTACCATACGGCCATTGTGGTTTTTAAAGACCGTTTGAAATAAATTTGTAATTGTCCCTTTAGAAATGTAATTATTATTAATAAAATTGCCGGGTGCTTAAAAAAATGATACAATAAATTGAATTTATTCTCTTTTATTATATTTTTAAAGCTATCAAATGAAGTAAAGACCATTAATTTTATCTTTAAATACCTAAAAGGCGATGGTTGAGCTTACGATTAGAGCGACTAGCATTAACCCAACTAAACCCACAATGATTTTCAGATAAACAACTTTTAAATTAGTTTTCTCTGGTTCAGGGAGATTGGATTCTAGTTGCTGAAAACTTTTTTCGATGTTTTGATTAAGTGATTTATTTTTTTTTATCATAATGGGTGAATTATATAATTTTTTTTAGGAGAACGCAATTACTGTTAAGTATCAAATTGTGCGAGAGAGGTTTAGATAGAGAATGGCTTTGTTACGAAAAAAAAGATACCAAGAGACGGTAAAATTAATTTTAAACTTGGCTAATCGCTACCATGCCATGCCTGATAAGGAATTGCAATACCAAACGGCCCTTTTGAAAAAACAAGTTGACGGACAACGTTCGCGTCTGAAAATCATTTTGCCAGAGGCTTACGCCGTGGTTTGTGAAGCAGCAGAACGAGTTTTAGGTATGCGTCCGTTTCCAGTGCAAATCCTTGGCGCGGTCGCAATGGAAGATGGCAACATTGCTGAAATGAAAACAGGAGAAGGAAAAACCCTGACCGCAACGATGCCAATGTATCTCCATGGCTTAACCGGGATTGGAAACTTTCTGATTACTGCCAATGAATATTTGGCCGCCCGGGATGCCCATGATATGGGGAAATTGTACCAGTGGCTCGGATTGACGGTTGCTAGCGCAGTTCCTGAATTAGGACAGAAACCAGAAGATCGTGATTTAGACGAAATTTATGGATCCAACATTGTATACACAACTAACAGTACGCTCGGGTTTGATTACTTATTCGATAACTTAGCCAAAACTATAACGGATCAACATCTACGAGTCTTGAACTTTGCCCTGCTGGACGAAGCAGATGCCGTGTTACTGGATACGGCACAGACACCGCTGGTGATTGCTGGGGTGCCACGAGTTCAATCAAACTACTATCAAAGTGCAGATCGGGTTGCTAAGTTATTGGTTAAGGATGAAGACTACCAAATTAGTGATGACCTGAAAAACGCGTGGTTCACGCCGCAGGGAATTGTCAAAATGGAAAAATATTTGGACGTTGACAACCTGCTTTCAGAAACATGGACCGAACTTTACCGGCACCTAGTGTTAGCATTACGGGCTAATTACATTCAAAAACGAAATCGGAACTATGTGGTTAAAGATGACGAAGTGGTGCTGATTGATGCCGAAAACGGACGGGAATTACCCGGAATGAAGATGCAGGCTGGAATGCACCAAGCCTTAGAAGCAAAGGAAGGCGTGAAGATTTCTGTTGAACAACGGACGATGGCCACAATTACCTACCAAGAATTGTTCCGGATGTTTAACCAACTGGCCGGGATGACGGGGACCGCGGCTACAGATCGCAAGGAATTCCTAGAGGTTTACAACCTGTCGGTGTTTAAGGTCCCAACGAACCGCCCCGATATTCGCAAAGATTACCCAGACCATCTGTACATTAGCAATCGAGCTAAGTTGATGGCTACTTTAGACGTGGTTAAAGAAGCGCACGTTAAGGGTCGTCCAGTATTAGTGGAAACTGGTTCATTGGAGTTATCTATCCTTTACTCGAATTTGCTGTTAAAGGAACGAATCCCACACAGCTTGTTAAACGCTCGGAGTGAAGTGAAAGAAGCAGAGATTATTAAACACGCTGGAGAAGTAGGGGCCATTACGGTGGCGACTTCCATGGCCGGTCGTGGAACGGATATCAACATTACTCCTGAAGTCGAAAGACTAGGAGGATTGTTGGTCCTTGGAACCGAACGGATGCAAAACAAACGAATCGATAATCAACTTCGGGGTCGGGCCGGTCGACAAGGGGCTCCCGGAGCTAGTGTCTTCTATGTTTCACTTGAAGATAAAGTTGTGATTGAAAATGCCCCAAAATCAGTGCGAAAGTTTACCTATGAACACGCTCATGATGAAAAGCAAACGTTGAGTAAACACGGTCGCTTTCACGATGCCATTGATCGGTCGCAAAAGATTTTAACGAACCGAGAACGGAATGCCCGGTTTGAAACGTTACAATACGGTGAAGTTTCGCGGATTCAACGAGAAAGCGTCTATCAAACTAGAAATTGGATCATGCAAGCACCATCTCTGGATGAGGTCGTTAAACCATGTTTTGAATTCGTGGCGAAGCAGTTTGTCAATAAACAGGGACAGTGGCTTAATTCTAAGCAAACCCTGCTTGAGTTTATCTACCAAAACATTGATCCCGATTATCAAACGAAAAGAAGCATTGAGGAGCAACCAAAGTCGGACCAATTAGAACTCCTGTCTGAGGTAATGAGTAACCGATTAAAACGGATGCACCAAAAGTTGCCGTACCAAGACCAATGGTTGTACTTTGAACGGCTGTCCTTATTACGAGCGATTGATCAAGCGTGGGTGGATCAAGTGGATCAACTGGACATTTTGATGCGGGTGACAAAGAGCCGTTCGATTGCCCAAGTTAATCCAATTTTTGAATACCAAAAAGAAGCCCAAAAGGCCTACCAGAAAATGAGAGAAAAGATCAAACTGCAAGTGGTGAAGAACTTAACCAACTCAGAAGTGATTCCGCAATCAGATGGAACCGTTGACATCGAGTTCCCATAAGCGCAAGAAAGTGGTAATTAGCAATGAAATTTTTACGGAAACATCTTTTACTAACCCGAGTCTTGTGGACGCTCGCGCTTCTAACGATTTTCCTCATTGGTCAGTCCATTATCATCCCTGGAATTGATCCGGCAGTGGCCAAAGCGGCCTTAAAGCAACAAACATATCTGCAGATGATGGGAGTGACGATTGGAAGTCAGTTGCAAGTTCCAACTCTTTTTTCCTTAGGACTAGGGCCTTACATGATCGGCTTGATTGTCTGGCAAGCGATTATAGCGCTAGATTTAGACTGGGTGAATCGGTTGACAGTTAACCAAACGGGTTACATTCAAAAAGTTATTTCACTGTCCCTGGCGTTTTTGCAAGGAATTCAAATGCTAGGCTATCTTTCACCAGCCCTGGTTCCAGTGGTCTTCATGAACATGACGATTCCAACCGAATGGGTCCAATTTGGAGTCTTGATGATTCTAATTGCTGGAACGATGATCACCATTTTTATGGGGAACTTGAACGCCGAAAAAGGACTGGGGGGAATTTCCATTTTAATCCTGCCGGGAGTTTTACTAGGAATGCCACGGATGCTACAAGCCGGATGGCAAACCTTAAACTACAAACTAACGGTGCCGCATCTGATTACGGCTGGTATCGTTTCGTTAGTCGTAATTGTGATTTTAGTAATGTTACTCCAAATCGAGTTACGCATTCCACTGCAACGGCCGTTGATGGAGGGGAGTGGGAGTGCTTCTTATCTACCATTTAAATTGTTGTTGGCGGGAGCAATGCCATTCATGTTCTCATCAACGTTATTCTTAGTACCACGGGGATTATTAGCTTCCAATGCCGCCTTACGGAGTAACTGGTTTGCCCAGTTCATTCAGTCCATTACGAATCAAACGACGGTTGCCGGGATCATTAATTATGGGGTTATCATCTTATTATTGACCTATGGATTTGGATTTATTACGGTGCAACCGCTCCGGTTATCAAAACAAATGAAAGAAAATAATGAATATATCTTAGACGTGTTCCCTGGTCATGAAACGACGAGTTATTTGATGCGATGCTTCTGGCTGATGGCCACTCTGGGTGGTTTGTGCCTGGCGGTTATCGCACTAATTCCGTTGTTGCTTGGATTAAAGTGGCCCGGGATTGCTAATTACACAATTTACATCGGTAGTTTGGCAATTTTGATTACCTTGATTCAAGGAATGTGGGAACAAATTCGAGCATTGTACAGTAAAGAACATTATCGCGTTTTTGATTAAGGGGGAGGTTAGCGTGGTTTTAATTATTCCAAATTTTTCTGATCGGCACGGACAACCACTGAAAGATTTATCAGAGGTAGTTCTCGCGCAGATGTTATTAGAGACTGAACAACCGGTCGAACTCGCGATTTTGCAACCTTCATTGACGTTGAAGCGTGACTTACAGGACCTGGGAATGCCAGATATTCCCTATTGGGATGCTTTTGCTGATCTGCAAGAGGTTCATGATGTAGAAGGAATGCCAATAACCATCTATGATTTTTCCCTACCAGATGATGTGGAACCCTTTTTCAACGTCACGGGGAACCAGATTATGTTGTATCGAGATCAAAAAACCGTTGCCCAGGTAAATACACACCGTCAGACGGAAGTTGAACGCATTACGTACTATCGTGAAGACGGAAGTCAGCAACTAGACGATTATTCTGCGGATGGCTTCTTGAGTACGATAACCCAATTGCTACCAACGGGACAGGTTGACAAAAAAACCTGGTTTACTCCATTTCACAAACCGGTTTTTTCGATGGATCAAAGGGGGCAATTTCGGATTGAATCCCAATTTCGCAGTCACTTCCAACGTGACACTTACCCCAGTTTAGAAGCATTGGTACAGGAACGATATCAACAACATTTTCAAGTACCGAAACAGGTAATTGTGGCGTACCGGAGTGGAGCAATGCAAACTAATCAATTCCACTTGGCTTTACCGGCTGACCACATGATAGGTTTACTAGAGTCGGGAGTTGATTTTAATGAAATTAAGCAACTGAGCGATCTTTATCCCCGGCTCCAATGGGTCTTTCCCAGTCAAAAAATGGCGGATCACTTTCAGCATACTGCTGGAGTAACGCTTTCTAACTCGATTAGTGCCATTGAACCGTATCCAACCACGTTTTCACCTGGAAGTAGTAACGAGCTTGAAGCCCAATTGATTTACTGGCAGATTCGTAATCAAAGTGAAGCCCAGCTTACGACTGCGGTTCAAACTTTATTGCCAGAACTGTTTACTAACGACCAGTTGGTCTTATTAATTGGTGGCAACGAGCAAGTTCAAACAGTGATTCGACAGCTTCAGGATGATTGGATGCTTAATGAACTGGGGGTAGACGTAAACAGCGACGATTATCAACGTTACATTGAAATGGGCAAGCCCACCAATTTTCAAACGGAATCGGAATGGCTGGATTACCTTGATACCCAGATTACAGATGATGATGCAGAATTTGCTGAAGCTGATTTACACCACTACTACCAGGCCAGCCTCTTTAACGAACAAATTCAATATTTAAAACCCAAGGAACAGACCAATGACCTGTTTCAACGCGTCCGGTTGTTTATTGATATGAGCAATCAAGCTGATTTAAAGCGACAAGTAGCAGCTGTTTCTGCCGGAGTACCAATGATTAGTACGGCTCCCACTGATTTGATCCGCAATGAAGCAAACGGGTTTGAAAATCAAGATCTGACCAATTTAGTGGAGCAAATGAACTATTTTATCAAGCATTTACACCATTGGAACCAGGCGGTTGTAGCCAGCGTTGATCTGATGGAAACCTACGAGCGCAATCAGATTTTAGGTCGTTGGAAGGGGGTATTAGGCCATGGCTAAGCCTAAATTTGTGACGCCCGTGATTCACGTAGGGCAAGCTGATTACAGTCAAGCAGCAACCTATTTTACGCCTGATTATGAGTATTACCATAGTGTGGATAAATCTCTTGATCAAGAACCACAAAAAGGGCAACCGTTCTTTAAGTCTAATGGTAAGTTAAACGGCAAGTTTCGAAACGCTGTCTTTATCTTAGATGCTGGTTTTCCATGGTTTGATAACCACCATGTCATGGATCAACTTCCTGCTAATCAGCTATTAGTACAACAAGACTTGGACTTGCCTGCAAAAACACGGGATTTATTGGACCTCAAGGGAGCTTTTGAATACGATCCAACCGTTCCAGACCGCTTAATTAGTGACATCCAACACTTCTTTTACTACGATCCGGATGGATATCGATTTTCACCGCGGGCTTGGCACTTTAACTGGGATAAGTTGCGGTCTGTGAGTCAACGAGGCAACATCTATCATGAGCTTGAGTTAAAACCTACTGATGATTGGCAGTTGATTACAATGCCGATGGATTCTTTTTATCTACCGATGAAAATGGCCAATAAAGTAGCATTGGAATATCATACGGACCCTGAAAATGAGATTGCGCTAAAGTTAACCCAAATTGATGCCAATACGCAACAGGTAATTCAGTCAAAGTTTGTGAGTGGCGACGAGTTACAGGAAAGTATTGATGTGATTGGAAACGAGCGCGTGTCATTCTTTCAAGCTTTGATTTACGCGCGCGGTGAGGGGAAACTTCAAATTGGAAACCTGCACGTGCGGCGGGCACGTGGTCCCTACGGGGAAATGATGCCTAGTGACGAAGTGATCTCTGATAAAAAATTGCATGGGAGTGTGGGAGTTTACTTTGATGCAGGAGATATGAAACCACCGCTCAACGTTTACTTTGCCGGATATCGGACCAAGGAAGGTTACGAAGGACGGCGGATGATGCAAAACTACGGGGCTCCGTTCCTCCTGATCTCTGATTGGCGATTGGAAGGGGGAGCCTTCTACATGGGAGATCAAGCGTTTGAGCAACGGATTGTGGACATCATTAAAGAAACATTACAAAGACTGCACTTTAAGTCATCGGAACTAATTTTATCTGGAATGTCCATGGGAACCTTTGGTGCGTTGTACTACGGCGCTCGGTTAAATCCGGTTGGAATTGTCCTAGGGAAACCATTAGCGGAACTAGGGACGATTGCTCAAAACGGTCGGGTGAAGCGACCAAATGACTTTCGGACCAGTGAAGACATGCAGTTGTATTATGAGTCAGACTTGTCAGACGCTGCTAGTCACAAGCTTGATCAACGTTACTGGAAAAACTTGGAGCAGGGACACCTATCCAATACAACGTTGGCAATTGCTTACATGCTGCAAGATGATTACAACAAGGATGCTTACCAGGGAATTCGAGATCGTTTTATCGAATTAAATCCCACGGGAAAGTTGCTTGCAAAAGGATTTGAAGGGCGGCACAACGACCAAACGGGACCAATTGTTGACTGGTTCCAACGGCAGTACTGGTATCTATTAACGCAGTTTGATCGTAAGCAACCACATAAGCCAAAAAAGAAAACTTTGAAAAAAAAGCATCAACGAAAGGGGTCCTAAATGGTGGAAAAACTATATAGTTTAACATGGGATACTGCCGATCCGAATACCGATACGTACGGAGCGCAAATTAATTACAACACGACGGGCGTGGTTGAGTATCAAAATGAATTACAACCGGCCGGCAAAAAAATTCATTGGTGGAGCACCCAGCTGCCAGAGAATACCCCGCAATCAATTGGATACGGCAGTAAGCTGTTACCTCAATTACCGCGTAACGAGCAGTATCAACTGGTCCTTGACGCAGAAATTGAACCTAAAGAATCCGTGGGAATTTTGGTTGCTGCTTATGATGAACAGAATCAATTAGTTGATGAAAAGCTCGAACTCACCCAAGAACTGAGCTTTGAGCTGAGTGATGAGACTCATGACTATGAGATTGCCTTAGAGAAGTTCAATAATGAAAAGGTAACCTTTCGGCGGATGTATTTACTGCCAGTTTCTCTGTGGGATATGATGACTTTAGAACCACGTCCCCCAATGGCAGCGGTTGATTTATTGCCACGGCAGGATTGGGGAAATCCCGAGGAAACTGGAAACCTGATGATTCGGACGGAAAAGCGGGTGATTGATGCTACCCCACTGGAAGCTGAAACGTTAAACCACCCGCTTCGTGTTGTGCGGATCACGCCGAAGTGGTCTGCTGAGCGACTGGCTGACGTCTTACAAGAGTTCAAGGATCATTATCACTTGCACAATGTAACTTGTTGGTCAGAAGACGCTGCCGCGCAAAAGTTGATGAGTGAGGCACAAGCATTGATGTCGAAAAGAAAGTAGGTTATTTTATGAATTTTTTCATTAACCAAGCAATGGGATTAGGAAACTCAGGAGTGGAACACGCTGAGTTTTATCGGGCCGATCGTTTCCAGCAGGCTAAATTACCCTTTCGCTTTTTGTTTTTAAACTTAGTTCCTGAACTGCACGAGGCAATGGACCGGTGGGGATTAAAAGATTCCGAAGTTTTGAACCTCTGGGAATACCTAGTTTTAGGTGGAGATTACCTCAAAATGGGATTAGCTAAACGGGTTAAACCCCAAAAATCTGACATGATTGTCGATAGTACTAATACCAATCGGAAGCAAGAATTCGTCACTGATTCAGGAATGCGGGTCATTCAACACTTCTACAAGGGACGTGACAAGCAAAAACCTGATAACCCGGTTTTACAAGTGGGCGTTTCGCGGGTGGAACTTTTTGCGGCCAAAAATAACGAACGCAAGGTGATGTACTCGATTGAAAACGATCAGCATCGGGGTTCAAACGTGGTTAATATCCATCTCTTTAACGAACATGATCAACACCTTTTCTTCCGGAACCTGTATGAATTACACCGGTACTTCTTTGAACAAGTTGACAAGGCGTACGGGGGCGAGAGTAACTTTATCATTGACCGGGGTGAATTTGCGGACGACGTTTTGATGGAAAACCGGATTCCAAATTCGAAGCTGGTTTACATCGTGCATGCTGATCAGCTTTCTGACCGGGATGATCCAAAGTATCCACTGTGGAACGACCACTATGAATACATGTTAGAACACCTCCATGCCGTCGATAAGGCGGTTACGGCTACCAAGTTACAGCGAGATGACATGCTTGTGGATGATCCAACGGCGAAGTCCATCGTGGAAGCTATCCCAGTGGGTGGAGTTCGTGATGGGGTTACGAAACAAAAACGCCGTCGCTCCCATTCACCATTCCGCTTGATTACTGCCTCACGATTGGCGGCCGAAAAGCACATTGACATTGCCATTAAAGCAGTGGCCCAGCTTCACGATCAAGGAATGAAGATTAAGTTTGACATCTATGGTCAAGGAGAAAAACAAAAGGACTTAGTTCAAACCATTAAGGATTGTCATGCTGAGGATTACATCACCATGAAGGGGCTTTCTCATGAGTTGGAACACGTTTATCCGAAGTATGATGCGTTTATTTCGACGTCCTTCTCTGAAGGATTTGGTTTGACATACATTGAAGCCCTCAATGCCGGTTTGCCAGTTATTACTTTTGATGCTCGGTTTGGAGCACAGGAGTTAATTAAAGATGGCGTTAATGGTTATTTAACTGCATTTAAACGCGATGATGATGATTTTAACGTTCAAAAGATTAGTGGCGTACTTAAAAAAATCATGGATGATGACGAGTATTCGAAATTGCAAGCGGCAACGACTGATTCAGTTGAAGATTTCCAGGATCACAGCACAGCAAAAAAATGGAGGGATTTAATCGATGGATTACGTACTAGTAAATAACATTGTTACAGACAATCAGTGGCAACGGATTAAGGCAGAAAGTCCTGATCAGCAGCCTAATGTAATTTCATTGGTATCCGCACCCATCATTGGCAAGTACTTCGGAGAAAGCGATGTTAATGGGGTAAACGTCTTAGACCGATTAACTCATAGAAAGTATCACCTTGGGAGTTACCGATTCTTTAATGATGTGCCAGTACCTACGTGGGACAAGATTTTTGTGAACCGAGACGGCAGTATCTCAATCTATCACCATGGAAGCGAAATTGGCAAAGAGTTTTTGTATCCAAATACGCGGAGGGCTGCTCAAGATGTTCGATACACGAACCCAGATGGCACCCTTGATTATATTGAAGAGTATGCTTACGATGGCACGATTTTTAGCAACTTGTTCTATGCTGAAAACGAAATGTTGGAAATGGTTTTTTATGATCAACAATATCGTCCAGTAGTTCGTTACTATCTCTATCAGGGCGTGATTAACTTGATTACAGTTGAGGATCCTGTGACGCACAAGATTAAACAGCGCTACAACACCTTAAACGAATTTTATAATGCCCAAGTGCGTTCAATCGTTTCTGAAAAAGATAAGGTTATCATTAATTACATGGGAGTTGAATTAATGGTTTTAAACGGAACTAAGTCACATAATGTCTTGCGATTAGTAGAAAGTCCGCTAGATGATCAGAAAAATATTCGGGGGAATTTACGTGATATTTTAACGGATGTGATTTCTTCAATTCAAACGGTTGAAGTAAATCGTGCTGATTATGATATTATTAAAGGCTTTGATGTTCCTTTAGATAAAATTAAATTAATAAAAAAATAGCTTAGTTTTGACAGACAAGTTAATTTTAACAGCCTGATTATTATTGTAAAAGAATGTCTCGTCATCACTAAATTTTCTAAAGAAGTAATACCTATATATTTATAGATGTTGGGGATATAGGTATTTTTTAATTAAATTCTATATGCGATTATAGGAGGAGATAACAGTAATTTGAATAATGTAATTATACTATTGTAGTTATTTGGGAAGCATTAGATAAACAACCTTCTAAATTTACATATTGATAAAATAATCTTTCAATGTGATAATTAATATTAGACAGAGGTTATCCGAGATGATTCTTAACCAGAAATAATTTTTATGAAAATGCAGGAGTGTTTTTTTAGATTATGGCTCTCTTTGATAATCACTGGCAACCAAAATCATAGAAGAAAGGCAGTGTAGGGAGAATGAAAAAATTTAACCAACGCCGGTTTGATGCACTCTTTGATACCAATAAGAAAACGCGGTATCGGATGTATAAAGCTGGCAAACAGTGGCTAGTTGCAGGAACTGCTACTGTTTCTGGGATGGTAGCTAGTATCTTGTTAGGGACGCCGATTACAAGGGCTGATGCTACCCAGCAGTTAAAACGGGAGGTTGATGATAATGATCAACTGTTAGTAAATCAGCAATCTACAACAATTCCTGCTCACTCCGAGTTGAATTCTGAAATTTCACGGTCATCAGTGACGTCTGCAAGTGAAAGTACTTCAATTTCTGCAAGCGAACAGAGCATTTCTAATAGTACTTCACAAAGTGAGGAATCAAGTTTTAATAGCAAGGAATTATCGGGGGAATCTAATTCCAAGATAACTACAGTTGCTAGTTCGTTACCAAATGACAGTACTAGTGTATCTAACCTGAAGAACGTTTCTGCTAGTGATAAAAAGGTTGCAACTAGAGGAATTGAAGTAATCCTTTCTTCTACTAATGAGTCAAATAGTACTATTCAAACAGATCAAAATAGTTCTAATCAGTTTGATAAATCTAACAGCGCTACTAAAATTGGTTTAACTGCTAATCAATCTACTATTCAATCTACTTCTAATTCAGAAAATAGTTTAATTGGACAAACATTGGAGTTGAGTTCTGATACTCGAAAAGTTGAAGGGTCAGAATCCGTTTCAACTTCACAAAATGTTAGTGATAGTCATAAAGCTAGTGAATCAACGTTAGTGCAAGAACAACTAAAGATGTCACTTTCTAATGGAAAATCATTAAGCAGTTCCATGCAGGATTCAGTGATTGCTTCTATGAGTGGGAGCCAATCTCAAATTAGCAGTAACCATTTTGTTTTAGCTGCAAATGGTCAACCAGAAACTAAGATTCCTAATCAACCAGCTGGTCAGAATAGTAATACAAATATATTTATTAATAGTGTTAATCATGCCATTGATAAGGCTGATGCTGCATTAAGAAGCCTTGGGATTGATATCAATATTCCTAATCTTAACGATTTAGGGATTTCCCCTAACGTTGATGGAGTTGTTAGTGGAAACCATTTTATTTATGATGGTAATTCTGGGGTTATTAAAATTGAAACCAGTAAGGGCTGGCTGACGATTGGTAATGATCAAGAGACCACTCTTTACATTTGGAATCCAGTGACAGGGCAATGGGAAAAAGTTAACAAGCAACCATATACAACGAATCGCTACAATCAAAGTATTACCGTTGATGTAAACCCCCATGAATATGGTCTTCAACCCGGTGATGAAATGTATGTTCAAGCAGGAGTCCAATCTCTTGATTTAATTAATAAAGCCGCAAAATATTTGGAAAATTATGTCACAAATAAGCTTGGAGATAGCGTCGTAAGCCGCGGATTTAAAGATGCAGTTGAAATTGCGTTGGGAATTTACAATGCAACTGTTTCATCAACCAACGCTGAAACTTTTTCCAGAATTCAAGCGATTCCGGTTATTACTAACATTCCATTTCAATCTGCCTCAGCATCAATCAGTTTAGAAGATTCACTGATTACAACTTTATCAAGTAGTATGTCCAATAGCTGGGGGAAAAATTCAGGAACTTACAACCAATCTGATTTGAATTCTTTGAGTATATCGCAATCAAATTCAAATTCATTTAGTTTGAGCAATTACCAAAGTAATTCTGAATATATGAAGTTTAGTGCTGAAAATACGTCATTGGATGCTCAAAGTGTTGTTGATTCGGCAAGTGTTGCTAGCCAGGAAGGAATTGATCAGTACGGAAGTATTAGTGCTTCGATTTCATTGCAAAGTAATCTTACTTCACAACTGAGTTCAGTTAGTGCTAGCAAAATTGATTCTAGAAATTCTGGAATTAATTCACAAAGTACTTCTGGAAGCTTAACAGTTTCAAATTCAACTAGTTCATCAATATCAACATCATTTGTTGATGCTTCTATGAGTGCAGTTGATAGCTATGCTGACTCAGTTAAATTTAGTATTTCTAAATCAAAAAGTGAAGCAGACGCCATCCCAAGCTGGTTCTTACATGCTAGTGAGCATTATTCTGTGAGTGATTCAATGTCTCTCTCAGATTCAATTTCTAACGACGCCTCAATCTCTGCGTCTACTTCTAATATTCCTGTTTCGCAAAGTATTTCAACTTCAATTGGTGGTTCTTTAAAGCAAAGTGCTAGTGCATCTGCATCTATTAGCCAGTCAACTACTCAATCAACTAGTTTATTAAGTGTTTCAAAATCTAAATCAACTTCTGTCGTCCTTCAGACTATTTCTGAAGCTGAGTCTAATATTTACAAGAATTCAATCGTTGATAGTTTGCAAAGTTACTATAGCTCGTTAAGTACGTCCGATAGTACTTCTGATTCTAAATCCACAAGCCAAACTTCTCAATCTAGTTGGGGGTCTCAATCAAATTCAGCAGCGAAATCTACTTCTATTAGTGAATCAACTGCTCAGAGTCAATCAATATCAGCCTCAACTTCTTTATCAAATAATCCAAGCTACAATCATGATTCGATATCAACAAGTGTTTCAACTTCAGTGTCTGAAAGTGAATCCGCGGCCCATAGCCAATCAGATTCAATTAGTGTATCAGTTTCATCACGGAATAGTAATAATTCTGCTAGTTCATCTGCATCTGGGTCGAGTAGTTTAAGTTATTCAAGTTCTGCATCGAATAGTGCTTCATTTCAAAATGTTGTTTCTATTTCGGAATCTAAGTCGATTGCAAGTGAGTCTAATGATTCAACCGATGACCGAGGGTCTGCTTCACGAAGCACATCAACTTCAGCTCAGCATTCAATTTATGATTCGATTTCAATGAGTGCTTCTATGATCTACTCAGATTCAGCTTCAACCAGTCAATCAATAAATGACAGTGTTTCTTCATCGGCAAGTACTTCTTACCGAAATGAAAGTGTTAGCGATTCAAAGTCTGCATCAGCCAGTCAAAGCAATCAAAAATCGATTTCTGATAGTAAATCTATTTCAGAAACTACTTCCGCTACGGAATCTGTTTCGCAGTCAATGAGTACAAGTACGTCAGTGAGAGAGTCGACTTCGAAATCAACGAGTGCAAGTACGTCAGCGACAAACTCAACCTCGAAATCAATGAGCGCAAGCACATCTGTCATTGACTCAACCTCGAAATCAATGAGTACAAGCACATCTGTCATTGACTCAACCTCGAAATCAGTGAGCGCAAGTGCTTCGGCTACAGATTCAACTTCAAACTCAATTAGTACAAGTACATCAGTGACAGACTCAACTTCAAAATCAATGAGTACAAGCACGTCAGCGACAGAGTCGGCTTCGAAATCAACGAGTGCAAGCGCATCAGCGACAGAGTCAACTTCAAAATCAATGAGCGCAAGCACGTCAGCAACAGAATCGACTTCAAAATCAATGAGCGCAAGTACGTCAGAGACAGAGTCGACTTCGAAATCGATGAGTACAAGCACATCTGTTATTGACTCGACCTCGAAATCAACGAGCGCAAGTACGTCAGTGACAGAGTCAACTTCGAAATCAACGAGTGCAAGTACGTCAGCGACAAACTCAGCTTCGAAATCAATGAGTACAAGCACGTCAGAGACAGAGTCGACTTCGAAATCAATGAGCGCAAGCACGTCAGCGACAGAGTCAACTTCGAAATCAACGAGTGCAAGTACGTCAGCGACAAACTCAGCTTCGAAATCAATGAGTACAAGCACGTCAGCGACAGAATCGACTTCAAACTCGATGAGCGCAAGCATGTCAGTGACAGAGTCAACTTCAAAATCAGTGAGCGCAAGTACGTCAGCGACAGAGTCGACTTCAAACTCGATGAGCGTAAGTACATCTGTCATTGACTCAACCTCGAAATCAACTAGTGCAAGCACGTCAGCGACAGAATCGACTTCAAAATCAACTAGTGTAAGTACGTCAGCGACAGAATCGATTTCAAAATCAACGAGTGCAAGCACATCAGTGACAGATTCGACTTCAAAATCAATGAGCGTAAGTACGTCAGTAACAAACTCAACTTCAAAATCAACGAGTGCAAGCACGTCAGTGACGGACTCAACTTCGAAATCAATGAGTACAAGCACATCAGCGACAGAGTCGACTTCAAACTCGATGAGCGTAAGTACGTCAGTAACAAACTCAACTTCGAAATCAATGAGCGCAAGCACATCAGCGACAGAATCGACTTCGAAATCAATGAGCGCAAGCACGTCAGTGACAGAGTCGATTTCAAAATCAACGAGTGCAAGCACATCAGTGACAGACTCAACTTCGAAATCAATGAGTACAAGCACATCAGCGACAGAGTCGACTTCAAACTCGATGAGCGTAAGTACGTCAGTAACAAACTCAACTTCGAAATCAATGAGCGCAAGCACATCAGCGACAGAATCGACTTCGAAATCAATGAGCGCAAGCACGTCAGTGACAGAGTCGATTTCAAAATCAACGAGTGCAAGCACATCAGTGACAGACTCAACTTCGAAATCAATGAGTACAAGCACATCAGCGACAGAGTCAACTTCAAAATCAGTGAGCGCAAGTACGTCAGCGACAGAGTCGACTTCAAACTCGATGAGCGCAAGCACATCTGTCATTGACTCGACCTCGAAATCAACGAGTGCAAGTACGTCAGCGACAGAGTCGACTTCGAAATCAATGAGTACAAGTACGTCAGAGACAGAGTCGACTTCGAAATCAACGAGTGCACGCACATCAGCGACAGAGTCAACTTCGAAATCAACGAGTGCACGCACATCAGCGACAGAGTCAACTTCAAAATCAGTGAGCGCAAGTACGTCAGCGACAGAGTCGACTTCAAACTCGATGAGCGCAAGCACGTCAGCTACAGACTCGACGTCGAAATCGATGAGTACAAGCACGTCAGTGACAGACTCAACTTCAAAATCAACGAGTGCAAGCACATCTGTCGCTGACTCAACCTCGAAATCAATGAGCGCAAGTACGTCAGTGACAGATTCAACTTCAAAATCAACGAGTGCAAGCACGTCAGCGACAGAGTCGACTTCGAAATCAACGAGTGCAAGCACATCAGCGACAGAATCGACTTCGAAATCAATGAGCGCAAGCACATCAGCGACAGAGTCGACTTCGAAATCGATGAGTACAAGCACATCTGTCATTGACTCAACCTCGAAATCAACGAGTGCAAGTACGTCAGCTACAGATTCAACTTTGCAGTCAGTGAGTGAAAGTGATTCAGCGACAGAGTCGACTTCGAAATCAATGAGCGCAAGCACGTCAGCGACAGAGTCGACTTCGAAATCAACGAGCGTAAGTACTTCAGCGACAAACTCAACTTCAAACTCAATAAGTACAAGCACGTCAGCCACAGACTCAACCTCGAAATCAATGAGTGCAAGTACGTCAGCGACAGATTCGACTTCAAACTCAATGAGCGCAAGCACGTCAGTGACAGATTCAACTTCAAAATCAATGAGTGCAAGTACGTCAGCGACAGAGTCGACTTCGAAATCAACGAGTGCAAGCACATCAGCGACAGAATCGACTTCAAACTCGATGAGCGCAAGCATGTCAGTGACAGAGGCAACTTCAAAATCAATGAGTACAAGCACATCAGTGACAGACTCAACTTCGAAATCAATGAGTGCAAGTACGTCAGTGACAGAGTCAACTTCAAAATCAGTGAGCGCAAGTGCTTCGGCTACAGATTCAACTTCGAAATCAATGAGTACAAGCACATCTGTCATTGACTCGACCTCGAAATCAATGAGTGCAAGCACATCTGTCATTGACTCGACCTCGAAATCAATGAGCGCAAGCACATCAGTGACAGAATCGACTTCAAAATCAACTAGCGCAAGTACATCTGTCGCTGACTCAACCTCGAAATCAATGAGCGCAAGCACGTCAGTGACAGACTCAACTTCGAAATCAATGAGTGCAAGCACATCTGTCATTGACTCGACCTCGAAATCAATGAGCGCAAGCACATCAGTGACAGAATCGACTTCAAAATCAACTAGCGCAAGCACATCTGTCATTGACTCAACCTCGAAATCAATGAGTGCAAGTACGTCAGCGACAGAGTCGACTTCGAAATCAACGAGTGCAAGCACATCAGCGACAGAGTCGACTTCAAAATCAACGAGTGCAAGTACATCTGTCGCTGACTCAACCTCGAAATCAATGAGCGCAAGCACGTCAGTGACAGACTCAACTTCGAAATCAATGAGTACAAGCACGTCAGCGACAGAATCGACTTCGAAATCAATGAGCGCAAGTGATTCAGTAATTAACTCAACTTCAAAATCAACGAGTGCAAGTACATCTGTCGCTGACTCAACCTCGAAATCAATGAGCGCAAGCACGTCAGTGACAGACTCAACTTCGAAATCAATGAGTACAAGCACGTCAGCGACAGAATCGACTTCGAAATCAATGAGCGCAAGTGATTCAGTAATTAACTCAACTTCAAAATCAACGAGTGCAAGCACATCTGTCGCTGACTCAACCTCGAAATCAATGAGCGCAAGCACGTCAGTGACAGACTCAACTTCGAAATCAATGAGTGCAAGTACGTCAGTGACAGATTCGACTTCAAAATCAACGAGCGCAAGTACGTCAGTGACAGACTCAACTTCAAAATCAACGAGTGCAAGCACATCTGTCATTGACTCGACTTCGAAATCGATGAGCGCAAGCATATCAGTGACAGAGTCGACTTCGAAATCAATGAGTACAAGCACGTCAGTGACAGATTCAACTTCACAGTCAACGAGTGCAAGCACGTCAGTGACAGACTCAACTTCGAAATCAATGAGTGCAAGTACGTCAGTGACAGATTCAACTTCAAAATCAATGAGTGCAAGTACGTCAGCGACAGATTCAACTTCACAGTCAACGAGTGCAAGCACGTCAGCTACAGATTCAACTTCGAAATCAATGAGTGCAAGCACATCTGTCATTGACTCAACCTCGAAATCAATGAGTTTTTCAGAATCTTTATCTCTATCCAATAACTCATCCGTTTTAAGCTCTATAAATGGATCGCATACTACATCAGGATCAGTTAGTGATTCTCAATCTATTTATGGTAGTAAGTTGAGTTCAAGGAATAATTCATTAAGTATTGGTATTTCTATGTCAAATTCTACAAGTGAATCTAGTTCAGTGGTTACATCAGAAGCCAGTTCAATGAATTTAAGCTCTATTTCAACTAGTCTTTCAGTTTTAACTTCCATGAATAAATTTAGTTCACAATCTTCGTCAACAAGCCAAATGCTTTATAAATCATTAAGTGGTTCAGTTAGATCATCTGTTACTATCGGTAAATTGGCTGTCAGAAGAGATTTGACAAGTTTTTCTAATGATGAAACCAGAGTAATTAATACTAACAGAGATACAAATGATTTTATGAATGCTCTTAATGGTTTGATCCATGTAGTTGGAACTGGTTCACTTGCTGGATTAGCATCTGTTAATGGAAACACGATCATTCCATCATTTGTTGGAATGGCAGTTCAGCAATTAATTTCTAATGATAACTCGCAGATTCAGAATGGCGAGGTTAATAACACTATGGTTGCTAGTTCTCAAACAAATATTAATTCTAATAATGATCAGAATAGCGCTAATGGTTACCCTAGTGATCGAAATAATAGGCACAAAAATAGTTCTAATAATGTTAAACAATTTAACAAGAACCATAATTCTAATCAAAAACATCAAAGTAAGTATTCAAATTCTACTTTGTCGCTATTAGTATTCTCACTTGCTGGTTTTGGAATTTTGGGATTTTTCTTATTCTTTGCTTACGAAAAACGAAATAAAAGAAGTTAATCAATCTCCGTGAGAAAGAATTTGATTAAATTTAAATAATACCCCCCAAGTTAAATGACGTATTTTAACTTGGAGGGTATTTTTTTGAAATTAAAAGGGGGCTTTTGAGTTAATCTAATGAAAGCAACCTTTAATTTAGATATTCAAATTATTATTAAGGATTAAATTCTTATATATTTAAATAAAGTTAAAGTATATTTCCTTTTCAATGAATTTATTGAAACTATGCAATATTACTAGGACCAAAAATCATAATGTGATTAATAATTGGATTGTGCATGGGAAAGGATGGCCTATATTCATATAGAGTTCGAGCATGTTACCATTTCAGCCAGGCCATTTTTCATATCATAAGCTCAGTGACAATATAGTTTTCCATCTTTTTCAGTTAGTACAAAGGGATCAGCTTCCTAATTTTGACCATTAGATTTTATCGTTCGGGTTTGTAAGTGATTAACTTAGCTGGGATAAGACATTTTTGAAAGATGCTCTTTAAGTATTGAGCAACTTCAGATTAATGTTTATTAACGGATTTGATTGTTATTAAATCTGATAATAAATTAATTTTTGCGGTAGGTGTCATTGGCACGTGCCCTTTCTTTTTTCTTAAGATAGCGAAATTTAATTAAAAGTTAATTAGCCAAGGAATTTTTTGGCTTCGAAAGAGCAAAGTGATTTAAAATAAGGTAAGAAGAAGGAGGAAAACTAATGAAACAGAAAATTTTAGTGGTGGAAACTAACGTAGCTAACTTTGCAGGAACTACCCATCTGACTGGATTATGGTTAGGTGAATCAGCCGAATTTGTTTCAGTCGTGGAAGCAGCGGGGTGGGAAGTTGCCTACGTGACCCCAAATGGTGGTTATGTTCCACTTGATCCGCGAAGCATGAAGGATACGTATGTTAATGAGATTACTATGAAAACATATTTAAAGCATGATTATCAAACACTGGGGTTGTCACGAACGTTGACCCCAACGCAGATCGATCCGAAAGAATATGCGGCGATTTATTTCACCGGTGGTCACGGGGTCATGTTTGATTTTCCAGATAATCAAGCTCTGGCAGAATTAACAAAGACTATTTATACTAATGGTGGTTATGTTTGCTCGGTTTGTCATGGAATTGCTGGTCTGTTGAATGTCAAATTAACTGCTGATAATTATTTAATTGCTGGGAAAAAGGTGACCGGTTTTACCACTAGTGAGGAATTACTAAGTGGAAATTCGAAACGAGTCCCGTTCTTAAACGAAAAGGTCGCAACTATTCACGGAGCTGAATTTGTCAAGGAACGGCCGTTTAAGTGTTTTGTAGTGCAGGACGGCCAATTAATTACAGGGCAAAATCCAGAATCGCCAAAGGCGGTAGCTGAAAAACTGCTAGACAATTTAAACTCTCAAAATTAATTTAATGGTAATCTTAACTAATTAACATCTTACCGGTTAAACTTAAGCAGTATCTAAGTGATGATCGAGTTCTATCATTGATTTTAATCATCCATACCAAGTGGGAACTTTGTCCACAAAGATCGATGAACAGCTTTTAGATTTTCAACGTTTAGGTTAAGTTGAATCTAATTACTAGTTAATGCAGTCATTAATATATTCCAATCTCGGTTCAATAGTTTTATTTATTTTGAAGGTTCCATGCTTATCCTTCTCCTTTTTCGACAGATATTTTGATTGCTAAAGCAATCTAGAATACCGTTAATTTAACCATTATGAGAAGATGTTAAAATGGAATATCTTCTTAAGCGTTTGTTTGGCCATTACTATTTTAAGTTATTACTTTTTATTTAGTATAATAATTATAAATTATTATTTATAATGAATTTACATTCATGGTTATAAAATCTATATTATTTAGTGTTACAAATTTTTATATTTGTAACTATGATTAAAAAAACGAAGCATTGATTTAATAATAACTTTAAAACATTTATATCACTTATAAGTGATATATAAGCTATATTTTTTCAAAACAATATATACTTAATTATATTATATGATTGTTATTAACTTTAATAGGAGGGGTCATATGAAACAATTTAATAAAAACATTATAAGATATTCAATTGTGTTGAGTATTCCGGTAATGGGATTAATGCAAAGTCCTTTTTTGGTTTATAACGTATATGCTTCTAGCAATATACAGCAAAATAATTCAAATTCACTATCAGAAATTCCGACACATAGAAATGAGAGTGCTATATATGTAGATCCTCAAACAGTGAATGCTGGAGAAGGATTTAGTGGATTTTTCCAAGGTAAAATTGACGTTAAATTATTTTATAAATTAGATAATAATCATCAAGTTGCTACCGTGAAAAATGGATCATTTATTTTAAATAAAATTGATCAAATTAAAAATGGAGCTGGCTATACTGATGCATTATCTTTTGCAATCCCGGGTAATACACATCCAGAAATTAACGGAGATGGCGGCCCTGGAAATTTTAATAATTTATTAAAAGATGAAAATTATAAGTTTTTTGCAATTGCCTATAGGACTGATAGCTCACCAGATTCGAATATCATCACTGGTGGAAATTGGTTTCCTTATAGTGTAAATGCTCAAGAAAATGGTAATTTTCAATTACTTAATGTGTTTGCTAGATGGAAACAGAATGGTTCAATGCGCTGGGATAAGGATGATCATTCATCTTTGTTTAGCGTTAATATGAAAACATATGCCTATGAAGTCTTAGATGGAGATCGATCTATTTCTGGTCAGGGAGTGCCAGGAAGTAATATCTCCGTGACCACTTCAGACGGTACCGTTATTGGTAAAACTCAGGTAAATACCGATGGTAGTTATAATTTAGAGCTAAGTAAAACTCTTAATTATAATGAAATAATTAATGTTAATGGTACTGATGCTAATGGTAATGCTTTACCGATTTCGCATGTTTTAGTAGAGTTCAATAAAGAAATGCATAAGATTAAGATTGATCCATTGGTAAGTGGAGATCAAACATTATCTGGTACTGGGACTTCCGGAGACAAAATTATTATTACCGATAGTAATGGAGTTTATTTAGGGAGTAGTACCGTTGATGAAAATGGACATTATACTGTTGATATTAATCGTCCTTTAAATGCTAATGAAGTAATAACAGCTATGCCACAAGATCAGGACGGTAATGTTGGAGATAGCATTAATGCTACAGTTTTACCTGCCAGTCAGTCTCAATCTGCATCAGCAACAAATCCAGATTCACAGGGAGGGTCAACGTCAGCTTCCGCATCTGAAGCAGCTTCGGGCTCACAAGGTGGAGATTCGACGTCGACCTCTGCATCAGCAACAAATCCGGATTCACAGGGCAGTTCAACATCAACTTCCGCATCAGAAGCAGCTTCAGGATCACAAGGCGGAGATTCGCCGTCGACCTCTGCATCAGCAACAAATCCGGATTCACAGGGAGGGTCAACGTCAACTTCCGCATCTGAAGCAGCTTCAGGATCACAAGGCGGAGATTCGCCGTCGACCTCTGCATCAGCAACAAATCCGGATTCACAGGGAGGGTCAACGTCAACTTCCGCATCAGAAGCAGCTTCAGGATCACAAGGCGGAGATTCGCCGTCGACCTCTGCATCAGCAACAAATCCGGATTCACAGGGAGGGTCAACGTCAACTTCCGCATCTGAAGCAGCTTCAGGATCACAAGGCGGAGATTCGCCGTCGACCTCTGCATCAGCAACAAATCCGGATTCACAGGGAGGGTCAACGTCAACTTCCGCATCTGAAGCAGCTTCAGGATCACAAGGCGGAGATTCGCCGTCGACCTCTGCATCAGCAACAAATCCGGATTCACAGGGAGGTTCAACGTCAACTTCCGCATCTGAAGCAGCTTCAGGATCACAAGGCGGAGATTCGCCGTCGACCTCTACATCAGCAACAAATCCAGATTCACAGGGAGGTTCAACGTCAACTTCCGCATCAGAAGCAGCTTCAGGATCACAAGGCGGAGATTCGCCGTCGACCTCTGCATCAGCAACAAATCCGGATTCACAGGGAGGGTCAACGTCAACTTCCGCATCTGAAGCAGCTTCAGGATCACAAGGCGGAGATTCGCCGTCGACCTCTGCATCAGCAACAAATCCGGATTCACAGGGAGGGTCAACGTCAACTTCCGCATCTGAAGCAGCTTCAGGATCACAAGGCGGAGATTCGCCGTCGACCTCTGCATCAGCAACAAATCCCGCAGCTAAAGTAAAGTCAATAGCACGAGGTAATTCCAAGCTAATTTTTGGACTAGATACAAATTTAAATGGTCAGTCAGAATCGAAATCAAATTCGAGTTCAATCAACCAGAAGCTTCCTAAAACTGGATATAAGACTAATAATTTATTTGAAATAGCTGGATTATTGATAATTAATTTGTTAATCTTGTTTAAATTTAGCAAAAAAACAAAGAAATAGTTTTTGTTCATAGAGCGTACTTTGATTATGATTATTTTAAAAGTTGGATTTTTCCACGTGAAATTTGTATAAAAGTATAATTTTTAAGGTCTTTTTCAAAGTTCTTTGTTAAATGGTACTGATGATTAAGTTGTTTAATAAATGAGTCTGACACTAGGTGATGGAATCCTTAACCGATTCTATCGCCTTTTTTATAATTATTTGGAGAAATGTTTGCTTGAAAAAGAGATTAAGATTCTAACTCTGAAATTTTAGAAACTACGATAACCATGATTGGTTTAATGGTAATATTAGAGCTTAATTGTAGTGCTGCTTTAACCTTTACGTTTCTAGGAATATGATTGTTAGGATTAATGTCTTTTAATTTGGTTAATTCTGTATGATAACAGTTTTATTTTCACTAATTATATAAAAAAGTACTGATCACTTTCACTTAATTAATGTTATTAGTACCAAAAATTGTAGAACTTGAATTTTTTATTTTAGTTAAAGTTCGAAATAATTATAAAATTTGAGATTGTCAAAAGTTTAGTCTGAAGATAAACGAACTTTAATTAATTTAAAAATTAAGTAGTTCGTTAAAATGCCATTTGACATTCTTTTTACTTACGTTATACTAGCTAAAATCGAACATTAAGTTGGATTAAATTTTAAGGAAAAGGGAGTGTTAAGATGACTGACCAAGTAGCAAATTCAGAACATGTAGAGGCACTGGCGCAAATTTTATATCAAGCCTACGCCGACCAGGAACCGTTAAACATGGACGATTTTCCGGCTTTTTCTGATGAACAAGCCTATCAAGTGCAGGATCGGCTCATGGAGCTGAGACGGCACCAACGAGGTGGTTATAAGATTAGCTTGACTAGTGCTGAGACGCAGTCCATGTTTGCTGCTACGGAACCACTTTATGGTGCCCAGTTAGAAGAACGCTTCTTTCGTTCAGGAGTTCAGCTACCGATGAAGATGTTTTTAGCACCGTTAGTCGAAGTTGAACTCGTGTTAACCGTTCAGGAAACTTTAACTGAACGAGATGACTTGGAAACGTTATTAGCTAAAACTACCGTAGCTCCAGCAATTGAACTACCAGATTGTCGGTTTAAAGACTGGTTCCCGAAGCTTCCAAAGCATTTAGTCATTGCAGATGCGGCGGTCGGTGGAGCGGTTGTTTATGGTACGGAAGTCCCAGGAGCTAATTTTCAATTAGCGGACTTAGCCGAAGTGCACGCGCAACTGGTTCATGACCACGAACAGGTGGCACAAGGAAGTTCGAGTGAAGTTCTGGGAAATCCGGTGAAAGCCTTACAGTGGCTAGTCCATAAGCTAGCGAGCCGGGGACAACAATTACGGGTTGGAGAGCACGTTTCGACTGGTACTTTCTTACTACCGGTGTCACTAACGCGGGGACATTGGCAAGCTGATTTTGATCACCAACTGGGTTCGGTCGCATTGGATGTCAAATAATGAATCGTCCTTCTTTACGGGAGGGCTTTTTGTGCGTAGAAATTAATATTGGAGTTTATATGACCACTGAGATTAAGCACTTAACAAATACAAAACAAACGGTACGAGAATTACATCAACTAATTGTGACGACCTTCTGGGATACTTACCGAGGGTCTTCCGCTGATGAGAACATTGCTAATTATCTAGAACAAAATTACTCACTTACTCAAGTAGCAAATCAGTTACAACAAGTTAATTGTGACTTTTACTTTATCCTAGTCAATGGTAAAATTGGGGGTTACATGAAGCTTAATTTTGACGCTGCCCAAACTGAGGATTATGAAGGTTACTCCCTCGAAGTGGAAAAGCTATACGTGTTACCGGCCTTTAAAAGACAGGGATTGGGAAGTAAATTGCTGGCTTTTGCGGAACAAACCGCCAGAGACCGGGGGGAAGATTACATGTGGCTCGGCGTTTGGAGTGAAAATGAGAAGGCTAAGGCCTTTTATCGGACAATTGGTTTTCAGCAGGAAACCACTCATACCTTTGAATTAGGGGATGATCCGCAGACCGATTTGGTGCTCATTAAAAAATTAAAATAAGTGTAGAGTTAGGTGGATAAAATGGAACGACAGGAAAAATTAGCAATTTTACAACGTTTGATTGGCTTTAAGACGGTTGGCGGTAACGAACTTACGGCTGCTGAATATGTCCGTGATTTATTAGCGGAACATGGGATTAAGAGTGAAATCCACGATTTAGGAAATCGACAAGCTAATTTGATTGCTGAGATTGGAACCGGTGACAAACCGGTCTTCACGGTTAGTGGACACTTAGATACAGTAGCCGTTGATGAAGCCGATTGGGACACTAATCCATTTGAGCTGGTTCAAAAGGACGGTCAGTTCTACGGGAGCGGGGTCACCGATATGAAAGGTGGAGTGGCTGCCTTATTGATTGCCATGATTGAAACCCATGAACGTCAAGTGCCGTTACAAGGGACGTTACGGTTAGTGTTAACGGCTGGTGAGGAAAGCGACATGCGAGGATCGCGGGCTTTGCATCAGGCAGGCATTATGCATGATTCGGATACGCTGTTGATTGCAGAACCCACCGGTTATCGGACCGTTTATGCCAATAAGGGTGAAGTTGATTTTGTGGTTACTTCCATCGGAAAAGCCGCCCACAGTTCGCGCCCAAACTTTGGGATTAATGCAATTCAGAACCTAATGGATTTCTTAGAAGCCGTGAAAGCTAAAATTGAGCAAAAAGCAAGCCAACGACCGGATGACGTGTTAGGGAACACGACCTTTACTGTTGATATTTTTAAGGGTGGAATTCAAATTAATGCAATTCCCGCTAAAGCGGAAGCACAAATTAACACTCGAATTGTGCCCAAGTACAATAACGAAGCGGTGATTGCCGATTTTAACGCGAGGTTAGAAGAATTTAACGCCACGCACGATGGAGAAATTCAAGTAAAATTACTGATGAACATTCCGCCGGTAGTAGCTAATCCTGACTCGCGATTAATTAAAGAAATCGTCGAGATTGCCACGCCATACATGCAAACGATGCAGTACTCAGCGGATGAACAACGCCAGGGAGCAGAAATGTTGAAAAAGCAAGGCTTTAATCCATTTTCAACGGATAAATTATCCGTTTTGAGTGCTGCCGGAGGGACGGATGCTTCGGAATTGTTACGAGATAAGCTTCGGGGGGCAAACTACGCAGTCTTTGGCCCGGGCAATCCACTAAAGATGCACCAGACGAACGAAGCAGCTTCTGAACAAATGTGGTTTGATTTCATTGAAATTTACGAAAAACTGTTTGCAGAATACTTAAAGTAAGCCCAAGATTAAACATTAGAGTAAAATGGTCTTTAAAATGATTTAAAGGCTTTTTTGGTTTTTAAAATGATGAATTGCAACTATTAAAAAAAGGAAGATTACCAATGCGAATTGGAATAACAGCGAACGTGAATCTCGGAGAACCAAATCTTTACTGCCAACCATTGGCTAATTGTTTGCCGAAAACGTTTATCGATGTGGTCACCAAGCATCAACACATTCCGGTAATCTTACCGGTGGTTAAACCAGAATTAGCCCCAGAATTGGTAGCAATGGTGGATGCCGTGATCATTCCTGGTGGCCAGGATATTGATCCCGAGTTTTTTCATGAAAGTCCGCAAGCAGAGCTAACGACGAGTTATGAACCCCATGATGAGTTTGAGTTTGCGGTTGCCAAAGCAGCGTTAGATCAACACAAACCCGTGTTAGGTATTTGTCGGGGATATCAGCTCTTAAACGTTGCGTTTGGAGGAAGTTTGTATCAGGATTTACCAACCGAATTTCCAGGTCATCCGCAAATTCACGAACAACGTGGAAAACTGTCCCAGTCGGAAGTTCATGAAATTACAGTTGAGCCGGGAACGCAACTATCACAGGCTGTGGGCACTCAGACGGGCGTTAATTCACGTCACCACCAGGGCTTGCACCGTATTGCTCCCAATCTTCATGTGGTTGCTGAAGCAGATGATGGAGTTCCTGAAGCAGTGGAAGATGATTCTGGTTTGCTTTTAGGGGTCCAGTGGCATCCAGAAGACCTATGGCAAAAGGATCTGAGCCAGGAACGATTGTTTACCACTTTCTTTCAACGCGCAAATTTGTGAAATTAATTAGTTTTAGAAAAAAGATTGCTAAAGGACATAACTCATAAATTTTTTATGGGTTATGCCTTTTTTGTTTAAAAAAGATGAAAATCAAAAATTAAGGTGATTGGCACCAAATAAGCAAAATAAACTAGCGTCCGTCAAAGATGCCAGTTTTTTTGCAATCGGTTTCATAAATCGAAACCAACGATAGAATTTGTCTAAATTTTGATTTATAATTAAGTTAAAACATAGAAGGAAGACGTGGACAATGTCAGTAATCAGTGAATTAGAAAACATCGTTGGTAGTCGTTACGTAATTACTTCAAAGGAGAAATCACTTCAGTATCGGGAAGGTTATCGATCCGGTCGCGGAGACGCGTTGGCCGTGGTTCGTCCAGGAACATTACTAGAACTCTGGCGGATTTTACAGGTTGTGCAAAAAAACGACCTAGTTGTGATTATGCAGGCTGCCAATACTGGGTTAACGGAAGGATCTGTACCCGCTGATGGGGGTTATGATCGGGACGTATTAGTGATTAACGTTATGCGGATTAAGGGGATGCAACTGATTGATGACAACAAACAGGTCATTGCCTTTCCGGGATTAACGTTACACGAATTGGAAACCAACCTGGACAAAGTTAACCGTGATCCGCACTCTGTGATTGGATCTTCTAACATTGGGGCTACGGTAATTGGGGGAGTTAACAACAATTCTGGTGGTGCCTTGATTCAACGAGGACCAGCTTACACGGAACTGGCACTTTACGCTCAGATTACTGCTGACGGTGAGTTGAAGCTAGTTAACCACTTAGGAATTGAACTTGGGGATACCCCCGAAGAAATCATTACTAACCTGGAAAATCACAACTATTCCGCCCAAGACGTCCTGTATGATCCAGAGCGGGTCGGGCATAACCGGAATTACGAAGAACGGGTTCGAAACGTCACTTCCGACCAACCAACCCGTTATAATGCTGACCCGAAGGAACTTTACGAAGTTTCTGGTTCAGCCGGAAAACTGGTGGCCTTTGCGGTTCGCTTAGATACATATCCCAAACCGAAGGAAACGAAAGTCTTTTACATTGGAACCAACGATCCAGACGTCTTGGAAAAATTGAGACGACACATTTTAACTCAGTTTAAACATTTGCCGATTTCTGGGGAATACATGCACCGGGATGCTTACGATTTAGCCAAAAAGTATGGAAAAGACTCCCTGATGGTCATTGAATACCTTGGAACGAATCCGCTTCCGTTCCTGTTTAACTTTAGAGCTGCGACCGAACGGAAGTTACGCCACATTCCAACGTTTAAGCCGGACTTCATTGACCGAACGTTACAAAAATCGAGTGTGCTGTTCCCAAACCAATTGCCCAAGAGGATGGAAGAGTATCGGAACAAATATACTCACTATTTGCAACTGAAGGTTTCTGATGACGGGATTGCAGAAGCAAAGCAATATCTGGACGAATTCTTCCAGAATAACGAAGGGGACTACTTTGAATGTACCCATCATGAAGCCAATGTGGCTGCCATTCACCGGTACGTAGCTGCTTCTGTGCCAATTCGGTACCAGGAAACCCACCAAAAGGAAGGAAATCAAATCCTACCGTTGGACGTTGCTTTACCACGAAATGAAGAAAAATGGTTTGAAACTTTGCCAAAGGAAATTGACGATCAAATTCAGTACAAAATGTACTATGGGCACTTCTTGGATCACGTGATGCACCAAGATTATATTTTGAAACCGGGAGTAGATGCTCACGAATTGAAGCCCAAGATGCTGAAACAATTTGATGCCCGGGGAGCAATTTACCCAGCTGAACACAACGTGGGACACCTCTACCATGCTCCAGAAACGTTAGTAAAACACTACAAGGAAAATGACCCAACGAACACGTTTAACCCTGGAATTGGATTAACTTCCAAGAAAAAGAACTGGCAATAAAATAGGTTTAGACCAAAAAGACAGTCAAAGCGGCTGTCTTTTTTAGTTAGATCCAGCGAGCACATCTTTTTGTAGCTGGAATTGAGTATGATACAGTAGTACTTGCATACAAAAAATAAGTAAAAAGGGGTAATTAATGATGAAAATTCAACTCGCGATTGACCTAGAAGACGTAGACGGAGCAATCAAATTAATCGATAAAACCAAGGATAGTATCGATATCTTCGAATACGGAACTCCCTTGGTGATCAACTTTGGTTTGGAAGGCTTAGCTAAAATTAGAAAAAAATTTCCAGACATTACCTTACTGGCTGATTTAAAGATCATGGACGTGGCTAGTTACGAAGTAAACCAAGCATTTAAGTACGGAGCTGACATTACCACCATTTTGGGAGTTGCGGAAGACCAATCAATTAAAGACGCCGTTAAAGCAGCTCATGATGATGGCAAGGAAATTCTCGTGGACATGATTGGAGTCCAAGATGTTGCTAAGCGGGCTCGTGAAATTGATGCCATGGGTGCTGATTACATTGGCACTCACACGGGATATGACCTGCAGGCCAAGGGTGAAACTCCATTTGCTACTTTTGCTAAGATTAAGGAAAACGTGACAAACACTAAAACTGCCATTGCCGGGGGAATTAAGCTCGACAACGTGGACGAAGTGAAGGCTGCTAATCCAGATCTTTTGATTGTTGGTGGCGGGATTGCTACGACTGATGATCCAGAAAAGACCGCTGCAGAATTCAAAGCCAAATTAAAGTAGGCGATTGACGATGTGGCAAACCATTATTGCAGAATTAGCGCACCAAGACGTTGCAATCGAACCGGCGGAGCTTGAACAGTTGCACCAAGCTCCTCGAATTTTTGTCTATGGTGGTGGGCGCTCGGGTCTCGCGCTACGTGGCCTGGCGATGCGTTTGATGCAATTAGGCAAAATGGCTTACGTAGTGGGGGAAACTACGACGCCTGCGATTCAGTCGGGTGATCTATTAATCGTTGCCTCTGCCTCGGGAACTACGATCGGAACCGTTAACATTGCAAAAGCGGCGCAACAGGCAGGCGCTAATGTGTGGTTATTGACCACGACGGATGTTTCTCCGCTAGCGGATCTGGCGCAACAAGTGACGCTCTTACCAGGTAAGAGTAAGAACTTAGTGGGAGAGGAGCAGGCTTCCGTACAACCAATGGGGAGTTTGTTTGAACAATCCGTGTGGTTGTTTGGTGATGCCCTGACGCTAGCTTATATGCAGTTTGCTGGGATTACCGAAGCAGAAATGCGGAATCGTCACGCTAATTTAGAATAAAAAAACAGGATGTGCTTTGTAGTGCCCAATAAAAGTTAGAAAAAAATCTAATTTTTATTGGGTATTTTTATGACTAAATACGTACAAAATTCAAAATTAAAGTAGTTGAATTTTACTTAAATAACCCGGTTTCCAGTAGGGAAACCGCTAGAAAATTTAACATCAAATCTAATACTAATCTATTGCAATGGATCGAAATTTATAAATCGGAAGGACCGTTAGGGTTAAAAGTTAATCGATCACATAAAATTTATTCCAGAGAATTTAAATTAAGCGTGGTAAACTACTATAAAACTCATGAAACTAGTATTCGGCTTACAGCATTAGAATTTAAACTCAATCAAAGTCAAGTACAAAATTGGATTTATCAATTTAATCATTTTGGTGCTGAGGCGCTCTTACCGAAAAGGCATGGTAGACCATCAATGAAGAAAAAATATAAAGATTCACCCTTATCACAAGATAAGGAGTCAGCTTATTTAGATGAAATTTCTAAGCTAAAAGCTCAAATTAATGAAAATCAGATGGAGATTGATATCTTAAAAAAACATCTAGCCTCAGAGTACGGCATCAAAATTGGACAAAACGACAATTGGAAGCACAGGTCATAGATACTTTGAGGCATAAGTATTCGCTCAAACAGCTTTTTCGTTACTTTTCAATGGCTCGCTCAACCTTCTATTACAATCTTAAACGAGCCAAACAACCAGATAAATATCGGCAAGTTAAATCAGAAATTAAATCCATTTTTAGTAAAAATCTAGAAACCTTCGGTTACAGAAGAATCTGGCTGAAATTGGTTAAATGTGGAATTAGTATTTGTCCAGAAACAGTTAGAAAATTAATGACTCAATTGGGAATTAAAACTAAAGTGTATTCTAAACCAACCAGCAAAAGATATAGCTCGTTTCGTGGAAAAGTGGGGAAAATTGCGCCTAACTTATTAAAGCAACACTTTAGTGAAAAGATACCGTTTAAAGTGCTGCACACTGATATTACCCAGGTTCAACTAGTTGACGGTAAGAAGGCTTATATTTCGGCTATTATTGATGAAGCTTCTAGTGAAGTCATTTCATTAGTAGCAGATAATAATGAAAGGTTTCAGTTAGTGGAAAGAATGTTAAATGAAACTAAGAGCAAAATAAAAGACTTAAAGCAAGTAACAATTCACTCAGATCAAGGATTCCATTATCAAATTCCAGCATATCAAAGCTGGATTAAAGCTAATCACGTAACTCAAAGCATGTCTAGGAAAGGTAATTGTCTTGATAATGCGCCAATTGAAAGTTTTTTTAACTTGTTGAAACGAGAATGTTTAAATCGAATTAAATTGACCTCTTTAACTTCGTTAAAGAAGGTCTGCCAAGAATATGTTAAATGGTTTAACAAGGAAAGAATTTCAGGTAACAAAAAAGGACTTACTCCGATTGAATATCGGAATAAATCCTTAAAAACTGAATAATGTCATGTCCAACTTTTATAGGGCACTACAAGGCAACAGAATCCATTAAGGATTCCATCGCCTAGTGATATAATCATTTATTAAATTATTTGCTCATCAGTACCATTTGACAAAGAGTATTATTTTCAATAAATTTATAACTTATATTTAATTTATGCATTAATTTAATATCCACTATTATTCATTTGGAAATTTACTAATTATATCGTTTATATTTTTTAATTCTTCGTTATATTCATCATTTTTATTAGTATTTTGTGATTGTTTAGGGATATCTCCAAATAAAGATGAAATTTCATTTAATTTTTTTAAAAAATTTTGATAATTTTTTTTATCTTTATTCATATTATTATTGTGTTCAATTAAGAACAAACCATTACCAAAGGCAATTAAAGAATTAAGCATTTTATCTTTATTAATTTCACTGCTTGTATTCTTAATGTTATTTAACACTCTAGATACGCCTAATATATCATTATAAATCGTATTACTATTAGTAGATTCAGTAATATTTTCAACATTCGATGTTACTAATTCTAAAGATACTATATAGTAATCAATCTTTTGTTGTTTTAAAGATATTTCGAAATCTTGTTGTTGCTTTAATAAGGATGAACTTGCGTTTTCAATAGCGTTATTTAACATTTGTATCTTTCCATTAATTTCTTCAATTCCAAATTCTTTTCTAATTTGCTTTATTTGATCTTTAGACATCTTTAATTGTTGGTATGAATAAAATCCTATAAATGCAATTAAGACAGTCATAATGCTGAATAACCAGGTTATAGTTGTTGAAAATCTAGAATCCATTGTACTTATTTCTGACATTAGATGGCCTACTAATTCGGAAGAAGTGAGATTTTTATATTTATCATAAGCTCCATTTGCAGTAATATAACCAAACAGAGAAAAAGAGAAAATTACTATAAATAATAACCATCCAACTAAGTAGGTTTTCTTTAAAATTTTTAATGATTTTTTCAAAAATGTTTCTTTATTTGAATTTCCTTTGTTGATTTCCATAGATAATTCTCCTAATTTTAAAAATAAAAAAGCCTGCCAGAATTTAATCTGCCAGGTTTTAATGGAGTCGGCGGGATTTGAACCCGCGTCCGAATATGCCGCCACTCGAACGTCTACATTCATAGGTTGATTATTTAAACTTCGCTTTTCATCACGCCATTAACCAAGGCTAATATGAAAAGCTAACCTGATTAGTCTCTTCTTCTTGCCCCAGGTGGAGACAAAGAAGCGTTAGTCCATTAAATTTAGGACCCAGAACTAACCCATGGACGAAGTTAGCTGGATCTACGTCAGCTGGTGTTTAGGCAGCTAAGGCGTAAGAGTTTGTATTATTTTTTGCAGTTATAATTTAAACTGAACGATTTAACGCATCGTCGTGCGGAATGCAGTTCGAGCACGAACCATACCCGTCGAATCCATAACGACCCCGATAGATACAATTGCAATTGTACCATATCCAATGGTTAAATTAAATCAAAATGCCGTAAACCATTGACAATTCCGTGGTTAGTGTTGGTCGTAGTTACAAATTCTGCATGATCTTTTACACGTTCGCGACCATTTTCCATCACGACCGGATGATCAACGAAATCGAGCATTGGAATGTCGTTATTTCCGTCTCCAAAGGCGTAGGTCGGAATTCCGGTCAAACCAGTCATTTCCATGAGTTGTTTAATTCCGCTGGCTTTAGAAGCCCCGTGATCTACAACGTCAATACTGAAGGGAGAGTTTCGGTAAAAACTTAAGCGGTCGCCAAATTTTTCTTCGTAGACGTCGTCTAAATCAGTAGTGGTGACAAACATCATGTCAATCGGCCGTTCGTACCAGTAGTCGCGATCAACTAGCTTGGGAAGTGGAGCGTGCACGAAGGCACAGGCTTTTTTCAATAGTTCATCGTGGCGCGAAGCTCCCTTGCCTTTTTGGTCTAAAACGGTAATTGAATTACCATTTTGTTTGGCAAAGTCATCTAACTCATCAATGGTGTGCGGATCAATCCGACGTTCAAAAAGTTCTTTACCTTGGTAAATACCGTGATCCCCGTTAGAAGTCACTGCAGTATCAATCTTGGTCTTTTTTAAAGTTTCTGGAATTTCGTAGAGGGTTCGACCGGTGGCAATGACTGGTAGTCCGCCCTTGGCCCGAATTTTATCCATGGCAGCAGCCACTTCATCTGTTACCTGGGAGTTTTTATCAAAGAGGGTACTGTCGAGGTCAAAGAAAACTAAATATTTATACATAATTTCACTCCTTTCAAAACAAGTTTCTATTATAACATTCAATCGCTACTAATTGGTAATGATTCAAGTTACAATGAAACTAACTACACTATAGAAAAACGAGGAATTTTCATGCGAGCAATTGAAATTACAGGAGCAGCGGCCAGTAAAATTGAAGGCGGCTATCCTAAGTTGAGCTTAAAGGATTTGGAACAACCAGTGGACGCTACTGATAACGGCGAATTTGTGGCACTGCAAAAAGGCGGACACTTCGTTGCTAGTGCCTATTTGGCCCCAGAAGGAAACGGTATCGGTTGGATTTTAAGTCGGAAAGAAAATCAAGCGATTAATGAAGCCTTTTTTGAACACCTGTTGAAACAGGCTTTCCAAAAACGGGCTCCGTTAGTCGGACAAAACGTGACGGCCTACCGGTTGTTTAATGGGATTGGAGATGGACTCGGTGGCTTAGCCATTGATAATTTTGCAGGTCAAATTTTATTGACCTGGGAAAATGCGGGCCTTTACCACCAACGTAGCTTTATCATGGATGCACTTAGCCAGACGTTAGCTGATTACAAAAACGTCTATGAAATCAAGCGGTATGAGCCCCAAGTTGCTATTACTCCCGTTTCAGACTTAGCTGCTTTTCCAGATGAACAACAAGTAGTAACGGAAAATGGGATTGATTTTGATATTCAACTTGCTGGAGGCATGAAGCCAGGCTTGGATTTGGCCTATCGTGAAGTTCGTCAGCAACTCAAAAATAATTCCCATGCCAAACTAGCTTTACATTTGTTATACGATCAAACCGGCTTTGTGACCGCTAGCCTCATTGGGGGTGCCGTGCAAAGTGAGGCTGTAGATCAAAAAAACAATGCGAAAACCAATTTGGTGACGGAACTGAGTGCTAACGAGATTACCCAAAAGATGCCAAAGGTTCGGACCATGGATTTATTCGGATACTTGGATTATGCTACCAAGCATCATCTGAAGTTTGATGTCATTACCATTAATCTGCCGGCCTTCCTGCGTTCCAAAAAGGGGAATTTTAACATCCGTAAGGACTTGAACCACTTTTTGCAGCTGGTCTTTACGTTGGCAACTAAGGAAGCGGATGTCTTTATTACGACTGAAACTCCAGCAGTGACACTCAAGGGATTGCGCCAGGCTGCCCAAGCTGCTTTCCAACAAAGGGGGCAATCCTTCATCGAAAAGGAAGCCTTCAAGCAACCGCTTGATTTTCCGTTTAACTCGGAATACCAACGAGAGAGCCCGATTAAAGGGCTTTGGTTTAAATTACAACGCTAGGTTGAAAACGGTAATTTAAATAACTTTTGTGTAAACGTTTACAAAAGTTATTGCATTCCAATTTTTCCCGCCTTATAATTAACTTGTAAGTTGAATTGCCGTCCAAGGAGGATGAAATTATGTTATATGGAAGTATTGAAGCTGGTGGGACTAAATTTGTGTGTGCGGTTGGTGACGAAAACTTTAACGTGGTTGACCAAACCCAATTTCCGACCACAACTCCTGACGAAACATTAGCAAGAACTGTTAAGTACTTTAAGAAATTTGATCACATTGATGCCTTTGGAATCGCTTCCTTTGGACCAATTGATATTGATAAAAACTCTGATACCTATGGTTGGATTATCAAAACGCCGAAAAAGGGTTGGAGTAACATCGACTTTTTAGGCAAGATGAAAGAAAGTTTCCACGTTCCAATGTTCTGGACGACCGATGTAAATGGTTCTGCTTACGGTGAATACGTAAGTGCTAAACGCCACGACGAAAACATCAAGTCAGTTAGTTACATTACCATCGGAACTGGAATTGGAATGGGCTCTGTAATTAACGGTGACTTTCTCGGAGTTAAAGGAACTCCTGAATTTGGTCACATCAAAGTTAAACGCCACCGTGATGACCTTGATTTCAAAGGAACTTGTCCATGGCATGGTGACTGTTTAGAAGGAGTTGCCTCTGGTCCAACCTTTGAAGCTCGAAACGGAGTTAAAGGTCAAGATACGCCAATTTCTGATCCAACTTGGGATATCATTGCTTACTATGCAGCCCAAGCGGTAGTTGATCTGACGGTAACCTTCCGTCCTGACAAAGTTGTTTTAGGTGGTGGGGTCTGCACGCCAGAATTCATTGCTAAAGTACGGGCACAATTTACCTTGCTCTTTAACAACTACCTTAGCGTTGGCTCATTAGAAAAATACATTACGGGTCCGGAAATTCAACACAACGGCTCGGCAACCTTTGGGGACTTTGTATTAGCCCAAAAGGCAATTGATGACGAAAAGAAGAACGAAGTGGGGGAGTAGCACAAATGGCTTACATTAAATTTGATGATTCGAAGGTTAGTAAATTCGTCCAAGCAAACGAATTGCCAGAAATGCAAGCCTTAGTAACCGCTGCTGACCAAGAATTACGCAATGGAACTGGTGCCGGAGCTGATTTTCGGGGCTGGCTTACGTTACCAACTGATTATGATCACGAAGAATTTGCTCGAATTCAAAAGGCGGCAGAAAAAATCCAACAAGATTCCGATGTTTTAGTTGTCATCGGAATTGGGGGTTCTTACCTGGGAGCCAAGATGGCCGTCGATTTCTTAAACGGTAGTTTCTACAATTCCAAACCCAAGTCAGAACGACGTGGGGTGCAAGTGGTCTTTACCGGAAACTCATTGAGTGCCTCATACTTGAAGGAATTACAAGACTTCGTTGGTGATCGGGACTTTTCAATTAACGTAATTTCTAAATCAGGAACCACGACGGAACCATCCATCGCATTCCGAATTTTCAAAGAAAAGTTAATTAAGAAGTACGGACAAGAAGAAGCTAGTCGCCGGATCTATGCCACGACGGATGCTAAAAATGGAGCATTACGCCAAGAAGTGGAAGCAAATGGTTACGAAAGTTTCATCATTCCAGATGGCGTTGGGGGCCGGTTCTCTGTCTTAACTCCGGTAGGATTATTACCGATTGCTGCTACTGGGGCTGATCTAAACGAGTTAATGCACGGAGCTGCTGATGCCGCTGCTGCATACCAAGATGCAGACTTGAGTAAGAACGATGCTTACCGCTATGCCGCCTTACGTAATATTTTGTACCGGAAGGGTTACGTAACGGAATTAATTGAAAACTATGAACCAAACCTGCGGATGTTTGCTGAATGGTGGAAGCAATTAATGGGTGAATCAGAAGGAAAAGACCAAAAGGGGATTTATCCATCTTCTGCAAACTTCACCACTGATTTGCACTCGTTAGGTCAATACATTCAAGAAGGATTACGGAATCTCTTTGAAACAGTTGTAAAAGTTACGAAACCACCTTACAACGTTGATATTCCCATGGAAAAAGATAATCTGGATGGATTGAACTATCTGAAGGGTCAAACCTTAAATGAAGTTAATGACAAAGCTTACGAAGGGGTCGTCCTTGCTCATAACGATGGTGGGGTTCCCGTTCTGACCGTTGAAATTCCAGATGAATCAGAATACAGCCTTGGGTACTTGATTTACTTCTTCGAAGTAGCGGTTGGCATTTCGGGCTACTTAAATGGGATTAATCCATTTAACCAACCCGGAGTGGAAGCTTACAAGCAAAACATGTTTGCTTTGTTAGGCAAACCGGGCTACGAAGAATTAGCTGCTAAGTTAAAAAAAGAAATTGATTAATTTCAGTCATTAAAACGTAGAACGTAGATAACGTTCTACGTTTTTTTGTACTTTGAAACAGCTCAAACGGTTGCTAAGAGAGGAATCCGCTTAGCTTTAGATTTAGTTAATAATTTCGCAATATATTTCAAAACGATTACAGTTAGATTAAGAACAAGTTGAATTACCCACAAGCATTGATGGGCATGCTAGGATATATCTTGTAAGTTAATTAAATTAAAAACTAAAAAGACAATTTCGAAGAGGAGATTATCGATACAATGAAAAATACTAAAGTTCACTTTAAGATGTACAAAGCAGGTAAGAAATGGTTGTTTGCCGGAATCGCTACTTCAATGATGGCTGGGGCCTTCTTCTTTGCAGGTAACAACACTGCTTCTGCTGATGTTTTGTCCACTGGACAACAACACGTTGGTACTTCATATGCATGGGGTGGTAGTAACCCTGGTGGTTTTGACTGCTCTGGCTTTACGCAATATGTTTATGGTCAAAACGGAGTTAGCTTGCCACGGACTGCCGCAGCTCAAGCCGCTGCAGCACAACCAATTAGTGCTTCTGAAGCTCAAGCCGGTGATTTAGTATTCTTCAACGATGGTAGTGGTATTTACCACGTGGGAATTTACCAAGGAAATGGTCAAATGCTTGATGCTCAAAACCGTGGAGTTATTAGTGGGGATTCCATTTCTTACTTCCCTGGTCAAGTGACCTATGGTCGGATTGGTGGCGGTGCTTCTGCCGCTGCTAGCGCACCAGCACAAACTACTCAAGCAGCCGCACAACCAGCCGCTGACAACAGTCAAGCACAAACGGCTAACACTGACCAACAAGCAGCCGCACAACCAGCTGCTGACAACACCCAAGCACCAGCAACTAACGATGATCAACAAGCAGTTGCACAACCAGCTGCTGACACGCAAGCACAACCTGCTAATGATGATCAACAAGCAGCCGTACAACCAGCCGCTGACACGCAAGCACAACCTGCTAACGATGATCAACAAGCAGCCGCACAACCAGACGCTGACAACAGTCAAGCACAAACGACTAACGATGATCAACAAGCAGCCGCACAACCAGCTGCTGACAACACCCAAGCACCAGCAACTAACGATGATCAACAAGCAGCTGCACAACCAGCCGCAGAAGCTAAGCCAGTTTTAACTGATGCTAAGTTAGTTTCACAATCATCAAACGAAGGTAAGTTTAACCCTGAAACTGGTTACTTCACTAATGGTGACACTCAAATCGCCGTTCGTGAATCAGCTAGCTTAAAGGCTAAGATTACTGGTTACCTTCCTGCTGGAGCTAAGATTAGCTACGATGGTTACGTTGTAAAAGACGGTCACGTTTGGGTTGAATACACTGGTTACAGTGGTAACAAATTATACTGTCCAGTTCGTGAAACTCAAAAAGTAGCATGGGGTTCATTCGAATAAAGTAAATAATAAAAACTGTAACGGCCATTTGGTCGTTGCAGTTTTTTTATGGTCAAAAAAACCGCATGGCAATATTGCCATGTGGCTTTTACTGTTAAGAAGATTAGTCTTGATATTCTTGTAGGTGACCCCGAAAATCAGTTAGTTTGTGGTAACCTTTGGCTGCCATGAGGTCAGTTAACTCTTGGTTAATGCGGGCAAAGGCGGCCAGTCCTTCTTGCATGACTACCGTTCCGAGTTCCACGATGTCCGCCCCACACAGGATTAATTCAAAGACATCTGTTCCCGTGGTGACCCCACCGGTACCGATGATCTTGATTTCAGGACGCAAGCGTTGCCGGAAAGCACGAACGTTAGCTAGCGCTACCGGTTTGATGTATTTTCCGCCGATGCCCCCAAAGCCTCCTTTGGGTTTAATGACTACTCGTTCGCTGTCTGGATCAATCACGAGGCCATTGCCCACGCTGTTAATGGCGTTAATGTATGTTAGAGGATATTGGTTTAAAATCTGAGCCATTGCATCGTATTGTTGGAGGTCAAAGTAGGGAGGAAGTTTAACCCCTAGCGGTTTGGTGTAAAAATCGAACACCTGATCCAAGATTTCTTTAGTGGCGTCTAAATCGTAACCGATTTGCGGTTTGCCAACTACGTTGGGGCACGATAAGTTTAGCTCACACATCCCGGTAAAATCACTGGCTTGAATTTGCTGGAGCGCCGCAATTTGATCTGCCATTTTGGTTCCCGTTACGGATAAATCAATTGGTTTGTCAGTTGTAGTGTTAGCGATGAAATCAAGGTAGTAGTCCAATCCTTGGTTAGGCAACCCCATCGAGTTGATGCTTCCTAGTTTAGTGTCAAAGTAACGGGGCTTAGGGTTTCCAGCTCGAGGAGCTAAGGTTGCACTTTTAGTGGTTAATCCGCCAGCAGCGGAAGCCAGCACGGCGTTCATTTCGGTTGCGGTTTCATCCCATACCCCAGCTGCGTTAATCAACGGATGCTGAAAGGTCTCTGTTCCAATCGTGGCGCTTAAATCAATTGCAGTCATACTCTTCTCCTTTGTTTGCTCCTTTATCGGTAGCATAGCTAAATCAAAAAACGCAGTTAGCGAGGTCCTGGTTCAGAGAAAAAGACCGCACTAACTGCGTAACGTTAACTATCATGCTGAAGATCTCTTGGTCTCTCTGAACCAAATTAAGATTAATTGTATTAATCCTACTGAAGAAAGGAGGGCTTGTCAAGCGAGTCAGGATTGACTTTTGGACTTAAATTCGTTAAAGTAGGCACCAATTAGACAACTCGATAAAGCGGGTGCTTTAATTCAATCCAGAGAGGTTGATAAGTTAACTGGCGCTGTTTTTAGGGACATGCTCGGTTAATGGGAGCATGCCCTTTTATTTAGATAATTACCAGGAGGAAAAAATGGTTAATACAGCGCAACACGACTTAGTCTCCGTAAGCGATTTAAGTGAAGCAGACGTCTTACATAAGATTCGCCTGGCCCAGTTATTTCAAGCTGGTAAAACGGTACGCTTGACCCGGCCGGCCTTTGCGATGAATTTATTCTTTGAAAATAGTACTCGTACCCACACCAGCTTTGAAATGGCAGAACGGCGGTTAGGGATGCAGGTGCTTCAGTTTGTGGCTGATGGGAGTTCCGTAACTAAGGGCGAAACGCTCGGAGATACAATTAAGACGATTCAAGCCATTGGGGTTGACGTGGCCGTGATTCGGCATCCAGAAAACGAATATTACCAGCCGTTGTTGGCTGATAATTTGGACATCAGCATTGTTAACGGTGGCGATGGGAGTGGCCAACATCCATCCCAGTCATTGCTAGACATGATGACCATTTACCAAGAGTTTGGGACTTTCAAGGATTTAAACATCACGATTGTCGGGGATTTGAACCACTCACGAGTAGCGCGCTCTAACATGGCGCTATTAACTCGACTCGGAGCGCACGTTTCGTTCGCCGGACCGGAACAATGGTACAACGCTGAATTTGAACAGTACGGTAACTACACGACGATTGACGACGCGGTCAAAAATTCCGACGTTGTGATGCTGCTACGGGTGCAAAAGGAACGCCTAGGGACCGAACTGGAAGACTTTGACGCCGAGAGCTACCACCAACGCTTTGGCCTAACCAAGGAACGGTACCAACGGATGAAGCCGAACGCTATCATCATGCACCCGGCGCCGGTCAATCGGGGAATTGAGATTGATTCGAGCCTGGTGGAACAACCTAAGTCGCGGATTTTTAAACAAATGGAAAACGGGATGTACATGCGCATGGCCATTTTAACGGACGTCTTAGTGGCCAAGGGATTAATTAATCCCGCTGAAATTAAAGGAGAATAAGCAATGGCAAAATTATTGTTAAAAAATGGTCAGGTCTATCAGGACCAACAGTTAGTTCCTGGTGACGTTTTGATTGTGGATGGCAAAATTGCAGCGATTGGAGAACATTTGGAGCAACCGGACCAACAGGTCTTGGATGTAACGGGAAAGGCCATTTTACCGGGGTTAGTGGATGTTCATGTGCACTTCAGAGATCCTGGACAAACTGAGAAGGAAACGGTGGCAACTGGAAGCGCAGCAGCAGCTCACGGTGGGTATACGACGGTGTGTGCGATGCCAAACGTGACCCCGGTGCCCAATACTCTTGCGGAACTTACTAAGATGATTGCTGCTAACCAACAACAAGCACAGGTGAACGTCTTACAATATGCACCGGTTACGACTGATGAACGGGGGGATGAGCTGGTTGACTTTGCCGGCATGAAAGCTGCTGGGGCCATCGGTTTTAGTAACGATGGAATTGGAATTCAAACCGCCAAAACGATGTACGATGCAATGGTTGCCATTGCCAAAACAGGGTTGCCGTTAGCTGCTCACGTTGAAGACCATGCGCTAATGAACGGTGGGGTCATGAATGCGGGACAACGAGCTCAAGCCCTGAATTTGCCAGGCGCAGTCTCCGTGGCCGAAACGAGTCAATTAGCCCGGGATTTAGAATTAGCTCGAGTTACTGGTGTGCACTATCACGTCTGTCACGTATCAACCGCGCGCAGTGTGGAATTAATCCGGCGGGCGAAGGCAGATGGAATTAACGTGACGGCGGAAGTTAGTCCTCATCACTTATTATTGGATGACAATATGATTCAAACCGATAACCCGATGTTTAAGATGAACCCACCGCTACGAACCAAGGCAGATCGAGAAGCATTGTTAACGGGACTCCTGGATGGCACGATTGACATGATTGCGACCGATCATGCTCCGCACACGGTAGCGGATAAGGGTGATAGTTTTAAAGATAGTGCTTTTGGAATTACCGGATTAGAGACGGCCTTTCCGTTGTTGTTCACTCAACTAGTAGAACCGGGGACGGTTTCATTAGAACAGTTGCTAAACTGGATGAGCTTAAATCCAGCCCGGATTTTTGCGATCCCCGCTTCAACAGAAATTAAAGTGGACGGGGCTGCCAATTTGTCCATCTGGGACTTAGAGGTTGACCGCCAGATTACTACTACGGAAATGAAATCTAAGGGTAAAAACACTCCATTTATTGGAGCCCAGGTAGTTGCAGAGCATTTTAAGACAATTTGTAACGGTGAACTAGTAGACTAAAAATGATTGTTGAAACCAGAGCTTGCTCTGGTTTTTAGTTTGGCAATTTTGACAGCTCCCAAAGATTCCCGTAAGATAAGTAGGGCAACAAACGTTCGGATGCAAAGGAGAAAAACAATGAAAAAAATCATGCACTGGCTGGTGGGAATCGTTGCTGGGATAACCATTAGTTTGGGAACCGGAGCTACCCTAATTCACGCACAAACGGCGGTAACTATGGCCCCACAGGCCACGGCGCGCTACCAACAGTTACAACAAACGAACTATCAATCGGGAGCAACGGCTTATGACGTTTTGAATAATGATCAGCCTGATACAATTGCTCCCATTAATTATTCCGTTAGTCACATCGATTTTTCGAATTTAGATCAATTAAATCGAGTGGGCACGGCCACCGCATATTTAACCAAGGAAAACTTGGGGAAGTCGCAGGGACGAGCAGCGCAGGTGTTTAAACCGACGGGTTGGTCGAACCAACCAAAACGAGTTAATGGTGAACGGGTTTATCCGGTTAACCGGGGGCATCTCATTGCCTATACGTGTACCTTTAATTTGAATCAAAACGGGCAGTATACACCGGGGGCTAAGGGTTCGATTGATAATCCCAAAAACCTCTTTACCCAAACGGCTTTTGCCAATCAAAAGGTGATGACGATTAACGAGCAAGCCGTTCGAAATGCCTTGGCAGCGGGCAAAAAAGTGATCTATCAGGTGACTCCCGTTTTTCAGGGGAATGACTTGATGGCCAAGGGAGTCTGGGTGCAAGCGGTTAGTTCGGATGGCTCCTTTCACTTGAATCGTTATTTGTATAACGTGCAGCCGGGCTTGGCCTTTGATTATGCCACGGGACGCTCCACGGTTGATCGCACCATGAACGTGCCAACGCCGATGAACTATGAGAATTATCATACTAAGTCCTACCATAAGTTTAATGGAGGATATCGGCACCATAAGGTTCACGTTAACCGCCACCATTTTTTTTAAAAAGAGTTTGACAAATTAGAAAAATTCCGTAGAATAAAGCATAACAATTAAGAAAATAAAAAACGAAGCGTAGCCCAGTTCTAAGTGAAATAATCGAAGAGAGTCCTAGGTTGGTGTGATAGGATGTTTATCCACTTAGACAGATCAGCTACAAGTTGCAATCACGAACGTTTAATAGTGATTGTTGGGATTGCCCATTATCGCAAACGAGTATCGTTGTGAAGCAACCGTACTTAGAGCCATTTCGATTAGAAATGGGAAAACTGGGTGGTAACACGTGGAAAAGCGTCCTGGACTGTTCATGAAGTACAGCTAGGACGCTTTTTTTATTGCAAGACCAACTGGATCTAAGCAACCGACTTGCAGCCGTGCTCATGAGATGGCTAGTGGATCCGGACCGCTAGCTAAGTAAAGGTGGTACCGCGTTTTTGACGTCCTTGTTCAGTAATTGAACAGGGACGTTTTTTCTTAGTTGCATTTTATTAAATTAAGGTTAGGAGAATTTTATATGAATGAGTTAGAGACTCCCAAACGATTAAAGCTGAAACAACTCATGGTCTTAGCTTCCCTGCTTTTTGCGCTATTTTTTGGAGCCGGTAATTTGATTTTTCCCGTTCATTTAGGTCAAACGGCGGGAACTAATTGGATTCCAGCGGCCATCGGATTTTTACTATCAGCCATTTTATTACCTCTTTTTTCGATTTTCGCCCTAGGCTTAACTAAGAGTAAGAATATGTTTGAATTGTTATTGCCGGTTGGCAGTACCTTTTCCGTACTTTTCCTACTGGCTGCGCACGGGTCGATGGGGCTTTTGATTGGATCGCCCCGGTTAGCAACCGTCACCTTTACGATGGGAGTCCAACCCTTTTTGCCCACTGGTTGGCAACAGCCTGCTTTGTTAGTATTTTCGGGCCTGTTTTTCTTGATGGTCGTGCTGTTGGCATACCGGCAAACTAGCATCACTAACAGCGTAGGGAAACTTCTGAATCCCTTGTTTATTTTGCTAATTTTGTTCTTGTTTTTAGTTGCTTTTCTGGTTCGAGGCGACGTGACTAATTTACCGCTAGTTTCCGCTCCGGGACAGGGGACGGCCTCGTTAGTAAGCGGATTTTTGGAAGGGTATAATACCATGGATGCGCTTGCGGGGTTAGGATTTGGGGTAACGATCATTGCAGCGGTTTGTTCCTACACAAAGTCCGATCGGCATCAGGGACGTAACATTGCTAAAATTGGGTTACTTGCCATGGGGTTAGAAGTTTTGATTTACATCGGTTTGATTGCCCTAGGCGTGGTTAGTCTAAGTTACACTAAAGCTAGTGCGGATGGGGGAACTGCCTTTACCCAAATCATGGCTCATTACACCGGTGCGTTTGGAGCTGCTTTATTAGCAGCGTTAACGTTTTTGGCTTGTTTAACAACTGCAGTTGGAGTGTTGACTTCTTTTGCGCAAGACTTAGGCAACCGGTTCCCGCGGATTGGATACCATAAATTTTTAATTGGTGCAAATGTGATTGCATTTGTCATCGCAAACTTTGGGTTAGACCAAATTATCGCATTTTCTGCTCCCATCTTAAGCTTGTTGTATCCAATTGCCATCACCGTCATTGGCTTAGCGCTTTTAAACAAGTGGATTAAACGGAATCCGGTGGTGTATCGCGGGACGGTAGGCTTGGTGATGATTCCAGCCGGATTAGATTTCTTGCATACTTTACCGCCAGTGTTGCATCAAATTACGCCCATCATGGTTATTGATAATTGGTGCAGTGATTTCATTCCGTGGTTTAAGCTCGGACTAGATTTTATTCCGTTTATGTTAGTCGGGTTGGTAATAAGTAGTTGCCTCGCTTATTGGCAACGGCAAAACGTAAAAAAGAGTTTGACAAACTAAGTAAACTCCTGTAAATTAATGGCAATTAATCAATTCGAAAAACAAAGCGGAGGAGAGTAGTTTTCCAGTGACTGTTAGAGAGTTCCCGGTTGGTGCAAAGGGGATCAGAAACTGGATTGTGAAAGTAACCTCCAAGTTGCAACTGCGAGGATGCGAGTAGTTGTTGGGAGTGCCCATTATCGCACTGAGTATGTTAGTTTTAACTACATACCTTGAGCCAATCAAGTGATTGGGAAGATGGGTGGTAACACGTGAGAACGTCCTGGACTGTTTCTAGAGCAGTACAGGACGTTTTTTATTTTCAACTAGCACACTCGCAGAGCCGAAAACTGTGAAGTTTTGGGAAAATAAGGTGGTACCGCGGTCACACGTCCTTAGGGAGTGATAATGATTGATTACACGAGGAGGATGCATCATGACCACGCTTACGACGGAGACACAGTCCAAACTGAGTTTCAAACAATATTTGATCTTAGCTTCGCTACTGTTCGGACTCTTTTTTGGAGCCGGTAACTTAATTTTTCCCATTCATTTAGGTCAAATGGCTGGCCCCAACTGGTTACCAGCAGCGGTTGGTTTTTTATTGTCGGCGATTTTATTGCCGTTATTTGCCATTTTAGCTTTAAGTATTACCCAAAGTAACAGCATGTATGACCTGGCGTTACCAGCGGGAAAATTCTTTGCGATTGGATTTTTGGTTTTAACCCACGCTTCTTTGGGATTATTAATTGCAGCGCCCCGGACGGCGACCGTTACCTTTTCAATGGGAGTGCAACCATTTATTCCGAAGGCTTGGGCGACCCCAGCGTTATTACTTTTTTCGTTATTCTTTTTTGCCTTAACCTTTGGCTTGGCTTACCACGAGGGGAGCGTTACCAAAAACGTGGGGAAGGTATTGAACCCAATCTTTATTTTACTGATGGTATTTCTTTTCGTCGTTGCTTTCTTACTGTACGGTGATATTCGAGGACTGCCATTGATGCCACAAGCGGGCCAGGGAACTGGATCTTTAATTAACGGTTTCTTACAGGGATATAATACGATGGATGCTCTGGCCGGATTAGGATTTGGCGTTACCATCATCACGGCGTTGAAGGCGTTTGGTCAATCCAGTCGGGACCGTTCGTGGTCCGTAGCTAAGGTCGGAGGGCTCACGATGGGCTTTGAGGCCTTGATTTACACTTTCTTAATTGCCCTAGGAGCTGCGAGCTTATCCTTTACCAAGGCTAGTGCTGACGGGGGAACTGCCTTTACGGCAATCATGCGACACTACACTGGCATTATGGGAGCAGGGGTATTGGCCGCGTTAACCTTTTTAGCTTGTTTAACCACGGCGATTGGCTTGTTAACTTCGTTAGCTCAAGACCTGAGCCGGCAACTGCCGAAGATTGGATACCATAAGATTTTGCTAACGGCGACCACCATTGCCTTTTTGATTGCTAACTTTGGGTTAGAAAAAATCATCGAGTATTCAGCGCCATTATTGAGTTTCTTGTATCCGTTGGCCATTACGTTAATTCTGTTGGGACTGTTAAAACCATTCCTTGGCACCCAACCGTTAATTTATCGGATAACCACGGGAATTGTTTTGATTCCAGCCATCTTAGATTTTATCCACACTCTTCCTAAGCCCCTTTTGAGTCTTGCGCCATTCACAGCACTGGATCAATGGTCTTTACACACAATTCCACTGTATCAAGTTGGTTTGGACTTCGTTCCGTTCCTCATCGTGGGCCTAATTTTGAGCTTACTGTTTAGCTACGGTAAAAAAGCGTTTGCAAACTAAAATTAAAGCAAAGAGTCAGCACTGATTTTCTGCATGAGCAGGCAGGGCGGACTCTTTTTTAGTTGGTGTGATAAAAAGTGACATGATGCATTTACTTTTAAAAAGGAGGTACGTAAGCTAAAGTCAGAAAATTAGGAGGAAAAATTATGAAATCAATGAATCGAGCCACGAAAGTGTTATTATTTGCGATTTTTGCATCCGTTTCTTGGGGTTTTTCCGGAACGTTGCAGCAATTTGTCTCACAAAATGAAACCATTCCCGCTGGTTGGTTTTTGTCGGCCCGGACGACAATTGCCAGCCTCATTTTGTTGGTGCTCAGTGCCATTATTTACCGTGGGAAAATTTTTGGCGTCTTTAAGAGCTGGCGGTCGCTTGGCTGGCTAGTTGCTTATGGATTGTTTGGATTGGCTGGAAACATGGGAAGCTTCTACGTTGCCATTCAACAGGGAGGCAGTAACGGGGCTAGCATGGCTACCATTTTGCAATACCTGGCTCCCTTATTTATTCTGCTGGGAGCCTTAATCTTTCAACGTCAGCGACCGAGTAAAGTAGATCTGGTGGTCTTTATCTTAGCTCTGTTGGGAGTATTTTTAGCGGTGACCAAGGGAAACCTCAATGAACTCTCGATTCCCATGATTTCGCTAGTAATGGGAATTATCTCCGGGATTACGGCCGCTGGTTACGTGGTTTTACCCAAGGAAATTGGGAAAGACAATCCCCCGTTTGTTGTGTTAGGCTGGGGAACTTTGATTGCCAGCATTGCCTTTAACCTACACCAGCCAATTTGGGTGGGAGTGCCTCACCTCAGCATGGGTGGCGTGCTCGGAATCCTCGGAATCATCTTCTTTGGAACGTTGATTACGTTCCCAGCCATTATTTACGCAACTCGCTACACGTCGTCAGCTGCCATTAGTTTGGTGGATGCGATTCAACCAGTAATTACCTTTGTCATTAGTATTTTCTGGTTCCACGCTACTTTAAACATTGTCGAAATGATCGGAGCCATCTTAATTATCATTGCCATCTACATCCTGCAGTACTCCGAACGGCACCAAGTTGACCAAGTAACCCAATGAGTTTATACTGATTCCAACCTAAGGGGGGATTCAGATGGAACTAATTGTGAATAACGAACTGACGTTGCGCACGCCGGAACCGAAAGCGGATGGACCCCGATTAGCAGCCATCATTGCTAAAGACCGAGAAACACTAAAGCAATGGTTGCCGTGGGTTCCAACAACTACGAAATCAAGTGAGATTGCCTTTTTACAGGATTTGGTTGTACAGGCGCAACAGCACCGTTCACTGCAATTAATCATTCTGTGGCACGACGAACCGGTCGGAATGATCGGTTTTAATCGGTATGACCAGCTGGATTCCGGACAACAAAACGCCGAGATTGGTTACTGGCTGGCTAATCGGGCCGTGGGCCATGGCATCATGCACCAGGCCGTGCTCGCGCTGTGTCAATATGGTTTTTCGAACTTGCAGCTCGATACGATTACGATTGTGGTGGCGGTTTTAAACCAGCGCAGTAATCATGTGGCGCAATGGGCCGGCTTTCAGTTAGACCACGTGGTTCCTAAGCAAATTACGCGTTACGATGGGAGTCAGGTGGACGCTAATTATTGGCGGAAATGGAAAGCGGATGGACAAGAAGCATCAATTCAGGTATAGTAAATGCAACAATTAAATTAGTTTCTTCGGGGCAGGGTGTAATTCCCGACCGACGGTAACGGCAGTAGCCGAAGTCCGTGACCCGCATTCGTGCGGTGGATCTAGTGAGAGTCTAGAACCGACAGTATAGTCTGGATGGGAGAAGAAACCAAGCAGTTTTTTGAGCTTAATGGGAGCAGTAGGTCCGTTGAGTTTTAAAAAGCTTCTTTGAATTAACTTAAAAAACGGGAGCCCCGCAGTTTTTAACTGTGGGGCTTTTTTTATTTGCAATGAAAATGAGGGAGGGAATGATTTGGACGAGCGAGCACTATTACACAAAGCCCAGATGGCGGCCCGACAGGGAATTGGGCATACGTACACTAATCCAGTGGTTGGAGCTGTGATTGTCCAGGATGGTCAGGTGTTGGCCACTGGCTATCATCAGCATTTTGGCGGGGCTCATGCAGAAATTAACGCGCTTTTGCAATTACCAGATCCAGCGTTAGCAAAAGGAGCAACGATGGTGGTGACGTTAGAGCCGTGTAGTCACTATGGCAAAACGCCACCGTGTGCAGCTAAATTAATTGAAGTTGGAATTAAACGGGTCATCATCGGGCAGCTGGATCCGAATCCAGTGGTTGCTGGTCGGGGGAAAAGAATGTTAGAAGCAGCCGGGATTGACGTTACCGTTGTCAACGACACGGGGGACTTGAATCAGGCTTACAACTTTTTTTACCGTGACCAACGTCCGTTAGTAACAGTAAAAGTAGCGCAAACCCTTGATGGAAAAATGAATCAAGCTGGAGTACAACGAACCCTGATTACCGGGGAAGCTGCTTATCGAGATAGCCAACGATTGCGGGGGCAGCAGCAAGCGATTTTAGTGGGAGAACGGACTTTGGTAGTTGATAATCCCCGGCTGACGGTCCGGGAGCAAACGTTAGATTATCCTCCGGTTCGAGTGGCCCTAGTGGATGATGCAGATCGACTTCCGGAGCACCTGAACTTGTTGGACGATCAGGCTCCGACCTTCCTCTTGAGTCGACACGCCACCCACAAAAAGTGGCCCACTTCTGTGCAAGTTTTAGTGGATGAGGCGTGGATGCCTGCCACAGTTGTGCACCGGTTAGCACAACGGGGGATTCAATCACTGTTGGTCGAAGGCGGCAGTGCCGTCCAGTCCCGATTTTTAGCAGCCGAGTTGGTTGATCGATTGATAGTTTACACTGCTCCAACAATTTTAGGTCCAGGCTTACCGGTTTTTAGCGAGTATCAAGGACATCCGCTGAACTTTACACTGACGCAGATGCAGCCACTAGGAAAAGACTGGCGAATCGATCTAAGGAGGAAATGATGTTTACAGGAATTATTCAGGGAACCGGTCGGATTCGGCACTGGGATCCGACGGCCACGTCCGGGCGGATGACAATTACCAGTTCGTTGCCCAGGCAATGGCACAGTCGGATTGGAGATAGCATTGCTGTCAATGGAATTTGTCTGACGGTGATTGATTATAATGACCACGAATTTAACGTGGATGTGATGCCGGAAACAACCCAACGCACCAATTTACAGCAGGTACAGCCAGGAAATACTGTTAACATAGAGCCAGCGCTATTAGTGACCCAACAACTAGATGGCCACTTTGTACTTGGGCACGTGGACATGACGGTTCCGGTAACCAAAATTGCTCAAGAAGAAAACGCGGTCCGGATGCAGTTTTCGTTACCAGCGCGTTACCAATCGGAAGTCGTGGAAAAGGGTTCGGTGGCGGTCAACGGAGTGAGTTTAACGGTCACGGCCGTCACAGCGGCGGAGTTTGAAATTAGTCTGATTCCCCATACCTTACAACAGACTAATTTAGGGCAACTTGCCGTAGGCGACCTGGTTAATGTGGAAACGGATGTATTAGGTAAATATGTGAATGGGAGGATGCAGCATGACAGCAACCCAACGAATTGAAGCAGCTTTGCAACAGTTACAGCGTGGTGGACTAGTGGTCGTTGCCGATGATCAAAATCGAGAAGGCGAAGGGGATTTAATTGGTTTGGCGGAAACGATGACGGCAGAAACGGTCAACGCGATGGTGACGCAAGCTCGGGGATTATTGTGCGTCCCCATGGCACCAGAACAGGTACAGCGGTTGGGGTTAGAACCGATGGCTCACGAACAGGATGCCTTTGGCACCGCCTTTTTACAGGGGACAGATGCTAAGACCACGACGACGGGGATTTCGGCGGCCGACCGGGCCACTACCATTAGACATTTGGCTAATCCGCAGGCCACCCAAGCGGACTTCTATCATCCAGGGCATATTTTCCCCTTACAAGCTCGAAAAGGAGGAGTGTTGGCGCGCAACGGGCATACAGAAGCGGCGGTTGATTTAGCGCGGTTAGCAGGGGCGACTCCTGTAGCAGCCATCATCGAGATTTTAAATGATGATGGCACCATGATGCGGCAGCCTGAGTTACGGGCATTCGCTCGTCAGGCCGGCTACCCCTTTATTACGATTGCAGAATTACAGGCGTACCGAAAAGCGCAGCTCCAACGCAATCTTCGGCGCTTAGCCCTAGTACAATTGCCGACCCAGTACGGGACGTTTCAACTAACGGATTACCAAACGGCGGAGGATAAAGAACCAGCGTTACTGATCAGTCAGGGAGAAATTCAAGCTGATGAACCACTGTTACTGCGTGTTCATTCGGAGTGTTTAACGGGAGACGTGTTTGGATCGTTGCGCTGTGACTGTGGCGAGCAACTGCCCGCGGCGCTCCAAATGATTGCAGCTGCAGGACACGGGGCGGTGCTGTACCTTCGCCAGGAAGGGCGGGGGATTGGCTTAGCCAATAAACTGGCCGCCTACCGGCTTCAAGAAACGGGGTTGGACACGGTCGAAGCTAATCAGCAACTGGGATTTGCCCCAGATGAGCGGGATTACGAGCTAGCGGCTGCCATTTTACGCGATCAAGGGGTTACGGTGATTGATTTAATGACCAACAATCCGGATAAGCTTACCCAACTAGCCAACGCGGGGATTATGGTGCGTAAGCGGGTACCGTTAGAAATTAAACCACATCCGATGAACCGGGCTTACTTAGCCACGAAAAAGCACAAGATGAAGCACATGCTAAAGGAGATTGATTAATGATGAAAGTTGTAACGGGGACGTTGAATGGAACCGGGCACAAGATTGCCATTGTGGTGGCGAAGTTTAACCAGTTAGTGACACAAAAATTGTTGGATGGAGCGGTCTCTACCCTAGAGCAATGTGGTGTAGCTGAAGCAGCCATTCAGGTTTACTGGGTGCCGGGGGCTTTTGAGATTCCCCGAGTAGCTAAGTTGGTGAGTGAAGCAGGTAAAGTAGATGGCGTGATTGCGTTGGGGGCCGTGGTTCGGGGTGCAACCTCTCACTATGATTACGTTTGTTCGCAGGCGGCCGCTGGAATTGCAGAGGTTTCGTTGACGAGTCCAGTTCCAGTAATGTTTGGCGTGTTAACGACGGACAATATGGCGCAGGCGTTAGACCGAGCGGGCGGCAAAGCCGGTAACAAGGGGAGTGAATGCGCGCAGGGCTTGTTGGAAATGATTAGTGTGGAAAAACAAATTTAAATTCTTGATTTTGTGAGGAACGGGGACCCGTTCTTTTTTTATGACCAATTATCCGTTCAAATTAACCACTTAACCACCTAGGCATTGTTTTCGCGGTTGAACTTGCTAAGCTAATGATCAAGGAGGGAAAAACATGAAAGTTGAATTTGATTTACAGCCCCAGTTCGTGCAACCCTTTGCGACCCTGCACGCTGAGCAAAAAGACGAGGAGCTGCAACAACTAGCAACGACGGTGGAACAGTGGGGGCGGCCCCGGGTTATTACCGGCTATCAGAACCAACAATCGTTTGCGCTACCCGTGACGGAAATTAACCGAATTTACACCGAGAACAAAGCGGTGTATGCGGAAACGCCGACTGGTAAGTATCGCTTGCAGTCCCGGATCTATCAACTACGGGATGCTTTACCCAAGCAACATTTCATTCAGATTTCGAGTGCCGAAATTGTAAATTTAGCGGTGATTAATCGCTTGGCACTGAGTCGAACGGGACAGTATGAGGTGCGGTTGAAAACAGGACAAGTGAGTTATGCCTCACGACGGTTTGTGCAAAAAATGAAAAAGGAGTTGGATTAATGATGCGACGGATTTGGAATTATACAGTTAGTGGAGCAACGGGAGGTTTGTTCATTGGATTTTGGTTAGCCATGTTGTTTTCAAAATTAGATGGAGTGACACGGATGTTTCCATCTAGTCCGGCTTTTGTTAGTCATTTCGGTTCAGAACTGAACGCGATGGCCGTGACCGGGGTGATGTGGATGACGATGGGAATCGTTTTTTCGTTGAGTAGACTGATTTTTAAGGTGGAACGGTGGAGCATCACTAAGCGAACGGTTTTGCATTTTATCGTGACTTACGTTCTCTTTTCGCTCTTAGCAATTGTTTCTGAATGGTTCCCGCTGAACTGGATTTATTTTACAAACTTTACCTTGATTTTTATCGTAATTTACGTGGTAATTTGGAACATTGAAATGAAACGGGCTCGCCGCATGGTTGCAGAAATTAACCAAAAATTAGCGCAGAAATAAAAAAGAATAGACAAGCAAATAAAAATTAATGACAAAAAGAATTGTTCTAAACATTATGCAATCTGGATTGGTTCGAAACGGTCATACGGAAGCAGCCGTTGACTTAGCCCTCTTGGCAGGCGCAACCTCAGTAGATGCCATCGTTGAAATCCTAAAGGAAGACGGAACGATGATGAGACGAGCTGAACTGCAAGAATTTGCACAACAGGAAGGTTATCCATTCATCACAATTGCAGACTTACAGGAATATCGCAAACAACAGGAACAAGCAAAATAGTTTTCCAGATTTTAAAGTTAAATTGACAAAATAAAAAAGCGTTCGTTGCCAAAAATTAGGACAACGAACGTTTTTAATTGTTATTAAAGAAACTAGTGGTAACTAAAATCAGTAACCCCAAAAGTGCTAGGACAGCAAAAAACCAAAAGTACGTAATGAAAAAGCCCAGGATAATTAAAAAGAAGATGAGAGCCAAGCAGCCACAGCAATTACTGCGAAATCCAGAAATGATTGCCAGTAATAACAGGAAGGGGAAAACAAAAAATAAGAAAATCATTGAGAACCTCACACATCAAGTGATAGAAAAAGCCGCTCAAATGAGCGACTTTTTGGTAATTACCCGTACGAGACTCGAACTCGTAACTCCGCCTTGAGAGGGCGACGTCTTAAACCAGTTTGACCAACGGGCAATAATCATCATATAACGGTTTCATTTTACGCTTTCCGATGATAAAAGTCAATTGAATTAATGATTGACAAGTATCCCCAGACATTGTAGTATATTTAATGTACTTATTGGGTATTAGCCAAACTGGTAAGGCAGTGGACTCTGAATCCATAATGTACTGGTTCGAATCCAGTATACCCAATTACCTGTTTTCACAGAATTTCATAAGTCTTCAAAAGCCCGTTATTTAGGGCTTTTTTGCTACCTTGGGTTTCACTGGTTTTCGCTGTTTTTCGGTCAAATGGTAACCAAAATGGTAACCATTTTTTTATAAGTTGATGAGTTTATCCATAATCTGACTTGCGTTATTTTCTTGCTCCTTGGTTACTGCTGTGTAAATATCCATGGTCGTATCAATGTTTGAATGACCGAGATATTTAGAAACGGTTTTTACATCCATACCATGTGCAAAAGACAGTGTAGCAAAGGTGTGACGAAACCCGTGCGCAGTAACGTGCTTTAAATTGTATTTATTCTGAATGGTAGATAGCCAATAGGTTGACTTGGTCGGCTGTAATAGCTCGCCTTTAGTGTTGGAAAAAACCAAATGGCCGGGGTTGCTATTAGTCCCTAAGGCGAATAGGTATTCTCGTTGTTTAATCTGCCAACTCTTTAATAAGCGGATGATTTTAGGCGGTACGGTTAGCGTTCTCTTGCTACCCTTGGTTTTAGGTGATTGAATAACTAACTCGTTACCGGCCTTTGAGAGCGTTTTATTGATATCAATGGTGTGTTTATTAAAATCGATATCATCCCACGTCAGAGCAAAAGCCTCGCCCTTTCTCATGCCTGTAAATGCTAGCAAACTAAAAAAGATAAATGGCTGTGGCCGTCCTTTATAGTATTGCTTAGTGAGCATAAGAAACCGGTTTAGTTCGTCTTCTTCGTAGTAGTTACCAATCGTATCTCTAGTTATTTGTTGGTCGTGTTTGCGCACTCTAATACCGATCGCAACATTATTGCCTAACAAGCCGGTAACCACTCCGTATTGCAGTACGTTAGATACATAATTCTTTAGTTGGTTAGTTTTCTTTATTTTCTCGTTCTCCCACGTTCTTACCGCTTTGTAAACATCCTCGGCAGTGATTTTACTGATATCAAACTCGCCAAAGTAGGGGAGAATATGCAACTTAAAGTTTCGTTCGGTGGTAGTAACCGTACTTGCTTTTAGATTGCGTTGGCTATATTCATTCTCTAGCCATCGGTGATATAATTCATTGAACGTAATAATTTGCGGTTTATTAAAGTCGAATTTACCGCTTTTAATCTGATATTGAAGCCTTGCTAGTTCTAGCTGGGCTTCTTTTTTTGTTTGGCATCTAACTTTTTTGCGGATGGTCTTTTTAGTCTTTGGATCCACGCCAACATATAAGTTGAAAAAATAAACCGTTTTGCCCTTTTTAGTAGTGTATTTTCTAATGTTAGTCATTGCTCTTATCTCCACAATAAAATCAGCTGGGGGCACGATTTAACTATGTAGATTGCGTAATAACTAAGTTGAAATAGGTATCGTCATCCGTTGTAACGGTTTAATTAGTGGTTTATTTACTCATCTAAACTACTGTTGAAATTATCTATTGAGTTTTCTAAATTTTCTACGGTATCGCTTAGCTCTGCTGCTTGTTCTTTACTTATCTTTGCCGTTTCGTCTTTTTTCTTATTTTCTAACATTTCAGTAAATTCATCTATCAGAATACTAAAATTAGTATTTATTGCATATAGATCGTTAAAATCGTCTTTCTTCTCTAATGAAAAACTTGTAGTTAGAAATTTTAAGAAAGAAAAAACAATCGTAGACTGATCATCTGTATATCGTTCTACGTTTTCTTCTGTAAAAACTATATCTAATGCTTCTTTTAGTTTGTCGTTCTTTGAAAGGTGAATAGCCTTTATTTCGTTAAGCGCTTCACCCATATTATCTTTTGATAGCTTATTTTTAGATTTTCCATTTAATAGATAATCGACGGAAACATTACCCAATTTTGCAATAGATTTTAATCTTTTAGCGTTAGGTGTATTTATACCATTTTCCCAACGTGATACATTGCTAGGCTTAGCGATTGGTTCAACCTTTTCAGCGAATTGCGGTTGATCTAATCCTAGAGAAATGCGAATAGCTTTTATTCTTTTCCCTATTTCTAGTTTCTGATTTTTATCCTTTGCTATTTTAAACACCTCCTAACCTTTTTAGAATTATAGCATTTAAAAATTAAATTACGCAAAATTACGTTAAATATTGAAAAATAAAACGAAGTAATATAAAATTAAATTACGCGTAATTGCGTTTTTTATTTAATCTGTGATTACGTAAAAATACGTTTTTTAATTAGGGAGGATGGTAAACATGACTATTAAACCATTACCAGAGAATCAATTGCCGGAGTATATGAATTATTATCAGACGTGCCAATTTTTGAATATTGGTAGTTATAACTTGCTGTATAAATTCATTGCTAAAGGCTTAAAAGTTACTGTAGTAGGCGGTAGCAAGCGGATTAGCAAAACGGATGCTCGTAAGTTCATGGAAGATAACGCAAAATCTCAAGTTGCTAGGTAAAAGAAAGGGTAGCGGATGATGATTACTAAAGATATTTCTAAAGACAGGGCAGAGCTTCCGGAAAGCATGAATTATAAGCAGGCGCTTCAATATTTTAATATTGGAAGCTACAACACTTTGTACAAGTTCATCAAACAAGGCTTACCAGTAACTACAATCGGGAACGTTAAGCGAATCAGCAAAACCAATGCTAAAAAGTTTTGGGATGAACACACTAGATAAATTACTAACATAGCAAAGCTGGGGGCACGCTTTAACTAAAAAAGACCACCCAATTAAAAGGGTGGCCAAACATATGTAATTAGGTTTTATAGCTATTGAAAGGGGGTGAGGTTATGACGGTATTAATAAATTGGTTGTTTTTGCTACTAACTATTTCCGCTTCGATTAATTTAACCGTATTTGCATACTGGTTCGAAGAATTACGCGGTAAGGATGATAAAAGGGGGGTAAAAAACCATGGCAACAAGCCAATTATTTAAACGATTGAGCAAGCAACGAGAGGGCTATATTAGTTCTGATGAATTAGAAACTATCCTAGATCTTTCGCATCCGGCGTTATTGCAACTGGTTAGGCGTCATGCCAAAGAGTTAAAAAATGTTAGTAGAGATATTTTACATTTCCGCTATGATGCCCAAGGGAGAAAGGTTTATCTATTTAACCCAGCACAGGCAACTCTATTAGTGGTATTCATGCGATCAACGGGCATTGTAGCTAATTTCAGTACGGAACTAGTTAAATTAGTGTTCAGGATCCAAAGAAATAACACTAAGGACACTACAACGGCATCCGTTAATAAACGATTACGCAAGGCGGTACACAAAGCCGGTGAGGATGACTATCAAAAGTATTTTGATTTGGCTTATAAGGTTGCAACGGGCAAGAATGCCAAGCAATTAAGAAAACAGCTAAATATCCCGAGTGGTAAGGTGATTACTAACTTTTTAAGCGATAAACAGATTAAGAGGGTTAATGAGGTAAAGCTGAAAATCGCTAACCGGTTGGCTAGTGGATATAGCTATCAAGAAATTAGATTCAGCTTTGACTATTTAGACCAATAGAGAGCTAAGCAAGGGAGTTAGTAACAATGAAAAGGCTAGGCAAGGTAACAAAAATAGCCCGCATTACTTTGGCGAGTTGCGGACTACTTAAAACGTTTAAAAATGCGTTGTTGGCTTGTTCAAGCCTTTTTAATTATAGCAGGATTAGGCGCGTAATTAAAAAGAGAGAGGTAAACGGATGATGAATAAAAAAGAAATGATTAAGCAGAATAATAGTATTGGCGATGATGCGGATGTAGTTAATTCACTTGCTAATCTAGCTATCAACTCACTAACTGATATTATCCAAAGCAACGCAGATAACGCAACCAGCGTTTACCATATCATGAACTTATTAAAAGTGATTGCTGAAAAATCAATGATTATCGAAAGAGGTTCTTCTGATCTAGGGGCTACTTTAGATAACTTAACAGAAAATATAACGGGGGTACGGATCCATGGCAGAACTAAAGCCAATTAATTACGGTTATACTTTTGCCCGGCTTAGCAAAGATAGCAGAATCGGGTTTCAAGCCATCGCCATCTATGACGTTCTAAGCTCGTTAGCTGGTGATGAGTATAAATGTACTGCTACGGTGCAAGAACTATGCGAGATGCTACAAATGACGCCCAAAACGTTCTTTAAATACCAAAATGACCTAATCGCAGCCGGTTATCTATCTAAGAAACGGCAGGGCGGACATAATGGCAACGTCTACACCTTAGAACTTGCCAAGGCCGTTTTTAAGGATATTAAACGCCTATATAGCAAACGGTTAGACAGTGAGGAAGTGCTGAATCTACCAGCGCCTTATTACTTTGAATTATGTACGGGGAAGAAGCTAACTAAGGATTTAATCCATCTTTTCAAGCACTACTACGAGTTACCGAATTGGGCTATTAATTACGCAATTAGCAAAGCCCTAGACCAGAGTATTAATAACCCCATTGAGATAATGCTTTACGCTAATTCTATTGCTGAAAAGTGGTTAGATGACCCATCAATACAAACTAAAGCAGACGTAGACGAGCAAGAAGCGGAATACTATAAACAACGCCAGCTGGAAAAAGAGGGTTGGGAATAGTTAGGGGGAGTTTATCATCGTTGATAATGAAAAAAGAGAAGAATATTTTGCTAGTAAAAATAGAAATATTACTAGTTATATAAATGTTAATGATCACGATACTTTTGTAAGAGTACCCGCATCCCTCCAACAAGTTACGCATTTAAGTGGTGATGATAAGATTTTGTTATCTAAAATAGTTAGCTTGGCAGATAATCAGCGCCATTATTGTTATGCAACTGATAGAATGTTAGCGAAGCAAACAGGGCGCTCTAAACGGATGATTGGTTATTCACTTAGCAAACTAGAAAGACTTGGTTATATCTATAAAGAAAACAGCTTTGAATATGGTGATATAACTACTACTAGGAGAAAAATTTACATTCATCCGCTTATAAAAAGGTTATTTGATAATCTGAAAAATAAAAAAGGGTCTCCCCTTTATTGATTGATATTAAACTAGGTAACACGGTACTAAGCTCATGTACTATGTTACCTTATTTTTTTGCTATCGAGTATTAGAGTATTTAACCGTTGTTAATCTCGTTTTAAAAATAGTTAATAACTCCGTCGGCCCATTTTGGGTTGATCGTCGACCCACACCCATCGCATAGTAGCAAAATGATACTAGCATCGTATCATACCAACAAAACCGCTCTACTAAAGTAATTAGCGTGTCTGGTCAAAATGGCCAAGTCGTCTGTTCACTGACACGCGGGGAGTATGCCCTAATATGCGGTGAGGGTATGCCCGTATGTAAGTAATGAACCCCAATATATAGGCATTTATAGCTAATTACTACTATGTTATACGGTTATTTAATAAGTAGTAAAATATTCCACTTACGTATCACGTTTATTGCAATTAAGTAGGCAAACGTATGGCAATAATTGCAATAGGTATAGCAAGAATTGTGATACATATGGCAATTATTGTGATGGGGTATAGCAAGAATCGTGATTAGGTATCACGAAAATTGCAGACATAATAAATAACTTAATAAATAAGTTAATAGAGCAGTGACTAAAGCAGGGAAGAAAAAAGGGGGAGGCTTCGCCAATAAATAAGAAGAACAGTAAAGGGCGCAGGGAGCGAGGAGCTGACCGGGCTAAAATATGGTTTATCTGCCTAACTGTAAACAAAACTGAACGCCTTAAAACGATGGTTTAACCACCTGCTATTAGCTATTAGTAGCTTAGCTAACCCGTCAAAACAGCGTGGCAGGTATCTAGTTAGCAACTGATCTAACTAATCTAAAATAAAGCCCCTAGAGCGGATGCTAGTTATTAGTTGGCTTAGAAACCATGTTTTTAAGGGATGAGAAGCTAGCGCAGAGCATCCGCTTAATTACGATCAGTTAATGAATCGGTTAATAGCAAAAATCGTTAAATTTAGCAGGCAAACAAGCGTTCTAGTTATTCATTAGATTAATTACCTTGCTAGATAGTAAAATGGCTTAGAGCTTAAAAATGAGCGTTTGAATACTAGCTCATAATTAAGGGCAGATAGGGCAGTTACTAAAAACGGCAATTATTAGCAGTGATAGGAGAGTGTACTCATGGATTTAGCTTTTTTAGATTATGAGATTAATACCAGTGCAACACAGCAACAGGCTAAACGATTTTTACAAAAGAAATTGCCGAGATTGATTTTATTATCGGGGCTAAATTTAGTTAGCTTAAAATCCCCTAGCTTATCATCCGTACCTACTAGCAAACCAGTTGGCAATACTAACGAGGAACGCATAGTTAGAAAACTGGAAGCGGAAAGACTTGTAACCGCAGTGGTTGACGCGATTAGTTCATGTAATGAACCTAGTAAAACAATTCTCTTTGGTCTGTACGTTAAACAGCTTCAACCTTGGCAGGTGATTGCTAACCTTGGGTACTCAAAAACTCGTTTTTATCAGCTAAAGAAGCAGGCGCTTTTGGATTTTGCGGATGCCTTTGTTGAAGTTGATTTACATGTTTATAAATGATCCCGTTAGATGACTTGGTTTAGTTGTAGTTAGAAACCGTCGCAATTCACGACGCTATTAGCTAGAACTGATTAAATTTTGTTTAATGTTCCTATGTTCGATAATCCTATGTTCAAAAAACGTATATAGGAAAATCAGACACTAATAAGTACCAAAAGAAATAAATACTAATAGTAATAAAGGTGGTGGTGAAGAATCGCTACTATTAGCTGATTACGGTGTGGCTGTTTTGGCTACCCCTAAATAGTCCGCTAATGATTACTTACCCACCTAGATTACTAATTAGGTATGTAGGGGGTCTCTATTTTGAAGACCCCTATAAGCTGGTGGAATTTGCTAGCTATTTAGTTTGCTAATAATCAGTGTTTAAAGGGGGTCCGTTTTGGAACCCCCTTATTAATAGCAAGGGGTGAACGTTTTGCTCATCCTTTAAAGATTAAAGGGGGTCGTGATTTGCGACCCCTTTATTAGGGTTGGTTAGTAGTGCAACACGTTGCAACGCTCGCTAATGGCCTAATTAGTGCTTAAATAGCTGTAATAGGCGTGGTTGATGGCTTAATTAGGGTTATTGGATATGCAACAAGTGCAACGCAACGTTGCAACACTTTGCAACAAAAGTGCAACGCGTTGCAATGCCAAAGAATACTGATATATCGCATTAAATAGAGATTTAGAACATGGCGCCAATACTTGCAAATGCTGACATTTCATGACATATACCAAGATTTACTAAGATTATTTCAGAGGATGCTCAACTACTAATTGCTAGTTGCTGTTAGCGGATGATGTTAGGAAATGCTCGGTTTTTTATTTAGGTCGCTAGCTCTAAATAGGGTTTAACTTTGTCATTTGTTAGGTTTTGTTAAGGTTCAGGGCGCTAACCAAGTTTGAACTTGTGCATTTAGGCAATTTTGGCTAAATTAGACCACCTTTTTACGTTAATAGTCTTTAGCTGGGACGTTGTTTTGCCGTATTAGGTCTTTGACTGCGCAAAATATCGCAGTGGGAATTAACCGTTAAAAAGACAGGCGAAAAAGTTCGTAGTTGTCCCCAATTCTGGGGGGATGTTGACTGCCTAATTTTCGGCTGTCCTTTGATCAAGTTATTAGAATATTTCGACTGCTCAAAATTGTGCAGTCGGATTTATCTATATCCAAAACTAACTAAATATCTCACTGCTTAAAATTATGCAGTGAAAATACAGAGAACACTAAAAAGATGTGCCCAAAATTGGGCAGATGTTGGCAGTTCATTTGGGGCTAGTCGGATGATTATAACTAAACTGGGGTTACTGCTAAAAACGGAGTATTAAGAACATGATCGCTACTAACGAGATTCCCTCAAAACTGAGGAAATGTGATAGCTAAAAAATCATCCGTCAGAATAAGAGGCTATTAGCTAGATATGTACAAAAGTGGGGCGGTGTCATGGCTTAATTTTCAGCAGTGAGTTAAGAACCGCGAAAAGTCCGCGCATGTTTGCAATTAACACCGGAGAATTTAGGTGCGTAGTTTAGTAGGCTAGTAATTCAGCCGTCATATAGCTATCTACATGCTGCGGATGAGATTAGGCACAAAAAAACACCACTGAATTAATCAGCAGTGCCATTTGTTTCATGCCCCCAAGCTATTTTTTTAGTCTATCTCGTAATATGTTTATAAAATTAAAATGGTAACCAATTTGGTAACCAGAAAATTAAGCAACCCGCCTAATCCCTTACTGATAAGGGTTTGGCTGATAGTAATTTGAAACCAGTATACCCAATTACCTGTTTTCACAGAATTTCATAAGTCTTCAAAAGCCCGTTATTTCGGGCTTTTTTGCTACCTTGGGTTTCACTGGTTTTCGCTGTTTTTCGGTCAAATGGTAACCCGATTTGACCAAATCAGCTATTTATAATTAATAAACCTATATTATCATTAGGATGGTGAACTACTATGAATGATGCAGTAAAAATCACGATGGGGGATATTTTAAAAGAAGAGTTCATGATTCCCTACAAACTTTCAGCTTTAAAGTTGGCAAGAGACATTGCTGTACCGACCTCTAGAATTCAGGATATCCTGCATAATCGGGAAAAATCAGTTTGGATACGTCAATTCTGTTAGTTAAATACTTGGGCGCTAGCGAAACTTACTTTTTAAACATGCAAAATTCCGTTGATTTACGTAACTTGGATGATTCCGTTAATGAATACACCAAAATTAAACCAATTAAGCATTTATCAGCCTAATTGAATGTTAAAACTACAAAAAAACACTCCCATATAAGTAGGAGTGTTTTTCTTTATAATTACCAAAGTTTACAGTAATTTCGACGTCTTCAATTTAATGTTATTGGAGTAATCAACTGGAATGTCAATCACAACCGGACCATCAGTCTTCATAGCCTTCTTGAAGGCTTCCTCGAACTCATCAAGGTTATTAACCCGGATTCCAGTAGCACCGTAACCATTAGCGATTTCTGCGTAGTTGATGTTATTGAAATCTACTCCAGAGTCCTTACCATACTTCGCAATTTCTTGGAACCGCACCATGTCATAGTGCGAGTCGTTCCAAATTAATTGGACGATGTTCGAGTTCAATCGAACCGCGGTTTCTAGTTCTTGACCGGAGAACAAGAAGCCTCCGTCTCCAGAAACGGAAACAATTTTCTGGTTGGGACGAACCAATGAAGCAGCAATGGCCCATGGTAACGAAACACCAAGGGTCTGCATTCCATCACTGAACAATAACGTCCGTGGTTGGTATGACTTGAAGTAGCGGGCCATCCAGATGTAGTGACTTCCAATGTCAACTGTGATGGGCGTGTCTTCAGTAACGTTGTCTTGTACGACCTCTAGCAGGTTCAATGGATTCAAGCGTTCTTGCTCACCGGCCGATTGTTCAACGTATTGTTGGTAGTTTTCAGCATCAATTTTTTCATATTCACTGCGCAACTTATTCAATTCGGCTAAGGTATCGGCAGGGAATTCTGGTTGATCTGGCAAGGCATCGGTAATTGATTCCAACGTTTTGGCGACACTGGTTTGGGTATCAATGATTGGTTGAAAATCATTAGAGAGTTCCGTTTGGACGTCATCAATGTTGATGATGGGGGTATTATCGTCGTGCCAGTTTCGAGGTTCGTATTCCACGGGGTCGTAACCAACCGTTAGGACCAAGTCGCTGTCACGGAGAATCGAATCTCCGAGTTGGTTTTTAAAGAGGCCAATCCGACCAAAGTAATGGTCAACTAAGTCCTTTGAAACCACTCCGGCTCCCTGGAAAGTTTCCACAACGGGCAGGGCGTATTTTTGAATTAAGTTGCGGATTGCTTGCGTATTGTCAGGAGCAGAGGCCCGCATTCCAGCTAAAATCACGGGCCGTTTGGCCTTTTTGATTTGTTCGGTAATGGCATTCAAAGTGGCTTTTCCAGCACGACCATGGTCTACTTTCCCGAGTGGTTTTAAGACTGGTCTTGTAACTTCTTCTGCCAATACGTTTTGAGGCAGGGAGATGAATGTTGCTCCTTGCTTGGGCGCCATGGCCGTTTGATAGGCATTGGTAAAGACTTCAGAAGCGTTATTCGCATCGTGAATTTCCACGCTGCTCTTAGTCACGTCACTAAGAATATCAGTGTTACGAGCAGCTTGATGAGTAGCTCGATTTAAGTCATCTTGGGGAACTTGACCACCCAAGGCAATTACAGGATCTCCTTCGGTCGTGGCGGTTAGTAATCCGGTCGTTAAGTTACCGACCCCAGGTCCAGAAGTGACCATGGCCACACCAGGCTTGCCGGTTAACCGTCCGATGGCAGCCGCCATGAAAACAGCATCCTGTTCGTGGCGTGTTACAATAAGTTTAGGTGCACGTTCATCTGGACAATACTCAAGGGCTTCGAACAGTTGATCGACTTTAGCCCCGGGGATTCCAAAGCAATACTGGATGCCCTGATTAATCATTGATTGGACGAGCGCTTCTGCACCGTTCATTTTTGTATCAGTCAAAATAAACAACTCCTTAGTTGAGAAAGTGAGATAAGATTATGAATCAAAATTTATTATACCAGCATTCGACCCTAGCTGACTTAACTGCTGGTTTGTTTTCTGGAACAATGGCCGTTTCAGAACTGTTAAAACACGGTGATACCGGGATTGGAACCGGGGATGGCTTAGATGGAGAATTAATCATTTTAAACGGGACATTGTATCAGGTAACCTCCACTGGAGCCGTAAACGTCTTACAACCTGATGATCAGGTGCCATTTGCCACGGTGAACTTTGCTAATTACCAGCCAGAGGCGGATTATCAAAACCAGAGTCGCGATGAAATGTTACAACAAATTGCGGCTCGGCACCCGTGGAATAACTTATTTTACTCGTTTCAACTGACGGGAAAGTTTAGCTTCATGAAAACTCGTTCAGTGAAGAAACAAACCAAACCGTACCCAACGCTGGAACAAGCAGCTAATGATCAAGCCATGTTTGAAAAACACGACGTAACTGGAACGATGCTTGGTTACTATGCCCCGCAATTGTACAACGGAGTGGCGGTTGGTGGTTTTCACTACCACTTCCTTGCTGATGATCATGACTTTGGTGGGCATGTCTTAGACTTTACTGTAGCTGATGCTAAACTAAGCATGCAATCCTTTACCGATCTTCAGGAACATTTCCCAGCCACTAATCCAGAGTTTTTAAACTTTGACTTTGCAAAACATAACGATGTAGCTAGTCAAATTAAAAATGCGGAACAATAGAACCATTTAAGTAAGAAAGGTGGGGGCGATGATGCCATTTGAACGGACCCAAGCTCAGATTCAGCACATGATTGCGGACCAAGTTGTTCCGGGAGTCTCGTATGCCTTCGTGACGGGGGTTAACGTGCAGAATTTTATCCAAGGGAACCAACAACTGCAGCCCACCCAGGTCCCCCTTCGGGAAAATCAGTTGTATGATGTGGCTTCCTTAACTAAAGTGATGGGGACGCTTCCGGTCATGATGCAACTGATCGAGCAAGAAAAGGTCGGAATTGATGATTCAATTACCAATTATCTACCAGAGTGGAAACATCCCCAGGTGACGATTCGCCATTTGTTGACGCATACTTCTAATATTGAAGGCTATATTCCCAACCGCAACCAATTAACCATGAATCAACTCCGAACGGCGCTGTTAGACTTGGACGTTGGCTCTGATTTGGGGCACAAAATGCACTATCAGGACGTTAACTACATCTTTTTGGGGTGGATTGCCGGAGTGGTTTGTGGCTTACCAATTCAACCGTTGATTAAGCACATGGTCTTAGAACCCTTGGGTCTAATTGACTCGACGTTTCATCCGGACTCTAACCGAACGGTTCCGACCACATATGATGAACAGACTGGAACCAATCGGGTCGGCCAAGTGCATGATCCCAAGGCCCAGATTTTGGGGTCCGATTGTGGTTCAGCGGGCCTCTTTAGCTCGTTACGGGATGTGACCCGATTTGCCCAGTGGATGTTGCAATTAACGCCCCCGGGGAAGGTTTACACACCCGCCATGTTTGCGGCGATGTATACGGATCAAACGCCGATGCAGGATGGCAGTCGCTCCTTTGGCTGGCGCTTAGAAACTTATCAGGGCCATCGTTACATCTGGCAGGGAGGTTATACGGGAACCTTAATCATGCTGGTTCCGGACCGCCGCAGTGCCTTGGTATTTCTGTCCAACCGGGTGCATCCGCAGGTAAATGAAACTTTTATGGAAGAACGAAATCGGATGATGGCTAGTTATCTGGCTGAGCTATTCGACTAATTAAAATTGACTAACTAAAAATGCTCCCACAATGAGCTTAGTGGGAGCATTTTTGAATTGGTTAGTATGATTCTGGTTTAACCTTGGTTTTTAAGTCCGTGAAGTCATAATCAGGATACTTATTTTGTAAGGCTTCAAACATCATGTGGATGGAAAAGTTGCCGTTTCGGGCCATGATTGGTCCGTGGAAGTAGGTTCCAATCGTGTTTTTGTGCACGGCACCTTCGGTATGATCTTCACCGTTGTTACCGTATCCCTTAAGCACATTGCCCAAGGCATGTTCATCATCACCGAGGAAGGTGATCCCCTGGTGATTTTCAAATCCATGGTACTTTTGCCCGGTTACTTCGTTTTGAATCTCAATGTCACCAATAAACCGGTTTTCGTGTTGTTGTTCGGTGTAGTGGTTCATGGCGCTAATCCCAGGTAACTTACGCCCGCTCGCATCTACATAGTATTTTCCCAGCATTTGGTAACCACCACAAACCGCAATTAAGGGTTTATTTTGTTCAATGAACTTGATGATTTCGGCTTTTTTATTGGGCAAATCCTTAGCCACCACCATTTGTTCAAAGTCCTGGCCACCACCAAAGACGGCAAAGTCAAAGTCATCAGCTCGAAAGTCATCCTCCAAACTGATGATTTGATCGGTCACTTCCACCCCGATTTGTTGTGCGTAATAGCGCAGGGTTAGGATGTTTCCAATGTCACCATAGGTATTCATGAGGTCCCCATACAAGTGGGCGACCCGGATGTTCATGGTCATGATTATTTTCCTCCCTTAATGTAACCTTGCTTCATTAAGCGTGCCCGCATTTCCATCATCGCCGTGTAGGTGGCCAGAATGTAAACTTTCTTGGTTGGCATTTGTTTGATGTCCTCGATGACCTGACCAAGGTCTGGTTGAATGGTGTGTTGGTCATTAGGGACTCCGGCTACCTTGAGTCGGAAGGTAATGTCTTTATACCGTTTTCCACCAGTTTCAAAGCGCTTGATGTCCATTTTCGGCAGGCGTTCAAATTCACCGTCCCAGATCCAACTGGTATCGATTCCGTCGGCGTATTCAGCATTAAGTAAACCTACAAACGAAAATGGTTCTGGTTCCGTGGCCAACAGGTCAATTACTTGGTTGGTTCCCACCGGATTTTTAACCAGGATGATGCTGACGTCTTTTCCAGCGACGTTAATTTCTTCCTGACGACCAAAGAGCCGTTGATTGTTATCAAAGGCATGACGAATTTGGTCAGCTTGCAGACCGACTTCACGACCAACTGCATAAGCGGCGAGGGCGTTGTAAATGTTGTAAGTTCCTCCGACTCCAATTTCGTACTGGTGCCCATCAATCGCAAATTTTGAAGCCTTGGGAGTACGTTCAGAAACTTCGGTGACCTTGAACCGTAAATCGGGACGTTGAAAGCCACAGTTAGGGCAGAAGTAATCACCGAGGTTAGCGTAGATGATGTAGTGGTAGTGCAACAAGTGCTGACATACGGGACAAAGAATCCCGTCGGTGTTAGCAGCTGCCTTGATGTCTCCTGTAGCTGGTTGATTCTCAAAGCCATAGTAAACCTGAGGATTGGGGAGTTCCTTGGAATGGAAAATGGGCTCGTCGCCGTTGGCTAAAACCACTGCATCGGGAGCTAGTTTGATTCCATCCAAAATCTTTTGGTAGGTGGTATAAATTTCACCATAACGATCCAACTGATCCCGAAAAATGTTCGTTAAAACAAACATTTTCGGTTTAATCTGTTGCACGATTGGTTTGACGTTTGCTTCATCCACTTCCAAAACGGCAATCCCTTTTTGGCCTTTTTCTGGGCGATGAGCCTCTAAAAAGGTCGAGGTGATTCCCTGCACCATGTTTGAGCCCGTCTTGTTTGTCACAATGCGATCGTATTTTTCCTTTAAGACCTGGACAATCAAAGCGGTGGTGAGGGTTTTCCCGTTGGTTCCACTGACGATGATGACGTCGTAATTTTTGCCGAGTTCTTTTAAGACATTCGGGTCAATGGTGGTAGTGATTTTCCCGGGCAGGGAGCTTCCGCCTCCCATGAAGTTATGCAAGAACCAGTACGAGGAACGACCGGCTAGCGTTGCAAGTTCACTTCTTAATGTCATTCGGTTCACATCCTTTATTAATTCTCAATTGTCAATCCCTTAGATTTTAGCATAAATCGATTGATTGCACGAAGATTAGGAACGACCGGGTTGATTTTCAAAATATAATGCAGGCCGAATTAAAATTAGCTATAATGAAAAGCAGAGGAATTTTAGGAAAAAGGTGATAGCTTGGCACAACTGTTCTTTCGATACGGAGCCATGAACAGTGGCAAATCAATTGAGATTATTAAAGTGGCGCACAACTACGAAGAACAAGGCAAGCGCGTGGTTTTATTAACGAGTGCGTTGGATACCCGAGAAGCCCGGGGGATGATTGAATCACGAATTGGGTTAAACCGCACCGCAATTGCCATTGATCCGGATGCCGACGCCTATGAGATTGTTAAAGACCAGGCACAGTTGATTGACCGTCCCATCAGTTGTGTGTTGGTGGATGAGGCTCAATTTTTAGAACGCCACCATATCTTGGAACTAGCCCGAATTGTGGACGAACTCCGCATTCCCGTGATGGCATTTGGGCTGAAAAATGACTTTCAAAATCACTTGTTTTCTGGTTCTAAGTACCTATTGCTATACGCGGATAAGCTTGAAGAAATGAAAACCATTTGCTGGTTTTGTGAAAAAAAGGCGACGATGAACCTCCGGCTGCACGACGGACATCCGGTTTACGAAGGGGAACAAGTGGTGATGGGTGGCAACGAATCCTATTACCCGGTTTGTCGGATGCATTACCAACATCCACCCCTATAAACGAAATTTAGATTTAGAAAAGAGGAGAACGATGGCTGAAAACCAAATGGACCAAATTTTTGATAAACTCCAGGCCGTTTCTGATCGCTATGACGAACTCAACGAGTTGATTAGTGATCCAGAAGTGATTGCAGACACCCAGCGGTTCATGAAACTGTCTAAAGAAGAAGGTGGGTTACGTGAAACCGTTGAAACCTATCACCACTATCAGGACGTAACGACCGCCTTAGCAGATGATCAGGAAATGTTGCAAGAAAAATTAGATGATGACATGACTGAAATGGTCAAAGGTGAAATTGCGGACCTGGAAAAGGAAAAAGATGAGTTAGAACAAAAACTCAAGATTTTATTGATTCCAAAGGATCCTAACGATGAAAAAAACATCATTATGGAAATTCACGGAGCAGCCGGAGGAGACGAAGCCAGTCTGTTTGCGGCCGACTTATACAACATGTACGTTAAGTACGCCGAAATGCAGGGTTGGCAGGTTGAAATCATTGACGAATCTGACACGGAAGTCGGAGGATTTAAAGAGATTGTGTTGATGATTACTGGAGACAAAGTTTACTCTAAGCTGAAGTACGAAAACGGTGCGCACCGGGTTCAACGGGTTCCAGAAACAGAGTCAGCCGGGCGGGTTCACACGTCGACGGCTACGGTCGGAGTGATGCCCGAAGAAGAAGACGTTGACATTGACATCGATCCAGCTGACATTCGCACTGATGTGTACCGGTCGTCTGGAGCTGGGGGTCAGCACATTAATAAGACCTCTTCTGCCGTGCGAATGACGCATTTACCAACTGGAATTGTGGTGGCCATGCAGGACGAACGATCGCAGCAACAAAACCGGGCCAAGGCCATGACGGTGCTGCGGGCGCGGGTCTATGATTACTACAAGCAACAAGAAGAGGATGAATATAACGCCCAGAGAAAATCTGCGGTCGGAACTGGAGATCGTTCGGAACGAATCCGAACCTACAATTTCCCCCAGAACCGGGTGACTGATCACCGGATTGGATTGACCTTAAACAAGTTAGACAAAGTGTTAGCCGGCGATTTGGACGAAATTATTGATGCCTTAATCATTTCAGATCAAGCGGAAAAATTGGAGCATTTAAACGATGCCGAAGTTTAATTTTAATACTCCCTTTGAAGCCCTCCAGTGGGCTTCTTTGCGTTTTAAAGAGCAGGGAATTGTTCCAGAGGAAGCGCGTTATTTATTAATGGAACAATTAGGTTGGAACCAAACCCAGTTACTAAGTAACTATCGGAATCCACTGACAACTACCCAATTAACTCAGTTTAAACAGAATGTGAAACGACGAGAGCAAGGAGAGCCCGCACAATATATCCTAGGACACGCTCCCTTTTACGGATTAGACCTGCAGGTTAGCCCGGCGGTTCTAATTCCCCGCCCAGAAACCGAGGAACTAGTCGATTGGGTTTTAAAAGATCACCCAGAACCCCAGTTACACGTGCTAGACGTGGGAACGGGAAGTGGTGCCATTGCGTTAGCATTGAAACAAAACCGGACCGGTTGGACCGTTGCAGCTAGTGATATTGCAGCGGATGCACTTACAGTAGCGCAACAAAATGCCCAAAAACTGGGTCTGCCGGTAACTTTTTGGCACAGTGATTTACTAAAAACCATTCCGGCGCAACGGTTTGACGTGCTAGTTGCTAATCCACCTTACATTGCGAGTTCTGAAGTGAACGTGATGGACCAGATCGTTTTAGATCATGAGCCAGTCACGGCATTGTTTGCAAAACATCACGGACTAGCTCTGTATGAACAACTGGTCCAGACGGTGGCCCCGTATTTAACGACTACTGGGCAAGTTTACTTAGAGATTGGATACCGGCAGGGGCCAGCAGTTGTCCAACTATGGCGCCACCAGTTTCCGACAGCTCAGATTGAGGTGCGTCAAGATCTTGCTGGACATGATCGAATGGTTCGGATTCAACTACAAGAGAGGGATAATAATGGAAACTAAAATTTTTAAACCAGCAGAAGTAGCCGCAGCTGCGGCGGAAATTAAGCGCGGCAATTTGGTGGCCTTTCCCACGGAAACGGTGTACGGCTTAGGAGCAGACGCTACGAACGTCGCCGCCGTGGAAAAGGTCTACGCTGCTAAGGGCCGCCCAAGTGATAATCCGTTGATTGTGCACGTGGCTGATGAAGCAACGGTGAAAAAGTACGCTCAGCCGCTTCCGGCCCCCGTGCAAAAATTGATGGATACGTTTTGGCCAGGTCCGTTGACGATCATTTTACCGTTACAAGAAGGCGCCTTGGCTCCCCAAGTAACCGGCGGATTGAACACTGCCGCCTTTCGCAATCCCGACCAACCAGCAACGATTGAATTAATTAAGGAAGCAGGGGTTCCGTTAGTGGGTCCCTCTGCCAATACGTCTGGGAAACCGAGTCCCACCCTCGCCGAACACGTTTATCATGATTTACACGGTAAAATTGCTGGGATTTTGGATGCCGGACCAACTAACTTTGGGGTGGAATCAACTGTGATTGATATGTCCACGGAGCGTCCCGCTATTTTGCGTCCCGGAGCGGTGACCCGTGCAGCGATTGAGCAGGTGATTGGCCCAGTTGATGATCAACTCCATCACGTGAGTCAGCAGGAGGTTCCAAAGGCCCCGGGCATGAAATACACCCACTATTCACCGGCGGCGGATGTCCAAATCGTGGATCCGGGAACGGACTGGGAAGCAGTAATTGCGTGGTGTCAAAAACAAGCTGCCCAAATTGGAATTTTAGCCACCGAAAACATCATTAAACGGTACAAATGGCCTGAAAATGTAGTAACATATAGTCTAGGAACGAACGTTAAAACTGCCAGCCATGGATTGTTTGCTGGTTTACGAACGTTTGACCTGGATGATTCGTTTGCGACCATTCTGGTTCAGGGTTTTACAACTACTGGATTAGGAGAGGCGTACATGAATCGACTGACGAAGGCAGCTGGGCAGCACCACTTTGGGGGCGCAGCAACGGATTAAAGAAAATCTGGAGGAAAAGAAATGACAGCAGACTACCAACGCCTAGATCCACAGTTATGGGATGCCATTCACGATGAAGAGCAACGTCAAGCTGATACGATTGAATTAATTGCATCAGAAAACATTGCGTCTCAGGCAGTGCGCGCCGCACAGGGATCAGTCCTAACCAATAAATATGCTGAAGGATACCCAGGACACCGCTACTACGGTGGGTGTCAATACATTGATGTGGTAGAAAATTTGGCCATCGAACGAGCTAAGCAACTTTTTGGGGCTGAATATGCGAACGTACAACCGCACTCTGGATCTCAAGCAAATGAGGCAGCCTATGCGGCCTTTTTACAACCAGGTGATGTAATTTTAGGAATGGATCTTAATGCTGGAGGACACTTAACTCACGGTGCCAAGGTCAGCTTTTCTGGCAAAATTTACCATTCATATGCCTATGGATTAAATCATGAAACGGAACGACTTGATTTTGCAGCTATTCGTGAGCTGGCCGAACAGGTCCACCCTAAAATGATTGTGGCCGGTGCTTCAGCATACAGTCGGATCATTGACTGGCGCGAATTCCGAAAAATTGCTGATGAAGTGGGAGCTTACCTCATGGTTGATATGGCTCACATTGCTGGATTAGTGGCCGCTGGATTACATCCCAATCCAGTAGGAATTGCCGATGTGGTTACAACTACGACCCACAAAACGTTGCGAGGACCACGGGGTGGGTTAATTCTCTCCCAAGCTAAGTACTCCAAACAGTTGAATTCGGCGGTCTTCCCACGCACCCAAGGGGGACCGCTAGAACATGTAATTGCTGGAAAAGCGGCTGCCTTTTATGAAGACTTACAACCAGATTTTCATGAGTACATGGCGCAGGTTATTAAAAACGCCCAAGCTATGGCTGATGAATTTAACCACTCAGAACACATCCGAGTGGTTTCCGATGGAACCGATAACCATCTTTTAAACATTGATCTAACCGGGACAGAATTAACCGGAAAAGATGCGCAAAACCTGCTGGATTCGGTCAACATTACTACAAATAAAGAAGCGCTACCAAACGAACAGCGGAGCCCGTTTATTACCAGTGGAGTCCGGTTAGGAACTCCAGCCATTACGTCGCGGGGCTTTGACGAAGCAGACGCACGGCAAGTGGCTCAACTAATCATCAAAACGGTTGACCATCCCCACGACGAGGAAACGTTAGCTGAAGTACGGGCCACCGTTCAATCATTGTGTAAAACGCACCCCATTACACGTTAGTTCACTTCGTGATATGATTAGTAGTGGATTTAAACAGAAAAAGGAGTGGGGACGTTGAGTAAGTTTCACGTTATGAATCATCCGTTGATTCAACACAAGTTAAGTATCATCCGGGACAAAAAGACCGGGACTAATGAATTTCGGGAAGTTGTGAACGAAATTGCCAATTTAATGGCCTTCGAGGTTACTCGGGACATGCCGTTAAAAGACGTTGAGATTGAAACTCCAATGGGGAAAACTACCACGAAAAAATTAGCCGGGAAAAAAGTGGCCATCGTGCCAATTCTTCGAGCTGGAATTGGAATGGTTGATGGAATCTTGGAACTACTGCCGAGTGCTCGAGTGGGGCACGTCGGTATGTACCGGGATGAAAAGACGCTTGAACCACACGAATACTTTGTGAAATTACCGGCTGACATTGAAGACCGGGAAGTTTTAGTGGTAGATCCCATGCTTGCTACCGGGGGATCAGCCATCATGGCAATTGATGCACTGAAAAAACGGGGTGCGAAAAACATTAAGTTTGTGTGCTTAGTTGCTGCTCCCGAAGGCGTAGAGGCACTGGAAAAAGCTCATCCAGACGTTGAAATTTACGCCGCTGCCTTAGATGATCACCTAGACCATGGGTACATTGTGCCTGGATTAGGGGACGCTGGGGACCGTTTGTTTGGAACCAAATAAAGTTAAAAAGCAGAAATCTTGTGATTTCTGCTTTTTTGCTTGGGCATCAATCACGTACATTACACGGTGAAAAGGAAATAATTTACTTTGTATTTAGCTTCATTTGGTGGTATCATTCTAATGAATTTTAGGATTAGCCGCAGTTGTGGTTTTTCTTAAAATGAATGGTAAAGCAAGGTGTGAATTCAGCGCCGACCGTTCGCTATTTGAAAGGCAAAAGAGGTGATAATTAGTGGATCCAACTCGTACTTTTCAATTTTGCGGTTTGACCTTCAACGTTGGGAACATGATTTCAGGACTCATCGTTGCAGCAATCGTGTTTAGCTTTGTTTATTTCTGTTCGCGGAAAATTCAAATGAAGCCGACCGGGAAGCAAAATTTATTGGAGTACATGATTGACTTTACGAACGGAATTGTGAAGTCGACGATGCCAAGTGGATCAACCAAGGATTATGGTTTATGGGCTTTTACGCTCTTCTTCTTCATCTTGGTTTCTAACCAATTGGGATTATTTCTCCATATTGAAGTAGGAGGAATTGTGTACGTAAAGAGTCCTACGGCCGATCCAATCGTTGCAATGTCGTTTGCGCTGATGTCAATGTTGATTGCTCAATTCTCGAGTGTGCAAAAGTTGGGTTACAAAGGCCACTTTGAAACCTATCTGCAGCCCATTCCGTACTTGTTGCCAATTAACTTGATGGAAGAGTTTACTAATTTCTTAACCCTTGGAATTCGGGTGTACGGTAATATTTTTGCTGGTGAATTGCTGGCAGGTTTAATTGCGAAAATGGCATTTTCGCATGGGATTGTCACGCTGGCTATTTCAGCACCAATTGAAATGGCGTGGATGGCCTTCTCAGTATTTATTGGCTGTATTCAAGCCTACGTATTTGTAACTTTATCATGTGTTTATGTTTCTCAGAAGTTATCAATTGAGGAATAAGAAAAGGAGGAAGTATTTATGGGTGCAATTGGAGCAGGAATCGCGATCGCAGGTGCCGCTGTTGGTGCTGGTATCGGTGACGGAATTTTGATTTCTAAGATGCTTGAAGGAATGGCCCGTCAGCCAGAATTAAGCAATACTTTACGGACTAACATGTTTATTGGGGTCGCTTTGATCGAAGTTATGCCCATCTTAGCCTTCGTGATTGCAATGTTGGTTATCAACAAGTAATCATTTAATGTTGATTAACAAACAAAGGAGGTGTCAATAGATGTTAGTGGTTGGAGAGGCATTTAATATTGGTGATGCCTTGTTCTACGCGGTGTTATTCATTATTCTGATGTGGTTAATCAAGATTTTTGCTTGGAAACCAGTCACCAAGATGATGCAAGACCGGTCGGATAAAATTGCCAATGATATTGATACGGCCGAAAAGTCGCGGACTGAAGCCCTTGAGTTGGCAAAACAACGTAAGGAAGCTTTGGCTAATTCGCAAGCAGAAGCAAACGAAATCATTAATAAGGCCCAACAAACCGGTGATAAACGGCGCGAATCCATTATTAGTGACGCAAACTTGGATGCCAAAACCATTAAAGAAAATGCGGCTAAGGACATTGAACAACAAAAGCGAGATGCTCTGGCTAGCACAAAAGATGACGTAGCTGATTTATCTATTGAAATTGCTTCCAAGATTATTCAAAAGAACTTAGACGCCAATGATCAAAAGACGTTGATTGATTCTTACATTAAGGAGTTGGATAGTCATGAGTCTAACTAAACTTGATGTTGCTAAACGGTATTCCAAAGCGCTGTATGCGGTTTTAGAAACTAATGATCAAGTTGATGCCGGAAGAGCAGATTTGGATGTCATTCAAGCAGTTTTAGACGATGAACCAGAACTAACTGGCGCTTTAGCAGCAACGGCACTTGATAACGCACAAAAGCAAGCCCTGTTGACGCTGCTCGTGGAAAACGTGCAAACGCCGGCAGTGCAAAACTTGTTGAAGATGCTGTTTGACTATGGTCGGATTAGCGACCTAGCCGCAGTCGTTGCCGAGTTTAAGCGCTTGTATGATCAAAAACACGGAATTGTTACTGCAACTGTAACCACGGCGGTTCCGCTTTCGCAGGATCAACACGACCAGTTAGCGCAAACCTTTGCTAAACGAGTGAACGCTAAGCAGGTCCAGTTACAAGAACAAACCGATCCAGACATTATCGGTGGGGTAGTTTTGCGGTCTGAAAACATCGTGTTTGATGGCAGCATTAAAACTAAGATTGATAAGATGAAACGGTTGTTACTGCAGTAATAAGTTCGCAGAAGAAAGAGGTGAAACTTTTATGAGCATTAAGGCTGAAGAAATCAGTGCTCTAATTAAGAAGCAATTAGAAGGCTATCAGGACGAGCTCTCAGTTGCAGAAACTGGAATCGTTACCTACATTGGTGACGGTGTGGCTCGGGCCTATGGACTTGATAATGCCTTATCCGGAGAATTGGTTGAATTCCAAAGTGGAACCTACGGAATGGTGCAAAACTTGGAAAACAACAACGTCGGAATCGTGGTTCTTGGTGATTACACCGGGATTCGTGAAGGTGATTCCGTAAAAAGAACCGGACGCATCATGGAAGTTCCCGTTGGTGACGCAATGGTGGGTCGAGTTGTTAACTCACTAGGTCAACCAATTGATGGTAATGGCAAGATTGAAACCGAGGCTGAGATGCCAATTGAACACAAGGCACCTGGAATCATGGATCGGAAATCAGTTGATGAACCATTACAAACTGGGATTAAAGCGATTGATGCGTTGGTACCGATTGGTCGGGGACAACGGGAATTGATTATCGGAGACAGAAAAACTGGGAAGACTTCGATTGCCGTTGATACGATCCTGAACCAAAAAGACCAAGACATGATTTGTATTTACGTTGCCATCGGACAAAAGGATTCTACGGTAATGCAACAAGTAGAAACCCTGCGGAAGTTTGGAGCAATGGACTACACGACGGTTGTAACTGCTGGTCCTTCTGAACCAGCTCCGTTGCTTTACATCGCACCATATGCGGGAGCAACGATGGGTGAATACTTCATGAACAAAGGGAAGCACGTGTTAATCATCTATGATGACTTAACGAAACAAGCGAACGCTTATCGTGAACTCTCTTTGATTTTGAGACGTCCACCTGGCCGTGAAGCTTATCCCGGTGACATCTTCTATACCCACTCTCGATTATTGGAACGGGCTGCTAAGTTAAGTGACAAGCTCGGTGGTGGTTCAATGACTGCTTTGCCAATTGTTGAAACCCAAGCCGGAGATGTGTCTGCTTACATCCCAACCAACGTAATTTCGATTACCGACGGACAGATCTTCTTGAACGCGGATATGTTCTACGCTGGAGATCGGCCGGCCATTGATGCCGGAACGTCAGTTTCTCGGGTAGGGGGAGATGCTCAGATTCCAGCAATGAAGAAAGTTGCCGGAACGCTGCGGATTGACTTAGCTTCCTACCACGAATTGGAATCATTTGCTCAATTCGGTTCTGATTTGGATGAAGCAACTAGAGCCAAGCTTGATCGGGGAGCTCGGACCGTGGAAGTTTTGAAACAAAAACTGCATGACCCAATCCCAGTTGAAAAACAAGTTCTGATTTTGTACTGCTTAACGCACGGTTACCTCGACAAGATTGCGGTTGACGATGTGTTACGCTTCCAAAACGAGATCTTCAATTACTTTGATGATCAGCACGCAGACTTGTTACAACAAATCAAAGAAACGGGTAAGTTACCTGATGAACAACAATTAACCACTGCCATTAGTGAATTTGCTAAGTTATTTACTTCGACAGCGGCAACCGATCAAGATCAAAACGCACAGCAAGCTTAGATTTGAAGGGAGGATAACTAATGGCTGAATCAATGAATGAAGTCAAGCACCGGATTGCCTCCACTAAAAATACCCGGCAAATTACGGAAGCCATGCAAATGGTCCAAACCGTAAAGTTGAATCAAATTCAAGGGCAAACGGCAACGTACAACGAGTACGTGGCTAAAATTAAAGCGGTGGTAATGCACTTGGCTGAGTCACACTTGTTAGATAGCCAAACGCCTTCAAAGACAAAGGACCAAGGCAAGCAAGGTCCAACGGCTTACTTAGTGATTACGTCTGATCGGGGAATGGTTGGTAGTTACAATAGTAACGCAATCCGTGGTGCTAATCGGTTTATCGCCGATCACACCCCTAATGCGGATGACTACGTTATCCTAGCAGTAGGAGGAACGGGTGCTGATTTCTATAAAAAGAATCAGGCAAACGTTGCTTATGAGTATCGTGGCGTTTCTGACATTCCTAGTTATCAAGAGGTTAAAGGGATTGTGAAAACAATCACCCAAATGTATAACGATCACTTGTTTAGCGAGTTATACGTTTGTTACAACCACTTTGTCAATCGAGTTCGTTCGGACTTTCGGGTAGAAAAACTACTCCCAATGGACCGAGAATCGATTGAACAAAGTATGTCTGGAGGAAAAGGAGCGGGCGCTAGCGTCCAAACCGAAACTCTGACTGCTGAATACGAAGTGGAACCTTCAGAGCAGGAAGTGTTACACGCTATTTTGCCACAGTATTCGGAAAGTTTAGTATACGGGGCAATTTTAGATGCCAAAACTGCCGAACATTCATCAAGTTCGATGGCGATGAAAGCAGCAACTGACAATGCTGATGATTTAATTTCTACTCTGGAATTAAAATACAATCGAGCTCGACAGGCTGCGATTACGACCGAAATCACCGAAATTACTGGTGGTCAGGAAGCATTGAATCACTAATGATAGGAGGAATTAACGCATAATGAGTGCTGGTAAAGTTGTACAAGTAATTGGACCGGTTGTCGATGTTGAATTTCCCCTAGATGGCGATTTACCTGAAATTAATGATGCTTTGAAAATCCAAAAGGGCGACAATGACGTTTTAGTAACTGAAGTGGCGCTTGAATTGGGTGACGGAGTGGTCAGAACGATTGCCATGGACGGAACTGATGGGTTACGTCGTGGGATGGAAGTTGAAAACACGGGCGCTCCAATTGAAGTTCCCGTGGGTAATGACACACTAGGACGAGTATTTAATGTTTTAGGGGAAACCATTGATGGTGGCCCTGAATTTGGTCCTGATGCTGAACGGTGGAGCATTCACCGGGAAGCACCAAAATTTGATGAAATTAACCCGTCAGCCGAAGTGTTGGAAACGGGAATTAAAGTTATTGACTTACTGGCTCCGTACATTCGGGGTGGTAAGGTTGGATTGTTCGGTGGTGCCGGAGTTGGTAAGACCGTTTTAATCCAAGAATTAATCCATAACATTGCGCAAGGACACAACGGAATTTCCGTCTTTACTGGGGTTGGTGAACGAACCCGTGAAGGAAACGATATGTACTTCGAAATGAAGGGATCGGGAGTTCTGAAGCAAACCGCCATGGTGTATGGACAAATGAATGAGCCGCCTGGTGCTCGGATGCGGGTTGCTTTGACGGGACTGACGATTGCGGAATACTTCCGTGATGAAGCTGGAAAAGACGTGCTGTTATTTATTGATAACATCTTCCGGTTTACCCAAGCTGGTACGGAAGTTTCTGCCTTGTTAGGTCGGATTCCTTCCGCCGTAGGGTACCAGCCAACGTTAGCCACGGAAATGGGTCAGTTGCAAGAACGGATCACCTCGACGAAGAAGGGTGCCATTACCTCGATTCAAGCGGTTTATGTTCCTGCCGATGACTACACTGACCCTGCACCCGCTACGACGTTCGCGCACTTGGATGCCACGACTAACTTGGAACGGTCTTTGACTCAACAAGGGATTTATCCAGCCGTGGACCCATTGGCATCAACCTCCTCCGCTTTGGATCCGGCCATCATTGGGGATGAACATTTCCAAGTTGCTAGTGAAGTGCAACATGTCTTACAACGGTACCGGGAATTACAAGATATCATCTCAATCTTAGGGATGGATGAATTATCTGACGAAGAAAAGACGATTGTTGGTCGGGCTCGTCGGATTCAATTCTTCTTGTCGCAACCATTCTCAGTCGCTGAAACGTTTACGAACGTTCCTGGTAAGTACGTTTCCGTGAAGGATACAGTGGCCGGCTTCAAAGGCATCTTAGACGGTAAGTACGACTACATTCCAGAAGATTTCTTTAGAAACTGTGGTCCGATTGAAGATGTGGTTGCCAAGTACGATGCTACCCAAAAGGATACCGACAAGTAAGGAGGGATCTAATTGGCTGAAGCAAAGAATGTTTTAACCGTTAGTATCGTGACTCCGGACGGACCGATTTATACTAATGACAATTGTTCATTAGCGGTCGTGCAAACGCAAAGTGGTGACATGGGAATCATGGCTAACCATATTCCGGTGATTGCCGCCTTACAAATTGCCCCGGCTGAGTTTAAAAATCAGGACGGTCAAACTGATACACTCGCCGTTAACGGGGGTTTCGTTGAATTCTCGAATAATGAACTCACGATTGTCGCTGATAGTGCGGAACGCAAAGATCAAATTGATGTGGGCCGGGCTAATAATGCGAAGGAACGGGCTCAACGAGAAATTGAAGAAGCCAATAGCAAACACGATGCCGATACAATGAAACGGGCCGAAGTTGAACTTCGCCGGGCCTTGAATCGGATCAATGTTGCTAATCGGCGGTAGTTTTTTAGAAAGAAAGTCATGTTTTTCATGGCTTTCTTTTTTTATGCATTCATGGCTGGAAACGAGTGGCGGAAGGGACACCTGCGGGATTTTATGATAAGATTAAGGATAGCAATCAATGGAGGAAGAGAAAATGAATGGATTTGGATTACAGGCTTTAATTAGTGTAATTAGTCAGTTGTTTTTTGTGATTTTAGCATTTTGGGCCATTCAAGGAATTCATTTTGAACGGTTTTTACCCATTAAAGAACAACAGGGGAAGGTTTTATTAGTTTTAATGGCCTTGGCAATTGGTTCTTTAAGCAGTAATTTCTTTCTCTCCTTTATTGATAACTTAAAAAACCTACAATTCTTATTTTAAAATCAGCTAGGAGAAGAGAAATGGATAAAATTATTGTGCGCGGTGGCAACCGCCTATCCGGAAGTGTCCACATTGAAGGGGCGAAAAACGCCGTTTTGCCAATTTTGGCTGCCACTATTTTAGGGAAACAGGAAAAAAGTATCATTACTAATACTCCAATTTTGTCGGACGTACACGTGATGAACGAGGTGTTGCGCAGTTTGCGCTTACAGGTGAACTTTGATGAAAATCACAATCAAATTACAGTAGACGCGACCGGGGATATCAGTAGCGAAGCGCCCTTTGAATATGTTTCTAAGATGCGCGCTTCCATCGTTGTCTTAGGGCCCCTATTGGCACGATTGGGGAAGGCTCGAGTGGCATTACCAGGTGGATGTGCCATTGGTTCGCGCCCAATTGACATCCATTTACGGGGCTTTGAAGCCATGGGAGCTACGATTGAACAACACGAGGGCTACGTAGAAGCTCGGGCCCCAGAAGGCCTTCACGGAGCTGAAATTTACTTTGATTTTCCGAGTGTGGGAGCCACCCAAAATGTGATGATGGCAGCGACTTTGGCGACAGGAACTACGGTGATTAAAAACGTAGCACGCGAGCCAGAAATCGTGGATTTAGTTAACATGCTAAATGCCATGGGAGCTAAAATTACGGGGGCTGGAACTGATACCCTTACGATTGAAGGGGTCGACGAATTACATGGGGTGCATCATCAAGTTGTAGAAGATCGGATTGAAGCTGGAACCTTTATGGTAGCGGCTGCTGCAACTCAGGGAGACGTATTGGTAGAAGATGCCATCATGGAACACAACTTACCCCTCGTAGCTAAGTTACGGGAAATGGGCGTTCAGGTCACAGAAGAAGCCGCTGGAATCAAGGTAGTTGGTCCGAAAACACTACAACCCGTGGACGTTGAAACGGCTCCTTACCCTGGTTTTCCGACTGACATGCAACCACAGATGACCGTGTTACAACTTGAAGCAGATGGGGTAAGTACGTTGACAGAAACGGTGTTTGAAAACCGTTTCCGCCATTTAGATGAACTCCGCCGGATGAATGCGAAGTTCGAAATCAAAGGAAACACAGTGGTCATGCATGGACCAACGCACTTTGAAGGAGCTGAAGTCGCTGCTACTGATTTGCGAGCCGCCGCCGCATTGATTATTGCTGGTTTGATTGCTACGGGGGAAACTCAAATCACAAACCTCCAGTATTTAGACCGAGGTTACTACGAAATTGAAAAGAAATTGCGTCATTTAGGGGCAGACATTGAGCGGGTTTCGACTGGGGATTAAGCCTTTCTGCCGCTACTTATGATATAATTTACACGATTAGATTTTTGCGGGAAAGGAAGAAAAATTATGGCCGAAGATATCGGAATTGACTTAGGAACAGCCAATGTGTTGGTATCTGTAACTGGAAAAGGAGTCGTTTTAAACGAACCATCCGTAGTTGCAATCGATACGAAAACTAACAAAGTTCTGGCAGTCGGAAAAGAAGCTTACGAAATGGTTGGTAGAACGCCGGGTAACATCAAAGCAATTCGACCATTAAAGGATGGGGTTATCTCAGACTTTGATGTGACAGAAGCAATGTTAAATTACTTCATTAAAAAATTAAGCGTGAAGGGCATGGTTTCAAAGCCCAAGGTAATGATTTGTGCTCCCACTAACATTACTAACATTGAACGAAAAGCAATTATTGAAGCCGCTCAAAAATCAGTGGGTGGTGAAGTCTTTTTAGAAGAGGAACCAAAGGTCGCTGCCATTGGGGCCGGAATGGATATTTTCCAACCAACGGGAAGCATGGTTATTGATATTGGTGGGGGGACTTCAGACATTGCTGTGGTTTCTTTAGGTGACATTGTAGCCAGCAAGTCGCTTAAATTGGCTGGAGATGTCATGAACCAAGACATCGTTGATTACATGAAGCGGACCCATAATATTATCATTGGGGAACACACCGCGGAAAAAATTAAAAAGGCAATTGGAACGGCTCAAGCAGACCCTAATGACATTCAAGAAATGGAAGTTCGGGGTCGAGATGCTGTGAGTGGGATGCCGATTTCCGTCACCATTAATAGTGCTGAAATTGCAGACGCAATTCACATGTCGGTGCAAATGATTATTAACGCCGCTAAGAGTGTGCTGGAAACCATCCCACCAGAATTAGCTGCGGACATTATTGATCGCGGAGTGATGTTAACTGGGGGAGGATCAATGTTGAAGAACATTGATTTTGTTATTGCCAATGCGTTGACAGTCCCAGTGATGGTTTCTGAAGATCCTTTAGAAAACGTGGCAAAAGGGGCGAGTGCCTTACTCGAACACATTGATACTAAGAAACAACCGAACAAGCAAAAATTTAGCCTCTTTGGCCGGAACTAATGCGGTGCAAGCCTTGTTAATTAAGCTCATTAGAGCATATCAAAGTGGAATTTCGGCGCATACACCACCGACGTGTCGGTATCAACCAACGTGTTCACACTACACCCTGACAGCGATTGAACGATTTGGGAGTCTGCGTGGCTTAATCATGGGTGGTGCACGGATTTTACGGTGTAATCCGTTGGTTTCCGGTGGCTTTGACCCGGTACCAAACCATTTTAGTGTCCGAAGAAACCAGATGAAAGAGAATGGAGGTTAGGATGAGTCGCAAAGAAAAACAAATTGAACTAGAAGTGGTGGCTACTCCCGAACACGAAAATTTAGTCCAAATTAAAGGCCAAACAGTGGGTAAAATCGTTGCCAATCAGGATAAATTTGATTGTTACGTGGGTGATCAAGTTTTCCACGAAAAAAATGAAACGGATGCACTCCAACAAATCATTCGTGAATATAATTTACACCAACGCTAAGCTAGGATTCAAATGAAGGAGAGTTAGCTGTGTTTCAAAGAAGACAAATGCAAAGTGACGATCGGATTGATTGGAGCATTATCTTTTGTGTCCTAATGTTAGCTTTGGTCGGATTAGGCTCGATTTATGTAGCGGCTTCGCACGATACTGGTTCTGTTTCAGTTGTCCGAACCGTAGTATCGCAGTTGGTTTGGTACGTAATTGGAGCGGTAGCGGTTGTCGTTATCATGCAGTTTGATGCCCAGCAACTATGGAAGATTACTCCTTATATCTATTGGTTTGGAGTGGTTTTACTGTTTCTAGTGCTCTTTCTGTATAGTCGAGCTTATTTTGTGCAAACAGGAGCTAAAAGTTGGTTTGCTTTAGGACCATTAACGTTCCAACCGTCAGAAATTATGAAACCTGCTTACATTTTAATGGAAGCACGGGTGATCGCTACCCACAATAATCAGTATCCGATCCATACGGTGCGCAGTGATTGGAAGTTATTGGGGAAAATGTTTTTGTGGACGTTACCAGTGATCATTCTTTTGAAATTGCAAAATGACTTTGGGACGACGGTGGTGTTTCTAGCAATCTTAGGTGGATTAATCATTGTGTCTGGGATTACTTGGAAAATCTTAGGCCCTGGAATTATTGCCTTTGTTGCCTTAGTCACGACAGCAGTAATGTTAGTAGTTACTAGCGGTGGTCGGGCTATTTTAGGACACTTAGGGTTTAAGCAGTATCAATTTGAACGGATTGATAGCTGGTTGCACCCCGCCTCTGATTCTAGTAATCAGGGATTCCAACTGTGGCAAAGTATGAAGGCAGTTGGTTCTGGAGGAATGACTGGAACTGGTTTTAACGTTTCGCACGTGTACGTTCCGGTCCGAGAATCCGATATGATTTTTTCCGTAGTGGGAGAAAACTTTGGCTTCATCGGCGGAACCTTGTTAATCTTGTTGTACTTCCTCCTAATTTACGAAATGATTAAGGTGACCTTTCGAACCCGGAATGTTTTTTACGCCTACATTTCCACGGGAGTAATCATGATGATTCTTTTCCACGTGGTGGAAAACATTGGGATGAGTATTGACCTGATCCCAATGACTGGGATTCCGCTCCCATTTATTAGCCAAGGTGGATCAGCTCTAATCGGAAATATGATTGGGATTGGCTTCATCATGTCAATGCAATATCACAATAAGAATTCGATGTTTAGTAACGTTAAACAATTTTCGTAAAAGTCTACTGCGGTAGGCTTTTTTGTTTTGGCATTTTAAGTTAGACCAAAAAGTGTTATACTTAAGTTTCCAAAACACACGAATGGGAGAAAAGCAGATGACAGATACAAAACAACATGTTGCCCTATTATTTGGGGGCGATTCTTCAGAACATGACGTTTCGAAACGGTCCGCCCACAATATTTTTGATGCAATGGACAAGGAGAAGTACGATGTTAGTCTCTTTTTAATTACTAAGGACGGAATTATTTTAGATGACGCAGCTTCTCACCGGGTCTTTGCGGGTGAAAAGGAAGAAGATGTGGCCACTGAGGTAGCGTCGCAATTAGACATCGCTAATCCCTTGGCTCCAATTTTAAATCTTGAGAGCACGAAAAAGATTGACGTCTTTTTCCCAATTATTCACGGAAACCTGGGGGAAGATGGGACCATTCAGGGACTCTTACGACTACTAAAAAAACCATACGTAGGTAGTGGAGTTCAAGCCTCGGGCTTAGCCTATGATAAAGACTTTACCAAAAAGATCTTAACGGCGACGGGGGTTCGGAACACAAAGTACGTTTTGGTGACGCCTCAAAATGTTTCTGACTGGAGTTATGCTCGCATTAGTGAAAAGCTTGCTTCAAAAATATTATTTATTAAACCGTCTCGCCAAGGTTCCTCCATTGGAATTCATAAGGTGGAGAACGAAGCAGAGTATGAAGCAGGGATGCAAGACGCCCTCCGTTATGATACGAAGGTTCTGGTTGAAGAGGCAATTGAAGGTCCGGAAGAAGTCGAGATCTCAATCCTTGGAAACGAACACCCGCAAGCTTCTAAGATTGGAGCCATTAAAGTTCCGGATAGTGATGCTTTTTACACGTACGATAACAAGTTTGTGGACGCGAGTGCGGTTGAATTTACCATTCCAGTTGAACTCCCAGAAGCGGTCAGCAACGAAGTTACACAAATGGCATTGGATGCTTATCAAGCTCTTGAGCTAAAGGGAATGGCTCGGATCGACTTTTTGGTTTCAGAAGACCTTACTCCATATCTAAGTGAAATTAATACTTTGCCTGGATTTACCAACATCTCGTTATACCCGCAGTTGTGGGAAGCTTCTGGCATTAGTTATCCAGAATTAATTGATCGCTTAATTGATTTGGCCCAAGATGAATTTGAACGACAAGCACAAATTTTACATGACTTTAAACCATTAGAAGCGAAGGATCAAAAGAAAGTTTATAAAGCTAAATAACAGAATCCTCCCCCGAAGTTACAATGAACGTTAACTTCGGGGGAGGATTTTTTATTAGTTTGACAAATTATAAGAAAGATAGGATAATAATATTTATTTTAATTAAATCGTTTTTAGAGGAGCAAACAGATGCTGTTATTACCATCTCCCCAATTATTGGCGGAATTAAGTCACCTGGTTAAGGTTCGGCGGCACCAAATTCACCTATCTCAAGCGGAGTTGGCCCGAGGAATTTGTACCCAAACTACCATTAGTACCTTGGAAAATGGCACCAGTTTTTCCAAATGGGAAATTATTCCCGCGTTATTAGAACGTTTGAAAGTTGAACAACAAGAATTAGAACAAAAATTTTGTAAGCAGTATTGTTACGGAGAACGGCAGTTGCAAGCACTCGAACTAGATCTTTTTCAGTTTGAATTTAAAGAAGGAGCCCGGCGTTTAGCCCAGATTAAAGTAGAAAATCTAGATTCTAAGCAGTTATTAAGTCGTTATCATTGCTATTGCGGTTTGTTACAGTTACTCCAGCAGAGTAACTTTGAAGCTGCAATTATTTCCTTTGATCAAGCGTTAAGTTATCCCGTTAATAATCAGCTAACGTTAACCCAGGGACTGGCTTATCTGGGGGAAGCGGCCACTTATCAACGGCTTAACTTTGTAAAACGGGCTCAGCTGTCTCTACACAAGGCATTTACGCAGTTAGAATTATTGCTGCAAACGGAACAAGAAGCTTTGCTGATATTAATGAAATTTGGAATGGCCACTACGACCCTTGGTTTGATTCTCAAATTATATCCAGCAACCCAACGGATGTGTCAACAATTGCGTCGCTATTTGAAGCAACACTATTCCTATTATTGTCTAACCGACTTTTATTATCTTGAGGGGCTTGCTGTTCAAGCAACAGAGCAAAATAGTGTTGCAAGTCATCTTTTTCACCAAGCTGATCAGGTAGCGCACTTAAAAAATAACAGCAAGTTAATCCAAGTTTACGAGCTTTATCAACTAAAAAATCCCCAGCTGGATTGCTAGGGATTAACAATTACTCTTTACTTTGTTTGCCTAATTGTTTTTCGGGAATCAGTTCGTTTTTCAAGTTGGTTTTAACCACCAGAACATCACAAGTAGCGTTTCTAGTTACGTACTCCGTCACGGAACCAATCAAGAGTCGGGCCACAGCGTTTAAACCAGTTGCGCCCATGATGATTAAATCAACGTTGAGTTCTTGAGGCAATTCCTTGGCAATAATGGTTTTAGGAGAGCCATACTCAATTGAGTAATCAATGGCTTCTAATCCAGCTTCGTGGGCCGTCTGAATGTATTTTTCCAGCCGCTTTTTACTTTTATCGGTAATCTCGTCCACGATACTATTATCAAAACTGGAGACGTCTTGGTAAGCTCTAGTATCAATGGCATGAACCAAATGTAAGTGAGCTTCATTTCGTTTGGCGATGGCCACGGCCTTTTCAAAGGCTAATTCTGCACCATAGGACCCATCAACGGGGACTAGGATGTTTTTGTATTCTTGTAACATAAATAATCACCTCATTTAGATTTGTGAAGCATCTAATCAATTTAATTTTAACGCTCTTTGCCAAAAATAACAGTGACTAATGATTCATGTAAGGAATCAGCAACAATTCAGGAATTAGGCACCCGAGACAACCGCCAATTAAGGCAATTACCAAGAGGGGAATGTTATTGAGAAGAACGGCCCCAAGCGTCAATAACGCTAGGAGTAATAAGCAAATCCCGCTCACCCTTAAAATGGTTTGGAGTTTAGAGTTTTGTTCCGGATGAAAGAGTAAGAAGGGGCGGTGCTGGTGGAATAAAAAGTAGAGTCCGTTTCCCGCCAAGAGGAGGGCAAACAGTAACGCTAACAAATTAATCATGGGAATCCTCCTTTGGTTGTTGATGTTGCGCTGCCTGTAACTTGTGATATTGCTCGGCGTAGGCTCGTTCCATTTTTCCGGTTTCCTTTGGTTGGTAATACTGGGCATCTTTAATTTGATCGGGAAGATACTGCTGATTAACCCATCCGTTAGGGAAATCATGGGGATACTGGTAGCCAACGTGACCAAGCTCCTTGGCACCTTTAAAATGAGCATCACGAAGATAAGGGGGGATGGTACCGTATTTACCGGTCCGAACGTCCTTTAAAGCCGCCGCCATTGCCGCCATTGCTGAATTGGACTTAGGTGATAAAGCCAGTTCAATGATGGCGTTTGCAAGCGGAATTTGGGCTTCCGGCAAGCCCACTCGTTCCGCCGCTTGGACGGCTGCTACCGTCCGGGCGGCTGCCGCTGGATTGGCTAAGCCCACGTCTTCATAGGCAATTACCATCAGCCGTCTGATGAGGGAGGTTAGATCTCCCGCTTCAATCAACCGGGCAGCATAGTGCAAGGCAGCATTGGGATCAGAGCCGCGGATGGATTTTTGAAACGCAGAGATGACGTTATAGTGGGCATCGCCATCTTTATCCTGAGTTAGAGCTTGTTGCTGTAAGCACGCTTCCACGTCGGTTAGAGTAACGTGAATGGTTCCATCTGCTTGTTTAGGAGTGGATTTAACCGCTAATTCAAGGGCATTGAGGGCACTACGCAGATCTCCATTAGTGCGGTGCGTCAGCAGATTTTTAGCGGCCGGATCGAGTTTGACTGGTTCGCTACCTAATCCATTTGTACGATCATGTAGGGCTCGATCAATGGCCGTACTAATGTCAGCACTAGCAAGTGGATGGACGGTAAAAATTTGCGTACGGGAACGGATGGCGGGACTAATGTTAATGTAAGGATTTTCGGTTGTCGCTCCAATTAAAATGATTTGGCCACTTTCTAAGAGCGGTAAAAGGAAATCTTGCTTCGTCTTATCCAACCGGTGAATTTCATCCAGGAGTAATACGACGGTTCCACTCATCTTTGCTTCTTCGGCCACAATCTGAAGCTCTTTTTTAGTGTCAGTAGCCGCATTCAACGTTCGAAAGGCATATTGCGACGAACCAGCGATGGCACTCGCAATACTAGTTTTTCCCGTTCCTGGCGGACCATACAAAATCATTGATGACAACAGGTGGGCCTTGACCATTCGGTTAATTATTTTGCCGGGACCCACCAGTTCCGATTGCCCGACGATTTCTTCAATTTTAGTGGGGCGCATCCGATATGCTAATGGTTTTTGTTGCATAACAGCCTCGATTTCAATACTTTAATGGTGAAAGAGCCGTTGCCAAAACGATTGGCGGCTATTGGACTGTTCTTTTGGAGTTTGTTGCTGGGGAGCTTGAAAGTCAATGTTTTCAACGTTAATGGCATTAGCTGCCGCAACCACCACAGCGGCTTGGTCAGGAGCAGTTCCATAGTCATCACTGTTTTTTAGGGTGAATTTGGCGTGTAGTTCACCAGCTAGTTTCAGGTAGGGACTTTGCAAGGCGTTATCTAAATTCCCGTTGATGAGGAGGTTGTAATCAGAATGAGCCGTTAAAATTTGTCGTACTTGGTTTAAAGCGGCATCATCACTAACCGCAGAGACAGGAATCATTAGTGCAACGCGTTCGCGGAAAGTTCCAAGGTAGCGTCGTTGTTCATCCGGATTGATTTTCGGAGTTCCTCCGTTCATTGCTTGATCAAGCCGGTCTTGAACGTTATTTTCGTTAGGCATGGTAGTGGTGCTCCTTTCTTTCGTTGTTCTTTAATTGTAACATCAAATTCTAAGTAATAAAAAAGAGCGGTCTCAAGATGTAGTGCCCTATAAAAGTTGGACATGACATTATTCAGTTTTTAAGGATTTATTCCGATATTCAATCGGAGTAAGTCCTTTTTTGTTACCTGAAATTCTTTCCTTGTTAAACCATTTAACATATTCTTGGCAGACCTGCTTTAACGAAGTTAAAGAGGTCAATTTAATTCGATTTAAACATTCTCGTTTCAACAAGTTAAAAAAACTTTCAATTGGCGCATTATCAAGACAATTACCTTTCCTAGACATGCTTTGAGTTACGTGATTAGCTTTAATCCAGCTTTGATATGCTGGAATTTGATAATGAAATCCTTGATCTGAGTGAATTGTTACTTGCTTCAAGTCTTTTATTTTGATCTTAGTTTCATTTAACATTCTTTCCACTAACTGAAACCTTTCATTATTATCTGCTACTAATGAAATGACTTCACTAGAAGCTTCATCAATAATAGCCGAAATATAAGCCTTCTTACCGTCAACTAGTTGAACCTGGGTAATATCAGTGTGCAGCACTTTAAACGGTATCTTTTCACTAAAGTGTTGCTTTAATAAGTTAGGCGCAATTTTCCCCACTTTGCCACGAAACGAGCTATATCTTTTGCTGGTAGGTTTAGAATACACTTTAGTTTTAATTCCCAATTGAGTCATTAATTTTCTAACTGTTTCTGGACAAATACTAATTCCACATTTAACCAATTTCAACCAGATTCTTCTGTAACCGAAGGTTTCTAGATTTTTACTAAAAATGGATTTAATTTCTGATTTAACTTGCTGATATTTATCTGGTTGTTTGGCTCGTTTAAGATTGTAATAGAAGGTTGAGCGAGCCATTGAAAAGTAACGAAAAAGCTGTTTGAGCGAATACTTATGCCTCAAAGTATCTATGACCTGTGCTTCCAATTGTCGTTTTGTCCAATTTTTATGCCATACTCTGAGGCTAGATGTTTTTTTAAGATATCAATCTCCATCTGATTTTCATTAATTTGAGCTTTTAGCTTAGAAATTTCATCTAAATAAGCTGACTCCTTATCTTGTGATAAGGGTGAATCTTTATATTTTTTCTTCATTGATGGTCTACCATGCCTTTTCGGTAAGAGCGCCTCAGCACCAAAATGATTAAATTGATAAATCCAATTTTGTACTTGACTTTGATTGAGTTTAAATTCTAATGCTGTAAGCCGAATACTAGTTTCATGAGTTTTATAGTAGTTTACCACGCTTAATTTAAATTCTCTGGAATAAATTTTATGTGATCGATTAACTTTTAGCCCTAACGGTCCTTCCGATTTATAAATTTCGATCCATTGCAATAGATTAGTATTAGATTTGATGTTAAATTTTCTAGCGGTTTCCCTAATGGAAACCGGGTTATTCAAGTAAAATTCAACTACTTTAATTTTGAATTTTGTATCGTATTTAGTCATAAAAAATACCCCATAAAAATTAGATTTTGTCTAACTTTTATGGGGCACTACAAGAAGAGATCGCTCTTTTGACTGATTAACGGTTGTAAAATTCAACCACTAAGGAAGTGTCGATGTTAGCATTTAATTCATCTGGTTGTGGAAGTCGGGTTAAGGAACCTTCCAACTTGTCAGCATCAAATGAAACGTAAGTAGGGCGACTAACCACTGCTTCAACTGCTTCTTTGATGATGGCCATGTTCTTGGATTTTTCCCGAACGCCAACTACTTGACCAGGTTCAACTTCGTAAGAAGGAATGTCAACGCGTTTACCGTCAACCGTAATGTGACCATGGTTCACTAATTGACGTGCTTGACGCCGCGTCGTAGCTAAACCTAAACGGTAAACAACGTTATCAAGCCGTTGTTCCAACTTAATTTCGAAGTTGTCACCGTGCTTACCTTCCCGAATCTTACCCGCCTTTAAGAAGAGGGAGTAAAATTGACGTTCAGTTAGGCCGTACATGTAACGCATCTTTTGCTTTTCACGTAATTGAACACCGTATTCAGAAAGCTTTTGACGCCGACCCTGACCATGAACACCAGGTGCATAAGGACGCCGTTGTAACTCTTTACCAGTTCCCGATAAAGAAATGCCGAGTCGACGAGAAATTCGCCAACTTGGTCCAGTATATCTAGACATAATAAATCCTCCAATGAAATTATTTGGAGTAAAATAACCAAATGCACACTTAGTATTCGTGCATATCTCTCAGAACTTTCACCTCAGCAGCCGGTGGGTTACTAATTAAACTATTCTAAAGATAGCAAAGACATGTTGACGAGCTTACCGTGTGCCGCTGCATTATTTTACACAACGACGATTGTACACTGGAATCGGAACATTTGTCAACGCAGGAAACCGGATTTTCTGCAGAGGGAGGCTGCTTTTCCCGGCTTTGTTATGGTATAATCCAGAGAGACTGTAGGATTGACAGTTAGTTAACAAATTTAATTAGGTGAAGGTTGAAAATCATGCTAAACGTTATTATCGGGATTGTTATTATTATCATTGTTATTTATCTAGCCGTTGTTGTGTACCAAAGAACCCAATTAAAACGGGCTAATACCATGAGTACGGAACTTTCTCGATTGCAAAACCTATCTTTGACGGAACAAATTCAGCAGGTAAAACAACTGACCCTAACGGGAGATTCGTTGATCAAGTTTAAAGATGCTCAACAAAGTTACGAACAGGTGCATCAAGAGCAATTTCCTGCCATCGCCCAGAGCCTAACCGCCGCGGAAAGTGATGCAAAAGGAGTCAATTTTTTACAAACTCGTGATGATGTGGATACTGCGCACGCCCAGCTGGAAAAAGCGGCTACTACTCTGGATCAGGTTCAAGCAACCCTCACTAACATTCAAAAAATGGAACAAGATCACCAACAGGCGGTCGTTGATTTAGAAACTAACTACCAAAAAATCCGTAAAACCCTCTTAAATGATAATCGTCAGTATGGTCCAGCAATTGATGCTTTAGAAGGACAACTTTCATCACTTGAAGATACGTTTGCTGACTTCTCTGCTTTGACGCAACAAGGGGATCACCAAAATGCGGAAGCAATGCTTGGTGATTTAAAGAAAGCGACTACAACGTTAGAGCAAAAGATGAATTCCATTCCGGAATTATATGAACAAAATCACGTTCAATTTATTAACCAGCTGACAGAGATTGAATCGGCATACGCTAAGGCGCGGGCTGAAGGTTTTTGTTTTGTCGATGATGATTTTGCCGTAACGCTCAAGGAATTACACCAAGCAGTTCAGGATAACCTAGAAAACATTAAACACCTTGATTTAGACTTCGTTCGGGAACAAGACAATGAGATTGAGAAACGAATCAACGCCTTATACGATCGGTTAGAAGCAGAAATGAAGGCGCGCTTGTTTGTAGACAAAAAGAAGGATGTGACTGGACAGTTCATTCATCATGCCTGGAAGCAGAACCAGATGTTACTGGCTGAATTAGACCGCTTGAGTCACAATTACTCGTTAGAACACGGCGAAATTGAAAATGCAGAGCGTTTGAAAGAACAAATCAGCATGATCAACCAAAAGTATCAGTATGATTGTCAACTAATCCAGGAAAATCAGGCAGTGTTTTCACAAATTGCGACCGATTTGAGTCAGTTTAATCAATCCTTAAGTAACATTGAGAAAAAACAACGGGCTCTGAACGATTCCATCGCTGACTTGAGCGAGGAGGAAAAGCAGGCCCAGCAAACACTTGAAGATTTGTCGGCAGAATTACATGCCATTCACCGTCGGATTGAAAACTTAAATTTACCAGGGATTTCTTCTGATTATGCCGAGTACTTTGACGTGGTTAAAAACGAAGTTAAACATTTGAAAGCCACTATGAATAAGGCTAAAATCAGTATGGATGACGTTCAAAAGCAACTTGGACAAATTAAGCGTGATCGCGATCAACTACAAGCGAAAACGAGTGACCTGATTGATCAATCGTTATTGGCGGAGCAGGTCATTCAGTATGCCAATCGCTATGCGGCGACTAACCCACAGATGGCACAGGCGATTCGAAAGGCTCAGGAGCAGTTTGAACGGGATTATCGCTATGAAGACAGTTTGGCCACGATTGCGACTGCTTTAGATCAAGTTGAACCGGGAGCTTTTAATCGGATCGAAGAAAGTTACTATAAAAACAAAGCGCACGCAAATTAAACAGGAAAAAGCCAGGTCGAGAGAACGCGGCCTGGTTTCGTTTTTAAAGGAGTAATTAAGCATGATTTATTTTGATAACAGTGCGACTACCAAGGTCGATCCTGCTGTGTTGAAGACTTATGAACAGGTGAGTGAAAATTACTGGGGCAATCCCTCTAGCTTACACCGATTTGGTGAAGAAGCCGACCAACTCTTGATTCAATCCCGCCGTCAAATTGCAAGTCAGCTGGGGGTGCAACCGGCTGAGATCTTGTTTACGAGTGGAGGAACTGAAGGAGATAATTGGGTCATTAAGGGGACGGCCATGGCGAAACGCCAATTCGGGCGCCATTTGATTACAACACAGGTGGAACACGATGCGGTAAAACATTCGATGCAGCGACTCGAGGAACTCGGGTTTGAAGTTACCTATCTTCCGGTTGATGAAGAGGGACGGGTCCAGCCCGCTGATTTAAAGGCTGCGCTTCGTCCAGATACCATTCTCGTCTCCGTGATGGCGGTAAATAACGAAGTAGGAACGATTGAACCGTTGGCAGAAATTGCCAAAATTTTGCAAGACCATCCGAAGGTACATTTTCATGTGGACGCCGTGCAGGGGATTGGTAAGGGAATTCATGATCTGATTTTTAACGATCGGGTGGACTTTGTGACTTTTTCTGGCCATAAGTTTCATGCGCCACGCGGCATCGGATTTATCTATGCTCGGACTGGGAAAAAACTAACTCCCCTGTTAGACGGGGGCGGTCAGGAACGGGGACAGCGCAGTGGAACCGAAAATCTGCCGGCGATTGCAGCGATGGCTAAAGCTGTCCGGTTGTTAAAACAAAACGAGAGTCATGCAGTTGCTTTAGAACAACAACTGCGGTTGAGCTTGCGTGAATATCTGCAACAGTTTGATAAAGTTCATATCTTTTCTGGAACGGGCGACCACTTTGCCCCCCACATTCTGTGCTTTGCCATTGAAGGGGTCAAAGGGGAAACGATTGTGCATGCCTTTGAAGAGGATGGGATCTATTTGTCAACTACTAGTGCATGTTCTTCGAAAAAAGGACTTACTTCTAGTACACTAAGTGCAATGGGAATTGCTCCAGAAATTGCGCGCGGAGCGGTCCGGATTTCTTTAAGTGACCAAAATACGATGGCAGAAGGCGAACGGTTTAAACAGGTCTTTGCCACTCGTTACGAGCAATTTAAAACCTTGAGTTAAACCAGAGAAAAAGGGAAGTGACAAAATGGAATATAGTGAAATTATGGTGCGGTACGGTGAGTTATCCACGAAGGGTAAAAACCGGCGTGAATTTATTCGCCAGTTAGGCCAAAACATTCGGAACGTGTTAAAACCGTTTCCAGCGGTGGTGGTTAAGGCCCAACGTGATCGCTTGCACGTGGTACTGAATGGACAAGCGGCCCAGCCAGTGATGGATGCGTTGCAACAAATGTTTGGGATTGAAACGTTCTCACCGGTAGTTAAATTGCCAAAGGACGCCGATCTGAGTGAGATTCAACGGACGGCCGAAGCCATGATTAAAGAACAATACCAGCCCGTCCAAACCTTCAAAATTTCTACCCGCCGCCAGAATAAAAATTATCCGTTAAATACATATGGCGTTGATGACGGGGTCGGTAGTTACATTTTAAAGGTAATCGACGGGATTCAGGTTCAGATGAAAAAGCCAGACATCAATCTTCAGATTGACGTGCGGTTGAGTGGCATTTATTTGTCTAGCATTACAATTCCGGGGGCTCTGGGCTTGCCAGTTGGAACTGGTGGACGAGCCACGATGATGCTGTCAGGGGGAATTGATTCACCGGTAGCAGCTTACCTGGCCATGAAGCGGGGCGTGAAAGTGGATATGATTCACTTCTTTAGTCCACCGTATACTAGCCAGCAGGCCCTTGCCAAGGCCAAGGATTTAGCCGCTAAATTAGCTGCCTTTGGGGGAACGATTGACTTCATTCAGGTTCCCTTTACTAAAGTTCAAGAGGAAGTCAAAAAGCGGGTTCCTGAAGGCTACTTGATGACAATTCAACGCCGAATGATGCTGCGTCTGGCAGCCGCCATTACTTTGGATCGGCACTGTAATGGAGTCTTTACCGGGGAATCACTGGGACAAGTTGCTTCTCAAACGTTAGAAAGTATGCGGGCGATTAATGACGTTACGTCGTTGCCAGTTCTGCGCCCCTTACTTTCATTGGATAAAACGGAGATCATTAAAATTGCCCGTGAGATTGACACTTATGACCTGTCAATTATGCCATTTGAAGATTGCTGTACGATTTTTACACCCCCGGCTCCTAAAACTAAACCTGATTTGGATAAGACTCGTGAATTTGAAAAATTAATTGACGTGGATGGGTTAATGCAGGAGGCCTTAGCGGGAATCGAAGTCACGAAGATTAACGTGGGCGATGATTATTTGAATGCTGAAGAAGATGTTTTTGCTGAGTTACTATAAAACACGGTGAGAAAGGAACCACGATGAAAGTTAAATTAATGGATCAAACAGTTGAATTGGTGGGGAACCCACCGGTAGTTGGAGAACAATTTCCAACCTTCACGGTTCAGGATGACCAGGAACAATCAGTTACACTACAAGACTTACTGGGAAAACCCCTGGTTATCTGTGCGGTTCCGGATTTAAATACGGATGTTTGCAGCATGGAAACCAAAAAGTTTAATCAACAAGCGGATCAATTTCCGGCGGCCCGCTTTGTCACGGTTTCGAATAATTCAATTGCAGAACAAACTGATTGGTGCGCGGCCAAAGGGGTTAAAAATCTAGCTGTGTTGTCTGATGAAGAGGGAGATTTTGGTCAGGCAACCGGCTTATACATTCCTAGTTTTAAACATTTAGCCCGGGCAGTATTTGTGTTAGACGCTACGGGTAAAATCACTTATGCAGAAGTTTTAGCCCAAATTGCGGCTGAACCGGATTACAAACAGGCGCTAGCGGCTTTACAAGAATTACTGTAAAAAGTGGTTGACGAATCAACCAAAGTTCAGTATATTAATGGGCAAAAGATAAATGCTATGAACAAGAGGCAAAACAGGACTAGTTATCAGCGAGAGGGCGACGGTGTGAGGCTCTCAATGAAACTTTTTTGTGTAACTTGGGAGCAGTTGTTACGAAGTGAGTAGTGATAATCGGCATCCACCGTTATCGGATTAGAGTTGGGATTAGGTTGAGTCTAATCCAATTTAGGTGGTACCGCGAGCATTCGTCCTATTGGAGATAGGGACGAGTGCTTTTTTATTTTTGAAGGGGTGATTTTATGAGTAAGGAAACAGAAACAGCCAGCACCATGTCAACTAAATTTGATCCACAGGCTGTGGAACAAGGAATGTACCAAAAATGGTTAGATGAAGGTGTTTTTAAACCAAGTGGAGATCAAAAGGCGAAACCATATTCAATTGTTTTGCCTCCGCCTAACGTAACGGGGAAGTTACACTTGGGACATGCTTGGAATACGACGTTGCAGGACATGTTAATTCGCCAAAAACGGATGGAAGGGTACGACACATTGTGGTTACCAGGAATGGATCACGCTGGAATTGCAACGCAGGCCAAAGTTGAGGCAATGCTACAGGAACAAGGCATTTCTCGTTATGATTTAGGGCGAGAAAAGTTTATCCAACAGGTCTGGGATTGGAAGGATAAATTCGCCGCTACCATTCACGAACAGTGGGCTAAGTTAGGCCTTTCGTTGGACTACGACCGTGAAACTTTCACCCTGGATGATGGTGTTTCAAAAGCGGTTCGCAAGGTCTTTGTTGATCTGTACAATCAAGGTCTGATTTATAGGGCTAAGTACATCATCAACTGGGATCCACAAGCGCGGACGGCCTTGTCAGACATTGAGGTAGAACACAAGGACGATAAAGGGGCCTTTTACCACGTTAAATACCAATTTACGGGGGATACCACCTTTGCAGGCAAAGACTACATCGAAATTGCAACGACCCGTCCGGAAACCATGTTTGGAGACGTTGCGGTTGCAGTTAATCCAAGTGATGAGCGGTACAAAGATTTGGTTGGAAAAACCGTTATCGTACCACTAGTAAACCGGGAAATTCCCATCATCGCCGATCACTACGTTGATCCAGAATTTGGAACTGGAATGGTAAAGATCACGCCGGCGCACGATCCAAATGACTTCAAAGTAGGGAAACGGCATGATTTAGCCGAAATCAACACGATGAATGAAGATGCCACTTTAAACGAAAATGCCGGTAAGTACAACGGCATGGATCGGTTTGATGCCCGAGAAGCCATCGCCAAGGACCTTGAAAAGAGCGGCGCCATGCTTAAAGTAGATCCAATTGTTCACTCCGTTGGGCATTCCGAGAGAACTGGAGTACAAGTGGAAGCACGGTTATCAACTCAGTGGTTTGTCAAGATGAAGCCACTAGCAGAAGCCGCTTTAAAGAATCAACAAACGGATGATGCAGTGAACTTTGTTCCAGAACGTTTTGAAAAGACGTTTAGTCGCTGGATGGAAGACGTTCATGACTGGGTAATTTCGCGGCAACTCTGGTGGGGTCACCGGATTCCAGCTTGGTACAACAAGCACACCGGGGAAATGTACGTGGGAGAAACAGCCCCGAAAGACATTGAAAACTGGGATCAAGATCCTGACGTTTTAGATACCTGGTTCTCATCTGGACTATGGCCATTTACCACGATGGGATGGCCGGACACTGATTCTCACGACTTTAAGCGATATTTCCCAACCTCAACGATGGTAACGGGATATGACCTGGTCTTCTTCTGGATCTCCCGGATGATTTTCCAAAGTCTTCACTTTACTGGTCGTCGGCCCTTTAAGGATGTCTTACTCCACGGGTTGATCCGGGATGAACAGGGACGTAAGATGAGTAAGTCGCTTGGAAATGGGATTGATCCGATGGATGTAATTGATCAGTACGGGGCAGATGCACTACGGTGGTCGCTATCCACGGGAACCACACCTGGTCAAGACGAACGGTTCAGTTACGATAAGATGGACGGATCTTGGAAGTTTGTTAACAAGATTTGGAACGCAAGTCGGTACGTAATTATGAATCTCGGTGAGATGGAGAAACCAGAATTGCCAGCTGCCTCTGATTGGAACCTAGCTGACCGGTGGATCTTAGCCCGGCTTAATAAGACGGTTGCCCATGTCCGAGAAAACTACGATAAATACAACTTTGGTGAAGCAAACCGGACGCTGTACGATTTCATTTGGAATGATTTCTGTGATTGGTACATCGAAATGAGTAAGGAAACGTTGACCGGTACTGATGAACGGGCTAAGCACAACACGAGAAACGTGTTGGCATACGTCTTGGATCAATTCCTCCGGTTGTTACACCCAGTGATGCCATTTGTAACGGAAAAAATTTGGCTTTCCATGCCCCATGAAGGTCAGTCACTGGTAACGGCTGCTTATCCAGAGGTGCACCCAGAATTTACCAATGAAACGGCCCAAAGTGACATGGACCACTTGATTGAAATCATTAAGGCGGTTCGTAACATTCGGGCCGAAGCTGGGGCTCCGTTGGGGAATCCAGTTGACATCTTGATTAAAACCAACAACGATGAACTCAAACAAGTATTAGAAAATAATCGTGAATACATTGATCGGTTTGGTCACCCACAAAAGCTTGAAATTGGGGCTGACGTGGTAGCACCTAAATTAGCCATGACGGCCGTGGTTACGGATGCTGAAGTTAGCATCCCGCTTGCTGAATTAATCGACTTAAACGAAGAAGTTCAACGGTTAACTAAGGAAGTAGAAAAATTCCAATCTGAAGTGGACCGGGCTAAGCACAAGCTCGCCAACGAAAAGTTTGTGGCTAATGCTCCCAAGGCCGTAGTGGATGAGGAACGAGCTAAACAAGCTGATAATGAACAAAAATTAGCAGCTGCTAAACAGCGGTTAGCCGATGTACAAGCGGCCCTTTAAACTTAAAGAAGCAAGTCCAGAACATTCTGGGCTTGTTTTTTGTGAGGAGCAAAGCGAATGACAGATTATCAACAAGCAGTGGCTTACATTCATGGCCGTCCGCGAATTAAAAAGGAAGCCACTCAGCGACGAATCAACGAGCTCCTGCGCCGTTTAGGACATCCAGAGCAATCCATTCAAACCATTCATGTGGTCGGAACAAATGGTAAGGGTTCAGTGGTAGCCTACTTACAGCAGCTCTTGATGGAGAGCGGGTTAAAGGTAGGAGCTTTTACTTCACCGTTTATCGTGCGGTTTAACGAGCGGATTCAGATTAACCAGGTCCCAATTTCTGATGCTGAGCTGGTGCAGCTGGTGCAAAAAGTTCGCCCCGTTGTGACGGAGCTGGATCAAGAGGACTCAGAACTGGGCCCCTCTGAATTTGAATTAATTACGGCACTCATGTACCTTTATTTTCAAAAACAGCAGGTAGAGATTGCCTTAGTGGAAGCCGGAATTGGCGGACAATCAGATTCAACCAACGTTTCCGATCAAGCACTACTAACGATTGTGACTACGATTGGGATGGATCACATGCAAATTCTTGGAGATACGGTAGAAAAGATTGCTACCGATAAGGCTGGCATGATTAGAAAGCACCGGCCCACCGTGACGGGGATTCTACCGAAAGCGGCGCAGCAAGTTGTAAAAACAGTGGCTACGCGCCGCAATAGCCCACTGTTTCAGTTGGAGCATCATTTTCATTACCGGCAGCTAACGGAGCGTAGTTTTGCGTTTACGGATTGCTGGGGATCGATTGCAAGCATTAATACCAATATGATTGGAGACTTCGAAATGGAGGATGCAGCAATCGCAATTGCGGCATTTCGGACGTTAGCTTTGACCCAGTGGCAGTGGCCGATGGACCGGACCGTGCCAGTGATAGGCCAGGCGATTTCTAAAACTCGGTGGGCGGGACGGATGGAGTTACTGCAAGATCAACCACGACTGTTAATTGATGGTGCGCACAATGTTCCCGCAATTAAACGCTTACTTAAGACCTTAACTCGGTTTCCGGAACGCCGAATCAACGTTGTTTTAGCAGTTTTAGCCGATAAACAATATCAAGAGATGGTCCAGTTGCTGGCTGAGGATCCCCACATTCATTTGTACCTGACTGAATTTGCAGGAGCCAAGCAACGTCACAGTGCTGATTTTACGACGTCGTCGTTTGCCCAGTTTGGTTACATTCCGGATTGGAAACAAGCGATCCACATGGCTTTACAGCAAACTGATAATGACGGTTTAACCCTAGTGACGGGCTCACTGTTATTCATTTCCACCGTGCGGTCCTGGTGGTTGCATCGCTCAGAAAATTAAAGAATTGCTAATAATTTCAAACCCGAGCCGTAAGTGAACGCAATATGATATACTGAAATTATTAATGAGAAATTAAATATTACAATAAAGGGATGAACATTTTGTTTGGACTAGGAACTAAAAACATTGGAATTGATTTAGGGACTGCCAACACACTTGTTTACGTTGAGGGAAAGGGAATCGTTTTAAGAGAACCTTCCGTTGTGGCACGCAATGCCAAGACAAGTGAAATTGTAGCAGTTGGAAATGAAGCAGAAGAAATGCTTGGTCGTGCTCCGGCTAGTATCGAGGTTATTCGCCCAATGCGGGATGGAGTAATTGCTGACTATGATACGACGGTTGCCATGTTGAAGTACTACATTGGCAAGGCTTTGGGTAACAAGAATAGTCGTCCGTACGTAATGGTATGTGTTCCAAGTGGCATTACCACGGTGGAAAAACGGGCCGTGATTGATGCAACCCGGGTTGCCGGAGCTCGAGATGCATATGTAATGGAAGAGCCATTCGTTGCTGCCGTAGGGGCTGGTCTTCCCGTGATGGATCCAACTGGAAGCATGGTAGTTGATATTGGAGGGGGAACCACTGACGTGGCAACCCTTTCTTTGGGGGGGATTGTTTCCTCACGCTCGATTCGAATGGCTGGAGACAAGTTAGACGAAGCAATCGTGTCATACGTTCGGAAAAACTACAACCTCTTAATTGGATTGCCAACTGCGGAACAAGCCAAGATTAACATTGGTTCTGCATCCATTGAAAAAGCACGACAAATGGAAGGAGAAACCGTTCGTGGTCGTGATCTGTTGACCGGATTGCCTAAATCAACGGAAATCACAGCTGAGGACGTTGCCACCGCGATTCATGAAGGTATTTTGGAAATTATTAATGCCATCAAGGAAACGCTTGAAGCAACCTCTCCAGAAATTTCTGCAGACGTGGTTGATCATGGAATTGTCCTCACTGGTGGGGGCGCATTGATTAAGAATTTGGACGAAGTGATTGCTGATGCCACTAAGGTTCCCGTTAGTGTTGCTCAGGATCCATTGGACTGTGTTGCCATTGGAACCGGTGAATCACTCAAGAGCATGGAAGTCATGAAGAAAAAATAAAACAAATAAGCGGGCGTGCCCGCTTATTTGTTTTATCGAATTGAATGGGAGATTGATATGCATAAGCTTTTTTCCAGCCGAAACCTGGTTATTTTGGTAATTTGCTTAGTTTTAAGCATTGGACTAATTACTGGGACGGTGGCCATTCGGAATAAACGGGCAACGCCCCCAATCATTCAGAGAATTGGCAACGATATTGTTGGATTAGGGAATCAAACGTTAGGTTTTCCCGTTGGAATTGTTGATGGTTTTTTTGCTAATACCAATGATTTGCTTAACACTTACCATGAAAACCAAATTTTAAAGAGTAAGGTTAATCAGGTCGAAGCCACCCAAACGAAGAATGCGGCTTTGAGTTCAGAAAACCAACAGTTAAAACGACAACTAAAAATGGATAAGACGCTAACGGACTACACCAAGGTGAGCGCGAGCGTGATTGCTCGGACTCCGTCTAATTGGCAACAACAGCTAGTAATTAATAAGGGAAAACAGGCCGGGATTCAAAAAAACATGCCGGTCATGGTGAACCAAGGTTTAATTGGAAGAATTAGTGAAGTTAATGATACTAACAGTAAGGTGGAATTGATTACTGATAGTGGTGACGGAGCGAACCGTTTTGCCGTGGAGGTTGCTGGAGAAAAAGGTCCAGTTGATGGTTTGATTTCTGGTTACAATAATGCCAATAACGAACTTGAGATGGGGAGCCTAACTTCAAAGGATAAAATTAAAAAGGGTGCTAAAGTCATGACCAACGGACTGGGTGGTACCACTCCGAAAGGATTATATGTCGGGAAGGTAACGGGAATTTCTGGAGCTGCCAATGGAATTTCCGAACAAATTAACATTAAACCGGCTGCTGATACTCGTAGTATTGATGTCGTATTCGTCCTAGGAAAGAAATAGGAGGCAGTGATGAGGAGAAAACGGCAACATCATATTTTGTTTCCGCTTGGAGTGATAATCGCTTTCATTTTTGAAGGATCAATTATGCACTTTTTTTCTGGACTGTTGGCCGGAACTTTTCCAATGGTTCCTTATTTAACCCTATTGTGGTTTGTCTATGCCATTTTGTTTGTGAATGATTTGACCCAACTTCATCTTTATTGGTGGGCGTTTGGGGTTGGCATTGTCTACGATTTGTATTACATTGGGGTGCTTGGAATTTATACCTTTTTGTTTCCCTTGATTGTATACGTAACCAAATTACTGAAAAGTTACTTTGAAGCCAACGTGGTGAGCGGAACATTCTTTTATCTAATTGATTTAATTATTGTGTTAGTATTAGGTTATGCAGCGGGGCGGATGGCGCATCTGGTTTATTTTTCTGGAATGCATTTTATGGCCTTCGCCTTTGGTCCGACGATTTTACTGAATCTTATCATCTTTTTATTGTTGTACTATCCAGTGAGTCTGTTGTTTGACCAATATCGATCATAGGAGTTTTCAACGTATGAAAAGTGTGATTTTAAAGGGAACCCAATCAGGGTTTCAAGTTACAATTAACGATGAAGCTGATTTTCAGCAAGCTCTCCAGGAGTTTCAGGATCTGATGACCCAGTTAGCCACGAAAAATAGAGAGTCTGCAGAAACAGAGCTTAAGTTTACCATTTTATCTGGTAATCGGGCTTTATCAGCTGACCAAAAACAGACGTTACGAAACATTGTCAATAAATACGGTAATCTGGTAATCACGGCATTTAAAGCCGACGTGATGTCAAATGATGAGGCCTACCATCTACGTGACGAAAATCGGGTGACGATTATTGATCAAACCATTCGAAATGGTCAAGATCTCCGGGTAAAGGGGGATGTGCTCTTTTTGGGTTCAATCCACCAAGGAGGGCGGTTGATTACTAATGGGAATCTGTTTAGCATGGGTAAAATCAAGGGAATTGTCCACGTGGGCTTTCCAGTCGATGAGAGTAAATTAGCCATCGGTGATTTTCACGAAGCTCAGCAAGTGCGGATTGGAGAACAGATTGAAATCATTGCCGATCAACGGCACCCTGTTTCAGCAGATGTTCGGACCGTCATTCACGTTAATGATTTACACAGCATTGATTACAGTAATTTGGATAACATTAAAGCAATTAGTCCAAAATTCTTTAGTAGAATTGGAGGAATTTAACGATGGGTGAAGCAATTGTAATCACATCTGGAAAAGGTGGGGTTGGAAAGACGACCACGACTGCCAACCTAGGGACGGCCTTAGCCCTGATGGGGAAAAAGGTGTGCCTTTTAGACCTGGATATTGGGTTACGGAATCTTGATGTGGTGTTAGGGCTTGATAATCGAATTATGTATGACATTGTGGACGTTGCTACGGGGCGGGTTCCTTTGTTTAAAGCCTTGATTAAGGATAAGCGATTTGATGGTAATCTTTACCTGCTTCCAGCGGCGCAAAACACAGATAAAAGTGCCCTAATGGAGGAAGAAGTTAAAAACATTGTTGATGAATTAAAGCCACAGTTTGACTATGTTTTGATTGACTGTCCAGCCGGGATTGAACAAGGATTTTTAAATGCCGTGGCTGGTGCTGACAGTGCCATTATTGTCACAACTCCCGAAATTTCTGCCGTTCGAGATGCCGATCGAGTGGTGGGCTTGTTAGAAAAACATCCGCTTAAAGAAGAACCACGCTTAATCATCAACCGAATTCGGCCCAACATGATGGATAACGGTGACGTAATGGATGTCGACGAAATTACTCACCATTTAGGGGTGAAATTACTTGGAATTGTGATTGATGATGATGATGTGATTAAAACATCAAATCACGGCGAACCAATTGTGTTGAGTTCTGATAATGTTGCAGCTAAAAGTTATCAAAATATCGCTCGGCGAGTAATGGGTGAAACGGTTCCACTGATGCCTCTGAAACAGGCCAAACCTAGTTTTTGGGATCGACTAAAGCACTTATTCAAGTAGACAATCACAACCCTTAGGAAATTTCTAAGGGTTTTTTTATTGGAGGACGTATGCAAAAGAAAACGGCACGAATTCACTTTAACCAGCAACCGGGGGCAAAATTTAAAACGACTACGGTGGCGATCGACTTCGTGGAACCCTTAGAACACCATAATCTAGAAAAGCGGGTTCTCCTAGCGGAGTTAATGGAAAATTACAGTCAAAAATATGCTAGTAAATTGCAAGTGGCACAACGTTTGGCTGAGTTATACGGAACTCAATTTGGAACATCGGTCTTTCGAACGGGGCACCAAGCAGTCCTTCGCTTCTTAATTAGTTTTGCAGATGAACGCTATTTGCCTCATCAAACGGATGTTACAACGGCGGTGAGTGCTTTTTTGAGCGAGATGATTTTCCATCCCTTAATTAGGAAGGGAGAATTTCCTCAGGCATGGTTCCAATTACACCAGCAAAACGTGGTTGATTACGTCCGCAACCTTGATGATGATAAGAAGTACTACGCCGGTCGACAGTTACAGTCGTTGTATTTTACGGAAACGCCGGACCAGGGACAAAGCATCCTGGGCGATGTGACACGTTTACAGAGTTTAACCAGTGCTGAAGTGGCTGCTTACTATCATGAATTACTAGCAACTAATGAAGTTTATATTTCTGCTTTAGGGACGTCGGCAACCCCCGTGGTTCAGCAATTGCAGGAGCAGTTTGCTGGACTACATCAACAAGTTGAAGCTGCGCCGGTCTCGTTACAATGGCAAGCTCCTCAGGAAATGCACACAAAAGTCGAAGAGGTGGAGCAACAACAGTCACTGTACCAACAAGCCTATGCTTGTCCAGTTTTACGGACGGATGCAGAATATTATGCGGCGTTAGTTCTAAATGGTTTATGGGGTGGAACGGCGAGTTCACTCATGTTTCGTGACATTCGGGAACGAGATAGTTTGGTTTATTACATTAATAGTAACTATAATCCGACGGTTGGAGTGATTACAGTTCAGAGTGGCATTGATGGAGAAAATCAACCTCGAGTGCAAAGTTTAATTCAGGCAGAGCTTCAGCGGTTGATCGAAGCAGATTATCAGGATGCCGATCTTAATCAAGTAAAACAGGTATTAATTTCAGGTCTGAAAAGTCGATCCGATAGTCCCCGGCGTTTGCTTAACCAACAATTCTTGCAACAAATGCTAGGTTATGATGAAAAAGCGGACTGGCAAACTCAGATTAAACACGTTTCTAAGGCCGAAATTAGTGCAGTTGCCCAAAAATTGCAACTGCGGGCAACCTTCTTTTTGAAAGGAGCATCTCATGCACCAAAAACACTATAAACAGTATGATGAAGTGGTTGAAACCACCCGCTTAGCCAACGGGATGGAGGTGATTGTGAACCCCAAGCCACGCTTTAATTCAACCTATGCAATGTTAACGACAAACTTTGGGTCGATTGATGTGCGACTAGCCAATCGCTCCGTTCCAGCGGGAATTGCACACTTTATGGAACACAAACTTTTTGATAAGCAGCATTACGATTCCAGTGACCACTATGCTGCTTTAGGAGCAAGTGATAACGCCTTTACGAGCTTTACCCAGACTAGTTATTTGTTTACAGCAACGGATAACGTGCTAGCAAATTTACGCGTGCTTTTGGATTTGGTTTATCATCCGTTCTTTAGTCCGGAGAAGATTGCCAAGGAGCAGGGGATCATTGGCCAAGAAATTTTGATGTATCAAGATGATCCTAACTCACGGATCTACTTTGATACGATTGCCAATTTGTACTCACACTCACCCTTGAGTGCGGACATTGCGGGAGATATCGATTCGATTGCTCAAATTACGGAAGCCGATTTATATGCGACCTACCGGCAGTATTATCAACCAGGAAACTTAACCTTGACCGTGTGTGGACCGATTACCCTTGCCGAAATGTTACCAGTGTTACACGAATTACCAGCTACAAGCGCGAACCCAGCAGAATTACGGCGACTGCAGCAACAGACGAAGCGTGACATCCAAAATAGTACGGTAGTTCCAGCAACGACAACCACGTTAGCAGTTACTACCCCTAAAGCAGCGCTGGGATACAGGGGACCTGCTCCGGTAGTTCGAGGGCGCGAGTTTGCTAAACAAGAATTGGCCTTTGGAATCTTTTTGCAGTTGCTGTTTTCTGAGGATTCAGATATCTATCAAAATCTATACCAAACGGGGATTATCAACGACTCCTTTGGATTTGACTTTGAGATGGAAGCGGACTACCATTTCTTAATTTTAGCGTTAGATACTGATCATCCAGACCGCTTTTTCACGACCATTCCAGCCGTGATTCAAAAAGCCCTTCAGGAACCCCAACGGTTAGCCCGTCAGTTTAAACTGATTCAAAATGAGGAACTAGGGGCAAGAATCACCCAAATGAATTCTGTAACTGGGACGGCTAATCAATTAGGAACCACCTTGGATGGATATACGAATCTCTTTGATGAGATCGAAATTATTAACCAGTTAGACTTACCAACGGTGCTGCAAATCGCGCAAACTTTCTTTCAAGCCAGTCAAAAAACGACTAATTTGATCAAGTAGTGGGCGTGTTTTCCCGGTTAGTGGTGTGATATACTGACAGTAAATTAAGAATTGGAGTTGAAAAAATGAGCGAAGCAAACGAGAATAAGCAAACGACGGATGCCGGAATTGGAGCTCAGTTAAAGACGGCCCGGGAGCAAGCCGGTCTTTCCCTTGATGAACTGCAAAAACAGACCAAAATTCAAAAACGCTATTTAACGGCGATTGAAAATGGTGATTTTGCGGCTCTGCCAGGTCAATTTTACGTTCGGGCGTTTGTAAAACAATACGCGAATGCCGTCGGGTTAAATGGAGAACAATTTTTAACTGATTCCCACTTAACGACTCCAACGGTTGATCCAGAAGCAGATTCATTACAGAACACCCAACCAGCTGAGGATGATAATCGGACTACCAGTCATGCAAACAATCCAACCCTGTCTCAAAGTAAGAAGCAGCTTGACAAACAAAAGTTAATTCCACTGGTCGGTTTAGTAGTTGTTGTGATTGTCATTATTGGGATTGTGCTGTTTGCAGTTGCAAAAACGAAGCAAGATAGTAGTACCACGGCCCCCAAAAATGCCAAAGTGACAGTCACTAATGATGATGCTAAAAAGAAAAAGACCAAGAAAACGAACCAGGCTAACAAAAATAACCTAAAAGAAGGCCAAACGGAGATTAAGCAGGTTGCTAATAGCACCAGCGACTTTACCGTTAAAACCGGAAATGCAACTTCTAAGTTAGACCTAGGTGCAAGTCAAGCAACTACGATGACGGTTAAGCTAGACGGAAAAGAAGTCTTTAATGGAGCGGTAAACCAAAATGAAGGCCACCAGGTGGAGATTCCTAAAAATACCAAGGAAGTTAACATTCACATGGTAAATGCCCCCATTTCAAGCGTGAAGTTAAACGACCAACAGGTGATGCTGCCCCAACCAGCCGCTGGTCAAGATGCTAACCAACGAGATATGAACCTTAAATTTGAAGAATAGCAGCAAAATGGCGGCCTGTGTAACAACAGGGCGTTATTTTGCTTTGAGGAGGATTTTTCATGAATTTGCCAAATAAATTAACCATGTTTCGGATTATCTTGATTCCGATTTTCTTATTGTTATTAGCTTTGCCAGTTAGCATGGGGGGAGTCGTGGTTGCTGGTACGATGATTCCGGTGAACCAACTAATTGCTGCGCTCGTGTTCATTGTGGCCGCTTTGACTGATTTTTTGGATGGACAAATTGCCCGGCGTGATCACCTAGTTACGAACTTCGGGAAGTTTGCCGATCCATTAGCCGATAAAATGATTGTAATGTCCGCCTTCATCATGTTGGTGGGGGTTGGGGATAATAACGTGGCAGCTTGGATTGCCGCAGTGATTGTTTGCCGAGAGCTAGCCGTGACCGGATTACGGTTGATCATTGTTCAAAACGATGGTCAGGTGGTTGCTGCTGATTGGTCAGGAAAGGTGAAAACCTTCTTTGAAATGATTAGTGTGATTATTTTACTGTTAAATAACGTTTTCTTTAACAACTTGAATCTTCCAGTGGGACAATTTTGCTTGTATGTGGCCTTAATTGCTGCTGTCTACTCTGGAATTGAATACTTCGTGAAGAATCGGCAGGTCTTTGCCGATTCCTTTTAAATGTCCAAGAATCAATGTAATTAGAGAAGGATTTAAATGAAAGCAGAAATCATTAGTGTCGGAACCGAGTTATTACTGGGAGAAATCGTGGACACCAGTTCACCTTTTATCGCGCAACACCTAGCCAACTTGGGGATTGATGTTTATTTTGAAGAAACGGTTGGAGATAATCCAAAACGCTTGGCGAATGCCATTCAAACTGCTGCTCAGCGTAGTGACTTAGTGGTGCTGACTGGCGGGTTAGGACCGACTGAAGATGATTTAACGAAAACCATTTTAGCGCAGGTTGTGGGACGGTCGTTGGTTCCAGAACCAAAATCGATGGCAAAGATTAACGCTTTTTATGCGCAAACCGATCGCCCAAAGCCCCAACACGCAGATTTAATGGGAGAAATAATTTCGGGGGCAACGGTTCTACCAAACGAGGTTGGGTTCGCCGTGGGGATGTTACTTGCAACCGACCAGTGTACCTACTTGGTATTACCAGGACCACCGGCAGAATTACAACCAATGTTTGAAAAGGAGGCTGAACCACGGTTAGCTCAACTGAATCATCGGCAGCAAATTATTCGATCCCGAGTGATGCGCTTCTTTGGAATTGGGGAGCCGGCGTTAGAGGATCGGTTGCATTCGTTAATTTCTGGGCAACAGAATCCGACGTTAGCGACGTATGCGAAGCAAAATGAGGTGACGCTACGGATCACAGCCAGTGGAACCGATGAGCAGGGCGTGGAACAAACGTTGGCTGAAACCGCACGGAAGGTTAACCATCTAGCAGGAAGTTATTTTTACGGCAATGGCGATGATAACTCATTAGAACAAGTGGTTGTTGCACTCTTAAAAAAGCGGCAGTTAACGATTACTGCAGCCGAATCATTAACGAGTGGATTATTTCAAAGTACGATTGCAAACGTAGACGGGGCTTCTCAGATTTTTGCGGGTGGGTTTGTAACTTATTCTGCTACCACCAAGGAACAGTTAGTGGGAGTTGCCAAGGAAACCATTTCTAAACATGGGGTGGTTTCTGCAGAAACAGCAATCGCAATGGCTCGGGGAGCGAAACGGCGGTTGCAAACCGATTTAGCGATTTCGTTTACCGGCGTGGCTGGGCCTGACTCATTAGAAGGACATCCGGCTGGTTTCTTCTGGGTGGGTTTGGCTCTTCCCGATGGGCAAGCGATTACTAAAAAAGTTCAATTTGCTGGGACTAGAAATGCGGTCCGGGATTATGCCGTTAAAACGGGACTCAAGCTGATTTATGATCAATTGCAAGGTCAATAAGGAGTAAGAGCGGAGTTAAGTTGAGATCTGCTCTTAGTTGACAGTTAATTTTTTTAACATTAAACTGGATAAGTGGTAAACGCAATTAGCGTAGCCAGTGGAAAATTCAAGTGATACGGGGGAAAAATGATGGTAATTGCTATTGTTGGATGCGCCGCTATCGCTATGATTGTTGGTTTTTTTATTGGGCAATTGACTCATAAACGAACGGTAGAAGCGAAGCTTACTGCCGCTCACCAAAATGCTAATGATATTCTAGCCGATGCACAACGTCAGGCTGAGCAGCAGCTTAAGGATGCGACTGCCAAGGCTAAAAAAGACGGAAATGCTTACCGGAACAAGGTCGAAAAGGGCCTGAAAAAGCGGCGTGATGACATTCAACGCCAAGAAGATTATTTATTGAAGCGCGAAGAGGCTTTGGATCGTAAGGATCAGGCCTTTGAAAAGCGGGATGATAATCTGAACCGGTTAGAAGAACAAATTAGTAATGAGAAAAAAGCACTTGAAAAAAAGCAACAAGATGCAGAAGCACTTATCGCAAAACGGCAAGCCGAGGTTACTAGGGTTGCTTCTCTGACTGAGGCAGAAGCACGGGACTTAGTGATTGATGAGACGAAACGGTCTTTGGCAGATGTTCGGGCGCGGATGATTAAACAAAATTATGAATCCGCTAAACAGACCGCTGCAGAAGACGCGAAGAACCTAATTGTAGAGGCACTGCAACAAAGTTCGGCAGACATTGTTTCAGAAACCACAGTTTCAGTTGTGTCGCTTCCAAACGATGATATGAAAGGAAGAATCATTGGTCGGGAAGGACGCAACATTCGCACCTTTGAAACCGTGACCGGGATTGATTTAATCATTGATGATACCCCGAACGCGGTTGTTTTGAGTGGATTTAATCCAATCAGACGGGAAGTTGCCAAGTTAGCACTTGAAAAATTGATTAAGGATGGACGAATTCATCCAGCCCGGATTGAAGAAATGGTCGAGAAGAGTAAGCAAGAGCTCGAACAACAGATTCAAGAAGAGGGCGAAAACGTTATCTTTGATTTAGGGATTCATTCCATGAATCATGAACTAGTCAAGTTAGTGGGTCAACTGAAATATAAAATTTCATACGGACAAAACGTGTTGTCCCGCTCCATTCAAGTTGCTAAGTTAGCTGGAGTTTTTGCAGCGGAGTTAGGTGAAGATGTAACTTTAGCAAAGCGCGCTGGATTATTACACGAAATTGGAAGAGCGGCAGCCAGTGGTACAGATGAATCGTACGTAGAAGCCGGAGTTGATATCGCTAAGAAATATGGTGAAGATCCGGTGGTCATCGATGCAATCCGGCTCGAAGATAATCTCAATGAGCCCCACACGTTAGTGTCTGAATTAGTGGATGTTGCTAATCGCATTTCGATTACTAGACCGGGAGCTAAGAGCGATTCGTTAGAAAGCTTTGTGCACCGGCTCGAAAAACTAGAAGGGATTACCAATGGTTTTGATGAGGTCGAAAAGAGTTATGCCGTAAAGGCCGGCCGTGAAATCCGGGTAATTGCTAAACCAGAAAAAATCTCTGATTCACAAGCAATTGTGTTAGCTCGAGAGATTAAAGATCAAATCGAAAACGAAATGAATCATCCGGGTCACGTTGAAGTGAAAGTGATTCGCGAGGTTCGTTCCGTTGAATATGCACAGTAAAGGACTGGTAGAGACCAGTCCTTTTTTATTTCTAAATTTCCATGGTAAAATAAAGGTATCACAATAAATTAAGATGGGCGGACAGGCATGCAGTTTTTATTTTTAGGTGACGTGGTTGGTGAAATGGGAATGCAATTGGTAGCACGATATCTCCCAGCGTTAAAAAAAGAATTTAAGCCCCAGGTAACGATTGTTAATGGGGAAAATACGACTAAAAGTGGGCGAGGAATCACCCAAAAATTATTTAAAGACCTAATGAAGGCTGGGGCAGATGTTGTTACGCTGGGTAATCATGCTTGGAATAATCAGGAGATTTTTTCCTTTATTGACCAAACTCCAAACTTACTCCGTCCGCTCAATTATCCAGGACAAGACGTCCCTGGTCACGGGTGGACCCAATTGAACGTGAATGGAACGCAGGTGGCAGTGATTAATTTACAGGGACGGGTGTTTATGGAAGCAACCGATGATCCATTTGCTGCAATTGATCAGCTGGTGACCGAGTTGCAGGCGGCAAATGTGAACGTAATCTTTGTTGATTTTCATGCCGAAACCACTAGTGAAAAAAAGGCCCTCGGACTCTTTTTAGACGGTCGGGTTTCTGCAGTGGTGGGAACGCATACCCATGTGCAAACTAATGATCCCCAGGTTCTGGCACATGGAACCGGATTCCTGACGGATGCAGGGATGACTGGACCGGCAACCGGTGTGATTGGGATGGAGTACCAACCGGTCATTCAAAAATTTTTGACGGCACGTCCCAATCGATTTGCGGTGCAAACTACAGGAGCCGGGATTCTTTCTGGGTGTGTGGTGAACGTTGATGCACATACCGGCCGGGCCAAAAAAGTGCGCACCATTTTAATTGATCAGGATCATCCGTACCAAAATGTTTAAAACGAAAGAGTGAAAACATGGCAAAGACAGCAAAAACGACTGCGATGATGGAACAGTATCAAAAAATCAAGGATCAATATCCAGATGCTTTTCTGTTTTACCGGATCGGAGATTTTTACGAGCTTTTTAATGATGATGCTGTGAAGGGTGCTCAATTGTTGGAACTAACGCTGACAGCTCGGAATCACAACGCGGAGTATCCGATTCCAATGTGTGGGGTTCCTCATCATTCGGCCCAAAATTACATTGATACTTTGGTGGATCAAGGCTATAAAGTGGCTATTTGTGAACAGGTCGAAGATCCCAAACTCGCTAAGGGAATGGTCAAGCGAGAAGTAGTACAACTAGTGACTCCTGGAACGCAGACTGATAACCACGCGGACACCGCAAAGGTGAATAATTATCTAACTGGAATTGTGCAAGATGACGCTAAGAGCCAATTGGGGTTGGCCTACATTGAGCTTTCAACCGGGGAACTCAAGGCGTGCTTATTGGATAGTACTACGGCAGTTTTAAACGAAGTCATGAACCTCAATTCCAAAGAGGTGGTGGTTGCTGCTGATGATCTTTCTGAGGTGACGGAACAACTTGCTAAACTGGGAATTTTAGTTTCGCATGCAAAAGCGACGCCGGTTGCTAACGAACGGTTATTGGCAAACCTAAGAAGTCCCCTATTACAACGGGCAGGAGAGTTGTTACTAAATTACGTGACGGAGACCCAGAAGCGGAGTTTGGCACACATTCAACCAGCCGTGCAGTATCAACCGAACTCCTTTTTAAGGTTAGATCACAATTCTCAGTACAACCTCGAACTAACCAAAAACATTCGTACCGGCAAAAAAGCTGGGACTCTGTTAGGTGTGTTAGATGAAACTAAAACGGCCATGGGTGGTCGGAAACTCAAACAATGGTTGGATCGGCCGCTGTTACAACAGGAGCAGATTGAAACCCGGCAACGCTTGGTGGAAACGTTGTTAGACCACTACTACGAACGTAATGAACTTAGAGAAGCACTCGTACAGGTTTATGATTTGGAACGATTAGCGGGTCGAATTGCGTTTGGCGGGGTTAACGGCCGTGATTTAATGCAGTTAGCGGCATCTTTAGCACAAATTCCAAAGGTAAAACATGTGTTAGATGAATTAGAGACCCCAGACTTTAACGAGCTGTACCAACGTCTTGATGATCTTCACGATGTCCAAGAACTAATTGAAACGGCAATTGTACCTGAACCCCCGATTTCTGTGACCGAGGGGGGTGTCATCAAATCAGGATATAATGAAAAATTGGATCAGTATCGCGATGCGATGCAAAATGGTAAAAAGTGGTTAGCGGACCTTGAGGCTCAAGAACGGGACGCCACGGGGATCAATAACTTAAAGATTAAGTATAACCGGGTGTTTGGCTACTTTATCGAGGTTTCCAAGGTTAATCTGAATAAGTTGCCTGAGGATCGGTACGAGCGGGTGCAAACTCTAACCAATGCCGAACGGTTTACGACCCCTGAACTCCAAGAAAAAGAACGAATCATCATGGAGGCCCAGGAGAAGTCCCAAAGCCTGGAATACGAACTGTTTACCCAGGTCCGGGATCAAATTAAGCAAGAAATCCCGCGGGTTCAACAGTTGGCTAGTGGCATTGCTAGCCTGGATGTCTTACAAAGTTTTGCCAACGTGAGTGAACGACACCAGTTTGTGAAGCCGACCTTTAACCAGGAACAGCGACTGCAGATTAAAAACGGCCGACATCCGGTAGTTGAGACGGTTTTGGGGGCGCAGGAGTACGTTCCTAACAGTATTGAAATGGATCCAGAGACCCAGGTGCTTTTGATTACGGGACCCAACATGTCAGGAAAGAGTACCTACATGCGTCAGTTAGCGCTGATTGTGATTTTGGCCCAGATGGGATGTTTTGTCCCAGCGGAAGCAGCAGAGCTACCAATCTTTGATCAAATCTTTACTCGGATTGGGGCGGCTGATGATTTGATTTCCGGAAAAAGTACCTTCATGGTGGAAATGAAGGAAGCCAACCAAGCCTTGCAGTTGGCAACTGAGAACAGTTTGATTCTCTTGGATGAATTAGGGCGGGGGACTTCTACTTATGATGGAGTGGCCCTCGCGCAGGCAATTATCGAATATATTCATAATCGGATTCATGCAAAAACCCTCTTTTCCACCCACTATCATGAGTTAACTGATCTAGACCAACAATTAAAACACCTCCAAAATATTCACGTAGGAGCCATGGAAAAGGACGGGCAATTGGTCTTTTTGCATAAGATTATGCCTGGTCCAGCAGACAAGTCCTATGGAATTAACGTGGCCAAACTAGCTGGATTACCAGATAGCTTACTGGATCGAGCCCAAACGGTGTTAGACCACCTAGAGGCCGAAAACAGCCAGCAGTTAACTAACCAGGTTCACCAAACGGGGTCCGTTCAATCAGAAGAACAAACTCCTGCAGCAGAGTCCGCTGCCACAGAAGAGCAGTTGGAACTATTGGCTCCATTATCGCCGCAGAAACCAGCACGAACCAGTAAACTAAACGCAACCGAACAACAACTGGTTAAAGAAATCAAGCAGACTGATTTAATGGGGAAAACACCGCTAGAGCTAATGAACCTTGTTTACCAGTGGCAACAAAAATTAAGAAAGGAATGACCAAAGCGTGGCAACCATTCACGAATTACCAACCATTTTAGCCGATCAGATTGCGGCTGGTGAGGTAATTGAACGACCAGCATCAGTCGTCAAGGAATTGGTAGAAAATGCAATCGACGCCCACAGTACTCGAATTGACATTGGCGTACAACGCGGGGGATTAGACCGCGTGCGTGTGACTGATAACGGAGATGGAATTGCTCCCGATCAAGTTCAGTTGGCATTTCAGCGGTTTGCGACCAGTAAAATTAAGGATCAGGCGGATCTATTTCGGGTAAAGTCCCTTGGGTTTCGGGGCGAAGCGCTACCGAGCATTGCCTCGGTGGCTCAAGTGGTGATGAAAACCTCCGACGGGGTTCATCCGGGAACCGAAATGCAGATGAAGGGTGGAAAAGTACAGGCTCAACTGCCAGCTGCGATTCGGCGTGGAACCACGATTGAAGTCACTGACCTCTTTTTTAATACCCCTAAGCGGCGGGACTATCTGAAATCAAGTAGTACCGAGTTAAGTAAGATTACTGAAATGGTGAACCACCTGGCGTTAAGCCATCCAGAAATTGCTTTTAGTTTGACGCACGATGGCAAAGAGCTATTGCGAACGTCTGGACGTGATAATTTGCAGCAGGTGATTGCAGGAATTTATAATAATCAGAGCATGAAGAAGATGATTCCGATTACAGCGCAGACCGATCAGTTTCAATTAGAGGGCTATACTAGTCTGCCAGAATTAACCCGGGCGAGTCGGAAATACCTCTCTGTGATTGTAAACGGTCGGTTTGTGCAGGATACAGAACTAAACCGTGCTATCATTTCTGGATACGGTTCGAAGTTAATGGTCGGACGCTACCCGGTAAGCGTAATTCGGATTACAATGGATCCGAGTCAAATGGATGTCAACGTGCATCCGACCAAGCAATCCGTCCGGTTGTTAAACCGTGATGAATTAAGTCAGTTCATCGAACAAACGATTTATCAAACGCTGGCACAACAAAATTTAATTCCAGAAGCGCTGGATAATCAGCACTTTAAAACTGGAGTAGCCCGGCATAATTCAGTTGAGGTGGCCTTAAACTTGCAAAACGATGAGCAACTAGAAGTTACCAAAACAACGCCGACTGATGATCAATCAGCTTCAGAGCAACTGTTTGAATCTACTAATGAGCAGCGGGATCCAATCCTAGTCAAAACGAAAGCAGATTTGCAACAACCAATGGTACAAGCGTTTCAACGTCGTTATCAGCAAGAACGGTTGCCAGATGATCCGCTACAACTTGAAACAAAGACTAGGCCGGTAGAGAATTCAGCGGCGGTAACGGCAACAAAACCCACACCACGGTTTCCTGAACTACGCTTTGTCGGGCAGGTGCACGGAACGTATTTGGTGGCAGAAAGTGAGTTAGGACTCTACATTGTAGATCAACATGCTGCTCAGGAGCGAATTAATTACGAGCAGTTACGGATGGCGGTGGGCGAAGTTAGCAACGACCAACAAAAAATGCTGGTCCCGTTAGTATTAGATTATCCTGCTAGTGATGCGTTAGTAATTAAGCAGCATTTAGCTGATTTTGCTGCAATTGGAGTTGACTTGGAGCCCTTTGGATCGAATAGTTTTATTGTGCGGCAGCATCCAGCCTGGTTCCAGCCCGGAACAGAGGAGGCTACGCTACGAGAATTAATTGACTGGGGGATTCAACACCGAAAATTATCAGTAACTGCTTACCGTGAACAAGCAGCGATTATGATGAGTTGTAAGCAGGCCATTAAAGCAAACCATCATTTAGATCACAAACAGGCTCAGGCATTGTTAGATCAGTTGCAAAAGTGTGAAAATCCCTTCAACTGTCCGCATGGACGGCCAGTATTAGTCAACTTTTCACCCACCGATTTAGAGTCGATGTTTAAACGAATTCAGGATCCACATGAAGCAGAACGTTGGGAATTCTAATGGAAATGAGGAACTACTGTGTTTGAGTATTTAAATGGAATTGTAACGAGTGTTACGCCACAAGCAATTGTGGTGGATGTTAATGGTGTTGGTTATTTAGTGTACGTTGCAAATCCCTATCATTTTGAGCAAGCGGAACCAACGCCGCAAAAAATTTACGTTCATCAAAACGTCACGGATTCCAGTCAAACGCTCTATGGTTTTTTAACTGCGGAAGATAAGCAATTATTTGAACAACTGCTCAATGTGTCTGGAATTGGAGCTAAAAGCGCACTGGCCATCATGGCCGGAAACGATAACCAGGGTTTGATTACGGCCATTCAGACGGAAGATGTCCAATTTTTAACTAAATTTCCGGGGATTGGCAAGAAAACCGCTCGTCAGATTATTTTGGATTTGCAAGATAAACTGCAAAAGCAACCGCTTGCGCCTGTTACTGTTTCGAGCCAGTCAGATGATCACGTTCAATCCAATGTCCAGCTTGCGGATGCATTGAGTGCGCTACAAGCACTGGGATTTAAGGAAAAAGAGGTCGATAAAATTGGCCAGCAGTTAGCACAAGTTGATGAGGGCTTAACCACCGATCAATATTTGAGCCGTGGATTAAAATTACTAACGAAGTAACCAAGGGGGGGTTAACGTGGACAAACGGATTATTACCCAAGATGCTGATGACGAAGACCGGTCCTTTGAACAAACACTACGTCCCCAGACTTTTGCTCAGTACATTGGGCAACCAGCAATTAAACAATCGCTCCAGGTGTACATTAAAGCGGCTAAGCAACGAGAAGAATCACTCGACCATGTTTTGCTGTTTGGACCGCCGGGATTAGGGAAAACGACTATGGCAACCGTGATTGCCAATGAAATGGGGGTTCACATTAAAACCACCAGTGGTCCGGCAATTGAAAAGAGCGGGGATTTAGCCGCGTTGCTAAATGAATTAGAACCTGGTGACATTTTATTCATTGATGAAATTCATCGGTTACCAAAAGCAGTGGAAGAGATGCTGTATTCAGCTATGGAAGACTTTTACATTGATATCGTGGTGGGTCAAGGACCAACGGCTCACCCGGTGCACTTTGCCTTGCCACCCTTTACGTTGATTGGAGCCACGACCCGAGCCGGCTTGTTAGACGCGCCCTTTCGGAATCGCTTTGGAATCGTCGAACACATGAATTACTACCAAACGGATGAATTAGAAGAAATCGTGCAGCGGTCGGCACAAATTTTTCAGACCAAAATTCAAACGGCTGGGGCCCATGAAATTGCCCTGCGTTCTCGGGGCACTCCCAGAATCGCTAACCGATTATTGAAGCGGGTTCGTGATTTTGCACAAGTACTTGGGAAAGATGAGATTGACGTTGCCAGTGTTGATCAGGCTTTAACCGCACTGGGCGTTGACAGTGAAGGACTGGATCGGACCGATCGAAAGCTGCTAGCAACCATGATTGATTATTACAATGGGGGTCCCGTTGGCTTGAACACCCTTGCCGCCAACGTAGGGGAAGAAACGGAAACCATTGCGGAAATGTGTGAGCCATATCTACTCCAAAGTGGTTACTTAAAACGAACTGCTCGGGGACGGATGGCGACTCCAGCTGCATACGAGCATCTGGGCAAACCTAATCCTCATGATGAAACCAAACCCTAGTCGGGACGACTTTTTTTTGCTAGAATTAGAGTAAGAATGAAATTGAGGTGATAAGAATGGGACAATATGCTGGAATCATTGTCATCATCGTGTTATTTGCGTTGATGTACTTCTTTATGATTAGACCACAAAAGCAACAGCAACAAAAACACCAAGAAACGTTAAAAACCCTCAAAAAGGGTGACCGCGTGGTTACCATTGGACGCCTTCATGGTGTGATTGACAACATTGATCGGGAAAAGGGCTTAGTTACAATTGATTGTGACGGAGTATACCTGGATTTTGATTTAAATGCGATTGCTAACGTGGAAAAAGCACCAGCTGCTACTGCACAACCAGCCACTAAGGCAGAACCAGCTCAAACTGACGCTCAGCCAACTGAACAAACTGAGCAGGCTAGTGATGATCAAGCAGAGAAATAAAAAATTAGTCTGGAAACAGACTTTTTTTCTGGGTTAAAAAGAACGTACGTTCGAACGAGGGAGGGGATTCTGGTGGATGAGCAAGCAGAACTACGCCACTTAGTTCATCGTCGCATTCTTCACGTTGATATGGATGCTTTTTTTGCTTCCATTGAAGAGCGAGAACATCCGGAATTAGTACAGGTTCCCCTGGTCATTGCACGTGATCCACGCCAAACCGGTGGCCATGGAGTGGTAACAACCGCTAACTATCGGGCCCGCCAGTTTGGTATTCATTCAGCAATGCCAGCTAGTCAGGCTTTGGAACGTTGCCCAGATGCGGTGTTTAAAGCTCCAGATTTCCCGTTGTTTCGGATGGTTTCTGATCAGATTCATACGATTTTTCATGAGTATACGGACAAAATCGAGACGGTGGCCCTGGATGAAGCATATTTGGATGTTACCACGAACAAACAGCACCTTGATGATCCGGTGTTATTAGCTCACTGGTTACAAAGTGAGATTTGGGAAAAAACGCGGCTTACTTGTTCAACGGGACTTTCCTACAGTAAATTTTTGGCTAAGGAAGCATCTGATTACCGTAAACCAGCAGGCGTGACGGTCATTAATGCTGAAGATGCCCATGATTTTTTAATGGCCTTACCAATCGCGAAGTACCGAGGCGTGGGGAAAAAGACGTTACCAAAGATGGAAGCGTTAGGAATAAAAACCGGGGCGGATTTATACCGGTTTTCTGAATTAGCATTAATGAAAGAATTTGGTAAGTTTGGTTATTTTTTATACCGCCGGGTTCGTGGCATTGACGAACGTCCGGTCGAGTACCAACGAGAACGAAAGTCAATTGGCAAAGAACGAACCTATAATCCGTTACTTCATGAACGGGCGGAAGTACAGGCCCAGCTACAGAAACTGGCCGAGCTAGTGGTGACGGCATTACAGGAACATCAAAAACACGGCAAGACAATTGTACTCAAAATTCGCTATGCTGATTTTACAACCATTACCAAGCGCAGGACGGAGCCAGATTTTATCCCACTAGATGCAGCAACGGTTGCCGAACGTGCCCTAGCAATTTTTGACGAACTACCACCCGCCAGTTCTGGAATTCGGTTGGTCGGAATTACAATAACCAACCTATTTGAGTTGAACTTTCAAACGATTAATTTGCCCCTGAAAATTAGATAGGGGTTTGCGAACGAGACCAGAAAGGTTATACTTAACTGTTAAAACCTTTCACGTCAGGAGTTTTGCAACATGAGCATTCAAACAGAAATTTATCAACAAATTGTAGCTGCTAATCCGATTATTATTCACCGCCATCAACGGCCTGATCCGGATGCAATTGGGTCTCAAATGGGACTGGCCGCAATTATCAAAGCTAGTTTCCCCGACAAGCAAGTTTACTGCGTTGGAAAGCAGTATGCGGGTTTTAAGGACCTTGGAACCACCGATGAAATTAGTGATGAGACTTACCACGATGCTTTGGTAGTCGTAGTGGATACCGCCAACCAACCACGGGTAGATGACCAACGGTTTGCAACCGGAAAAAAATTGATTAAAATTGATCACCATCCAAACGATGACCAATTCGGCGATTTAATGTGGGTCAATGACGAGGCCTCTAGTGTTTCCGAAATGATTTATGATTGGTATGATGCCAACCCAGCTTTAAAGTTGCCTGATCATGCTGCAGAAGCACTATATACCGGCATCGTGGGTGATACAGGGCGCTTTAAATATCCAGCAACGACGAGTCATACCTTCTGGGTGGCTAGTCAGTTAGCACAGCGTGATTTTTCAACCACCGCGGTAGCCCAAAAAGAAGACGAAATTGACGTGCCGTTGGCGCACCTCGCTGCGTATGTATATCAAAACTTACAAATCACAGAGTCAGGGGCAGCTTATGTGTGTCTGACAAACGAAATTATTGCCCAAATGGACCTCGGAGATGATAGTACCTCAGCGGTGGTGCCGTTGCCAGGGAATATTGACCAAGTAGTGGCCTGGGCGATTTTTGTCCAACAAAAGGATGGTAGTTATCGGATTCGATTACGGTCTAAAGGTCCATCCATTAATGAACTGGCCAAACAGCACCATGGGGGTGGGCATCCCTTAGCTAGTGGAGCTACGGCCGTCGATGAAACTGAAATTAAAGCGGTGGTAGAACAATTAGACCAAGTAACTTCGACCTATCGCACAGAAAGGAACGCTTAATGAGTGCCTCATTTACAGACTATCATTTTCAACCATTTATCATGGAAGCCATTCAAGCCTTGGGATTTCGGCGGCCAACGCCGATTCAGGCGCAGGTGATTCCTACGATTCAACATGGAAAGAGTATCGTGGGAAAGTCAGCAACCGGAAGTGGGAAGACTCACGCCTTCTTACTACCATTGTTTGATCAACTGGATCCTAAAAACCAGCAACCGCAAGTGGTGATTACAACACCAAGTCGGGAATTGGCATACCAGATTTACGAAAACATTAAACAACTAGCCCAGTTTAGTCCCGATGTAATTCACGTGGAAAATTACGTGGGAGGAACGGACAAAGAACGGCAGCTTGAAAAACTGGAACGGGAACAGCCCCAAGTGGTAGTGGGGACCCCCGGGCGGATTCTAGATATCGTTAAGAGTGGTAAATTAGAGATTAACGCTGCTCACCGACTCGTAATTGATGAAGCTGACATGACCTTAGATTTGGGCTTTTTAGCAGAAGTCGACCAAATTGCAGCTCGAATGGCAAAAGACCTGCAGATGATGGTTTTCTCAGCTACCATCCCACCCAAATTAAAACCATTCTTGCAAAAGTACCTAAAAAATCCGGTCATTACGGACATTCCTACTGAACACGTAATTAATGCCGATGTTTCAAACTGGTTAATTTCAACTAAAGGACAGGATAAGAATCGCCTTATTTTCCAACTGTTAACCATGGGAAATCCCTATTTAGCTCTGGTTTTTGCCAATACTAGAGAACGAGCTGATGAACTTGATAAGTACTTGCAAGGACAAGGATTAAAGGTGGCCAAACTTCATGGCGGGATGCAGCCTCGAGTTAGAAAACGGGTAATGAAACAAATTCAAAACCTGGACTTCCAGTACGTGGTGGCTACCGACCTGGCGGCTCGGGGAATTGATATTACTGGAGTTTCGTTAGTGATTAATGATGATTTACCGGCTGATTCAGAATACTTTGTGCATCGGGTCGGACGAACTGGCCGAAACGGAATGCCTGGTACGGCAATTACCCTTTATGGTCCGGACGACGAAGCCAAAATTGCGGAATTAGAGGCAAAGGGAGTGCAGTTTCAACCAAAAGAAATCAAGCACGGTGAAGTGGTTGATACGTATGATCGGCGTCGTCGACAGCAATATCGGGGACATCATGACCGCTTGGATGGTTCCACTTTAGGAATGATTAAGAAAAAGAAGAAAAACGTTAAACCCGGCTATAAGAAGAAAATCAAACGGGCCATTAAAATTAAGGACCAGCAGAACCGCAAGGTGGAACTGCGACAACAGATTCGCGCTAAAAAGAAGCAGAAAAAGCGCAGTTCGCAACGATATCAATAATTGACAAGGAACCTTTTTTCTGACTATAATTTGTCTGTGGATATCCGTTTGAACGTTGCTTCTTACAGAGAGGACGAATCGCTGAAAGCGTCCGAAGCATCTTTGAAAGTTGGGCTCCCACGGTTAAAATCACAATAATGCGCTCCCCACGTTATCAGGGGCTAAAGAGGTTAACGACAACATCGTTGCAAACAGAGTGGTACCGCGTTTCGGCGTCTCTGGTAGCAACGGTGTTTTTTCTATAAGGAGGAAAAAATGAAACAACTTAATAGTGGGCAAATTCGCCAAATGTTTCTGGATTTTTTTCATGAAAAGGGCCATGAAATTGTGCCCAGTGCATCTTTAATTCCAAAGGATGATCCGACGTTGCTGTGGATTAACTCTGGAGTGGCTACCATGAAGAAGTACTTTGATGGTTCGGTGGCTCCGGCTAATCCGCGGATGACTAGTTCGCAAAAAAGCATCCGGACGAACGACATTGAAAACGTGGGACGAACAGCTCGGCACCAGACCCTGTTTGAAATGCTGGGTAATTTCTCGGTTGGTGATTACTTTAAAAAAGAAGTGATTCCGTGGGCCTTTGAACTCTTAACCAGTGAGAAGTGGTTTGGCTGGGACAAAGACCGCTTGTACGTAACTTACTATCCAGAGGACAAGGAAACAAAGGAACTGTGGGAAAAAGTGGGAATTGCTCCCGATCACTTGGTTCCGGCAGAAGATAATTTCTGGGACATTGGTCAGGGACCTTCTGGACCTGATTCAGAAATTTTCTACGATCGGGGAGCAAAGTATGACGACTTAGCTCCTGATGATCCGGAAAATTATCCTGGGGGGGAAAACGAACGCTATCTAGAAGTTTGGAACATTGTCTTCTCCCAGTTTAATCACACGGCTGAGGGAACTTATGAACCACTCCCTCGAAAAAACATTGATACGGGAATGGGATTAGAACGGGTTGTTTCGGTATTTCAAGATGCTCCTACTAACTTTGAAACGGATCTGTTTCTACCATTAATTAAAAAAACAGAAACCTTTAGTGACAATCGACACTACGGCAATAACGCTGAAGATGACATTTCCTTTAAAGTAATTGCCGATCACATTCGAGCAATTACCTTTGCCATTGGAGATGGAGCGTTACCTTCTAACGAAGGACGGGGCTACGTGATCAGGCGCTTGCTGCGCCGGGCTACGGTTAACGGCCATCAGTTGGGAATTAACGGAGCCTTTTTATACAAGTTAGTGCCCGTGGTTGGAGAAATCATGCAATCTCACTATCCGCACGTCTTAGAACAAAAAGATTACATTCAAAAGATTGTCAAAAGTGAAGAAGATCGATTTAACGCTACCTTAAACGATGGGATTAAACTGTTAGATGATTTAATTGCAAAGACCAAGGAAGCCGGACAAAAAGAGATTGCTGGAAAAGACGCCTTTCAACTATACGATACTTACGGATTCCCGTTAGAGTTGACGGAAGAATATGCTAATGACCGTGGTATTCAAGTGGACGAAACCGGATTTGATCAAGAAATGGAACAACAACGAGCTAGAGCACGAGCAGCTCGGGGAAGTAAAGGTTCCATGAAGGTGCAACGGGACTTATTGTTGGAAATTAAAACGCCGAGTGAGTACGTGGGCTACGACCAATTAACCGTTCCAGCCGCTCAACTGCAAGATTTAATCGTAGATGAACAATTGGTTGATCAAGCGACAACTGGGACGGCCGAGGTCATTTTTGATCAAACGCCGTTCTATGCTGAAATGGGGGGCCAAGTTGCAGATACCGGGAAGATTTATGATGAAGCTAACCAAGAAGTCGCAACGGTGACCGACGTTCAACATGCTCCCAACGGACAGAACCTGCATACCGTTCAAGTCACGGGAAAATTACAAAAGGGAAGCCATTACCGGCTGGAAGTTAACCGCCAGTCTCACGCTGGAGTGGAACGGAACCATACGGCAACCCACTTGTTAGATCAATCATTACGCAACGTTCTTGGTGGACACACTGAACAAGCCGGTTCGTTGGTAAAACCGGATTATTTAACCTTTGATTTTAATCACTTTGGTTCGGTAACCAAAGAAGATTTAGCTAAGGTAGAACGAATGGTTAATGATCACATTTTTGCCGCCTTACCCGTAGAAACGGTCGTTACGGATCAAAAAACAGGAAAAGAAATGGGAGCCATTGCACTGTTTGACGATAAGTACGGTGATCAAGTACGGGTCGTGAAAGCGGGAGACTTTTCCGTAGAATTTTGTGGTGGTGACCACGTGAACAATACCAGTCAGATTGGGTTATTTAAAATTCTTTCTGAAAGTGGGGTTGGTGCCGGAATTCGACGCATTAAAGCTGTAACCGGTAAGTACGCCTTTGACTACCTAAATGATGAAGAAAAGATGTTAACGGAAATTGCCCAAACCATTAAAGTGCCTACTAACGAACAGGCCCCTGGGCGAGTAAAAGAACTCCAAGCTCAGATTAAGGAATTAGAAAGTACGCAGGAGTCCCTGGAAGCTAAATTGGCGAACCAAGAGGCGCAAGATCTCTTTAACCATCCAGAAACGATCAATGGGGTAACCTTAATTACTGGTCAACTAGAAAATGCAAATATGAATCAACTGCGTGAACTAGCTGATACGTGGCGGAATGAGGCTCGTTCGAATGTGTTAGTTTTAGGAACTGCTAATGACGGTAAAGCCAATTTATTAGTAGCAGTTGACGAAGAGCACGTTAAAGCTGGAATTAAGGCGGGCGATTTAATTAAAGCAATCGCTAAGCACATTCAAGGTGGCGGCGGCGGTCGACCGAACCTGGCTCAAGCTGGTGGGAAAAATCCAGCTGGATTACCAGCTGCCTTACAAGCAGCTTCCGAATGGCTGGCAACTAAGTAATTAGAACGTTAGGATGTTAAAATGAAGATTATGGGATTAGACGTGGGTTCAAAAACGGTCGGAGTTGCCATTAGTGATGCCCTAGGCTGGACGGCCCAGGGGGTGGAAATCGTTCCCATTGATGAAGACGAAAAGGAATTTGGATTGGAACGCATTGGAGAGCTCATTGCAGCCAATGACGTACAACTAGTCGTGATTGGCTTGCCCAAAAATATGAATAATACCGCCGGACCACGGGTGAAAGCATCCAAACGCTATGGCAAAATGGTGCGCGCTAAATTTCATCTCCCCGTCGAATTTGAAGACGAACGGTTAACAACCGTAGAAGCGGAACGAATGTTAATTGAAAAGGCTGATGTTTCGCGAGCCAAACGGAAAAAAGTAATTGACAAGGTAGCAGCTGAATTGATCCTACAGGGTTATCTTGATCGTAATCATAATTAACGAAAGGAGTAAGGTTATGGCTGAAGAACCACAAGCAGAACAAATTACCCTCATTGATGAGGATGGCAATGAAATTCTTTATAACGAATTATTTACGTTTTCCTCAGAAGACTATGGTCGTTCTTACATTTTGATGTATCCAGCTTCAGAAGAAGGAAACGATAGTATTAACATTGAAGCTTATGCGTTACCAAAGGGAGCTGATCCAACTGCTCCTGATGATGCGGATCTGGAACCAATTGAGAGTGATGCCGAATGGGAAATGGTGCAAGAAACTTTAAACACCTTCTTAGATCCAAACGGCAAAATGTAAGTATGCATAAAAAAGGGGCCAACACTTATGGTGTTGGTCCCTTTTTTCCCGTCAGCATGATAAAATAGAGCATATTGGAGGGCTTGACGTGAATAATAAACGAAGATTTAAAACGAGAATTGGCAAAAAAGAATATACGTTAATTGGAGCAGCATCTGATCAACATATGCGGGCCGTGGCCAAGATTTTAAACGACGATTTAACGAAACTAAAGAGCCAATCCCAGAACCTAAGCGAGGAAGATGCTGCCATTTTGCTGGCGTTTAACGCAATTTCAGAGCAGTTGGATAAACAATTAGAGTTAGACCAATTAAAAGCCCAACTCGAGCATGATAATTCAGATCAAACAGACACAACTAGATAAGCAAGGTGTTGTTAGTTTATGAACAAAAAAATTTTACAAACATTAGAATACCAACGGATTAAGGATCAGATTGCACCGTTTTTAGTGACCGAAGCCGGCCACGAAGAACTGAAGCAATTATTGCCGAGTTCTACACCAGCCACCGTGCAGCGCTGGTTAGATGAAACGGACGATGGCGCTCATTTGTACCGATTGAATCGGACGATCCCGTTGCCCAAATTGAAGGGGGTCCAACCGGCGTTACAGCGCTTAGCCGTTGGCGCCAGTTTAAACGGGAAGGAATTGGCTCGGATCAACGTGGTGCTTAGGGCCAGTCTGCGGGTTCAACGCTTTTTTAATGAGTTAGCGGATGAACACGTGGAGTTGAATCTTTTAGATCAAGAAGCAGAATCTTTTGCTGTGCTTCCTGAAATCACGGAACGCCTGCAGCGGTCAGTGGATGAAAATGGCTTTTTAAAGGATGAGGCGTCTGCGACGCTACGATCCATTCGCCGGCAGATTTTGCAGTTACAGGGAACCATTAAAGGCCGCATGGAAAGCTACATGCACGGTAAAAAAGCCGAGGATCTTAGTGAACCCGTAATTACGATTCGGGATGATCGCTACGTGATCCCAGTGAAAGCGGAAGCCAAACAAAAATTTGGGGGAATTGTCCACGATCAAAGTGCCACCGGGCAAACTTTATACATTGAACCCGCTAGCGTGGTGGGACTTAACAATGACCTGCGGAGCGAACAAATTAATGAACGAGAAGAAATTAAACGCTTGTTGCGAGAACTTTCTGATTTGTTGCGACCGGAACAAGCGGCTTTGCAACAAAACGCTACAAAGTTGGGTCACTTTGATTTTATCAACGCTAAGGCTCGCGCTGCGGCACAACTGCAAGCGACGAAACCGACTTTATCGGCTGCCAATCAAGTTCATTTAAAACAAGCGCGCCATCCGTTAATTGATCAGGAGCACGTGGTGGGAAATGACTTAATTCTGGGTTACGACTACCGCCAAATTATTATCACCGGTCCAAATACCGGGGGAAAAACAATCACAATGAAAACACTGGGTTTGCTGCAACTAATGGCGCAATCCGGACTATTTATTCCAGCCGCCGAAGGAAGTCAGGCAGGATTGTTTGACGAAGTCTTTGCTGACATCGGCGACGAACAATCCATTGAACAAAACTTAAGTACTTTTTCTTCACACATGGATAACATTATTCAGATCCTGCAACAAACGACGAAGGACAGTCTGGTCTTAATTGATGAACTCGGGGCTGGGACTGATCCGCACGAGGGAGCCGCCCTTGCCATCTCAATTTTGGATGCCATTGGAACCAAACAAAGTGAAGTGCTGGCCACGACACACTATCCAGAACTAAAGGTTTACGGTTACAACCGCCCGGAAACAACGAATGCTTCGATGGAGTTTGACGAAGAAACGTTGCAACCAACCTATCGCTTATTGATGGGGATCCCGGGACAAAGTAATGCATTGAGCATTGCAGCGCGGTTGGGATTGCCAGCTGACGTGGTGGCCGAAGCTCAGTCGCTAACGAGCCAGGATAGTCAAGAAATTAACCGGATGATTCAGCAGTTAACTAAGCAAACCAAGGCAGCCAATGAATGGGCTGAGAAGTTAGAAGCTGAATTGGCTGAAGCAACTGATTTGCATGATGAACTGCAAACTAAGTTTACTCAGTTTACTGATCAACGAGAGCAAATGCTAAATGCGGCGAAACGTGATGCCAATCAAATTGTGTCACGAACCAAGCGGGAAGCCAATGCGGTAATTGCTGATCTGCACCACAAGCAAAAGCAGGGTGCTAATATCAAAGAACACGAATTAATTGCAGATCAAGGGAAGCTCAATGCACTTGAACAACATCCGGAACTACAACATAATCGGGTTTTACGGCGCCAAAAAGCAAAAAAATCTTTTCACGTGGGGGATGATGTCCTCGTCAAAACATATGGTCAACGTGGGGTTTTGTTGAAAAAAGTCGGAAACCACGATTGGGAAGTTGAACTGGGAATTTTGAAGATGAAAGTCTCCGAAAATGATCTAGAAAAGGTCAAACCAGAAAAGCCAAAACACCAGGCCACAGCCAGCGTCCGTAGAACTAAGTCAAGTGGTTTATCCACCACTTTGGATCTGCGAGGAGTCCGATATGAAGAGGCCATGCAGCGCTTAGATCGTTACATTGATGCGGCTTTGTTAGCCGGTTATCCGTCAGTTACCATTATTCACGGGAAAGGAACTGGAGCACTACGGACGGGAGTTACGAATTACCTAAAACGAAATCGGCAGGTTGCTTCTTTCGGTTTTTCTCCAGCTAATGCTGGTGGTGACGGTTCAACGGTGGTAAAATTCAAATAAGGTTAAATGATTGTAATTTAAATTAAAGTTGTTATACTTACAGTTAGTAAGTTAATGAGTTAATGAAGGAGGAAATTAACATGGTACACGAAATTACAGATGCTAATTTTGCTGCTGAAACAGCAACTGGAACAGTGGTAGTTGATTTTTGGGCCCCATGGTGTGGTCCATGTAAGATGCAAGGTCCAGTAGTTGAAGAACTGGCCAATGAAGAAACGGGCATCAAGTTCTGCAAAATGAACGTGGACGATAACCAACAAACGGCGGGACAATTTGGAATCATGAGTATTCCAACTTTGTTAATCCTGCAAGATGGTAAAGTAGTTGACCAAGTTGTGGGATATCACCCCAAGGCTCAATTACAAAAGACGTTGGCTAATTACACGGCCTAACGAAAAAGGAAGCTCAGCATGAGCTTCCTTTTTTTATGGAGTCTGATCATGAACAATGGCAATCATGACGACGAGAATGCCAATTCCAAATAAACAGAGACAGTAGATATTCTCTAAAAAGTGATTAAACCGCTCTTGCTTAGGGGAGAGCTTTCCGGCACTCACTAGGTAGCTGATTCCCTGTAATAATAAACAGAAAAGCATAATTAATACTAATCCAGCGGCGATGACTTCTTTTTTACTCATCTAATCACTTCTTCCTCGATCATTACTTCACATTCATTATATTATGAAAAAGAAAAAAGGAGACTAAAAACGTCTCCTTTTCCTATAGATTTTCTTCGATTTCCTTATCGCTTTCAGCGGGGAGTTCCGAATCAGAGTTACGGTAACCATAAGCAAAGTAAATTATTACTCCAATTAAGAACCAAACAATGGAGTAAATCTTAGCTTGGATATCAAGTCCCAGAAAGACGGCTAGGGAACCCAAGAACCCTAAGATTGGGAGAACGGGGAAGAATGGTTGCTGGTAAGCAGCGTTTGGTAACGTTTTTCCTTCCCGTTTTCGCAATGGATACATGGCCAGAGAAACAGCCATAAAGGCAATCAGTGTTCCGGCAGAAATCAATTGGGCCAAGAAAGTAAATGGGAAGATGGCTCCCATTACAATCCCAACAATGGTAATAATCCAGAGGGCGTTGGCGGGAATGTTTTTCCCGTTCAGTTTGCCCAATCCCTTTGGAAGCATCTTGTCACGTCCAAAGGAGTAAATCAACCGGGAACCGGCCATCATCATTCCAATTAAAGCAACTAACATTCCAACCACGGCAATTGCTTGAACGACGGAAGCGATGATAACGTGACCTTCCTGTCGAAGAGCCCAACCAACTGGTTCAGCGTTTCCAGCGTACATGCTGTATTTAAACATCCCCACTAATACCAATGAAACAGCAACGAAAAACATGGTTCCAATGATAAGGGAGCCAATGATTCCACGTGGCATCGTTTTTTGGGGGTTTTTAGCTTCCGCAGAGTTAGCGGCGATGGAATCAAAGCCAATGTAAGATAGAAAGATAGTTGAAATTCCGGCATAAATTCCTTGCCAACCCCCAAACATGGTTCCATCAGCATTCATATGTGGTTTGGGAAAGAAAGGAACGTAGTTTTGAGCTTTGATTGCCGTTGCCCCTACAACAACGAAGGTAACAATTGCAAGTAGCTTTAAAATTACCAAAACGTTTGCGACTTTCGTTGTTTGCGAATCACCACGTAGTAGGATAAAGGTCACTAGTGCGACCACGATTACTGCAATTAAGTCAAAAATTCCACCATTAGTGCCTAGTGGATTGGCAATTGCATTGGGCAGTTTCCACCCAAGCGGGGAAATTAGCCCCTTGACGTTAGCCGATAATCCGGCAGCTACGAAAGCTACGGCAATCAGGTATTCGGCCAGCAACGCCCAACCAACCACCCAACCCCAGAATTTGCCAAACAGAACCGAAATCCAGGAATAGGCAGAACCCGCAAACGGCAGAACCGAAGCCATTTCAGCGTAATTCATTGCCACTAATCCAGCAACGACGGCTGCTAGTAAGAATGAAATAACCACCGCAGGTCCCGTGTAGTTAGCGGCCACAACCCCGGGAAGGGTAAAGATGGAAGTTGATAAAATTGTTCCTAATCCCAGAGCTAAAAAGTCTTTAACGGTCAACGTTTTTTCCAACTTTTGATCCTTGTTGGCGTAGAAACGAAAATCAACTTTTTCGTTCATTTTTTTGAAGATATTTTTCATGTGCTCCTCCTTTGAAGCTTGTTGAATTTTGAATCAGGAATTCAACTAGTTTTGGTGGGTTCCGGTTTAGTGATTCAAAACCCTAATTGGAGATGGTTACTGAACTGAAACGCGGCGCTCCCTCCTTTTTTATGAAAAAAACCACCCAGAATCTAGCAGAAACTGGATGGTTTTAAAAGGCCATTAGGTAAAAGCCCATCACAGTTTCCTGTTTGAATCTGTGTGGACTTAAACAAGTTCTCAGTGGTTAGAGACGTCCTGCATTATCCACACGCCGGGTAATTAAACTGACGAAAATGAATAATGCGATTAAACTGGCGGACATCTGAACCATGAGAAAAACTCCCTTATTTAAGATTTTTTAAAAGTATAGGCTGAATTAAGATGGCTGTCAACCACCATTTTTATTTTGGCTTAAAGCGTTTAGTCAGATACCAAGTTGTGAGTAATCCTCCGGCAGTTAAAACGGCCCCTCCAAAGCCGAGCGCGGACATCCCTAGGTGATCGACAATTAAACCACCGCAAGCTGATCCCACTGCAATCCCGACGTTACTAAAAATGGGGTTAAATGAAGACGCCAACACTAATGATTGGGGATAATCTGTTTCCGCAATCGACATATAAAAAAGTTGGAGGGTGGATCCAGCAAGATAGATGGTGAATCCCATGATTAAAATGGCACCTAGTACTGCGCCCGGAACGTTAAAGAAGAAAGAAGTCGCTAAAAGTGCACCTAGTTGGAGCAAATAAAATTTTAAACTACGCTGTAAGCCGTTGTGAGCGGCTAAATTACCGCTGTACTGATTACTTAAAAGAGAGGCCACCCCGTATAACAGCAAGAAAACCGTAACAAAAGTAAGGCTATAACCAAAGTGGTCAGTTAAAATGGGAGTGGCATAGGTATAAACGACGTAGACCCCACCAAGATTAAAAATGGGGATCAAAATTCCCAATTGAATACGATGATCGGTAAGAATCTTAAATTGTTCGGTAAAATGGTTAACGGGTTGTTGATGAAGTGAACCGGGTAAAGAGAAATCAAACAAGATAAGGATGATCCCGGCTAGAACTGCAATCAACAGGAAAATGAGGCGCCACCCAAACAAACCACTTAACCAAGTACCTACGGGCACACCAAAGACAGAAGCAATGCTAAATCCAGAAAAAACCCACGCCACAATCCAAGCCCGCTTTGGCACGGGAGCAATATGAGTAGCGAAGGTAATCGTAATGGAAATGGTAATCCCAGATACAAGTGCAGTAATAATCCGAGCCACTGTCAATAGGGTGAAACTAGACGCAGTTGCTGCAATGAGATTACCAAGAATAAAGCAACTTAAAACAACATTCATGACCTTTTTTAAAGAATGCTTCCCAATTAAAAAGCGATAAAATTGGGGTAGAAATGGCATAGATCAGGGCAAAGAGGGTCGTCAAAAAGCCCACACTGGCAAAACTTACGTGAAAAGTTTTGGCAATGTTCCCAAGCACCCCGATAATAATAAATTCGCTCATTCCCAAGATGAAGGCAATGGCGATTAAAAGGATGGTTTGCACCTTGAATTCTTTCATGCTGTTAAAACTCCTTTTCGTGATATTAGCCGTCTTCTGAGTTTAGCAAAAAACGGTATAATATTTAAAGATGAAAAATTAAAAGAGGTCGAACTATGCCTAAAATAAAGCTCAAGCGCCACTCCAGCCTGATTATGTTGTTGTTACTCGGGTGGAGCGTACTTTTAATCGGAATTTTTTCGTACAGTTCACCGTTGTATGATTTTAATTATACGGGTGATAACAATAATTATTTAACGGTCGGCAAGGCTCTAATGCACGGAATTGTGACCTATCGTGATGTTTTTGAACAAAAGGGTCCCTATGTTTATCTATTGTATGGATTAGCTAGTAAAATTTCCTTTACCACTTTTTGGGGAGCGGCTCTCTTTGAGATTGTGGGTTTGTGGTTGATTACATTAGCAGCGTGGAAATTAGCTAGTCTGTGGTTTAGCCAAAAAACGGCAGTTGGAATTGCACTGGCCTCCGTTTTATTCGTACTAATGGAGCCTTACTACAGTTATGGAGGAACGGTGGAGTTTTGGGTTTATCCCGCCATTTTGAGTGCACTGCTAGTGGTGTGTCAATTTGATCAAAAGCTGCCCCAATTACCAAAATTAGCTTGGTTTTTTCAAGGGCTATTAGTAGGAATCGTCTTTTTTGCTAAGTATAGCTTGTTAGGCACCTGGATTGCTCTGTTTGGCGGCCTAACGCTGTGGTTAGTGCTGCAAAAAAAATGGCGCGGGCTGTTTTTGATGATTGGTTGGTCCGGTTTAGGCTTTCTCGTGAGTACGGTTCCGTGGTTGCTCTACTTTGGCTGGAAAGATGCATTACCAGCGTTTATTCGAGTTTACTTCATTGATAATTTAACTTTGTACAGTAAGAATCATGGAACACCACTGCAGAAATTAGGCCATTCATGTGGGGCGTTAATTCACTTTTTAGGTTTAGAACAGCCAGAATTAGGATTAATCGTAATCATTGGAATCGCTGTTCTTGTTTGGCAACGACATTTGTTGCGTTTACCAACTAAATGGTTGTTAATCGCAATGATGCTTAGTAATGGTGTATTGGTCTTATACGGTGGTCAATTTGGTCCGTACTATTATTTAGCTTATTTTCCAGACATTTTGTTATGTGCAATTTTAGGGCTAGTTTTATTGAAGCAGATTGTTATTAAAGCCAACATTTGGAAACGGAATTACCATCCGGTTGGGATTTTTAGTCTTGAAATCGTGGGATTACTAATGGCATTACTAATCATTAACTCTAACCCGTGGTCTTCGCGATTGGTAAAAAATAATCCTTCTGTGACCTTACACCCCACTAAAAAACGCCAAGTACCAGCCCAAATTCAGTTTGGTAAGTTGATGCGCCAACAAAGCCAGGGGCGCCCCACGCTGTTAACGTTTGATTTTTTGGAAAATGGCTTTTACCTAACCTCTGGTGCATACCCAACGGTTTACTATTTTGAAAAAAATAACATTCCAGAACAAAAACTACCCGCAATGTTGGAATCGGGAATTAGCGCTATGCAACACAAACAAGTGGAATGGGTTGTAATTGCTACTCCGCCGACCAAGCATTGGCAACACGGCAAGAGCTTGCAAACGAAGCAGGGTCGTCAAGGAATTCGGGTTTTACAAATGAATTATCGGTTAGTTGCGACCCACTCACAATTATCACAAGGAAATCCGACGCAGTACTGGTTATTTAAACGCAAATAAAAAGAGGCCCAGCTGAGCTACCTCCCTCTAAGTCAAACTTGAATTGATGGGAGACGACGCTACATCGGCAACCTCTTTTTTATTTATTCTGGATTAGCTTGTGGTAAAACCACCGTTGGATTGGGAGCCTGCTCTGGAGCAGGTTGATTGGGATCAGTGACCACCGTGATTTCAATGGGACCAGTTAATTTCTTTTTGGATTCCGCTTCAGAAATGCTCCCGCTATTTTGTTCCTGAGTTTGAGCCAAAAAGCCCGTTTCGAGCATGAAATCGCACTCTTTATTCATTTTTAATCTCTGAGTAACTGGGGTCCCACTTAATTGCCAGACGAGCTTTGTTCCTGCTTCCTTTTGTTTGGTCAGGGTTCCCCAACGATTTGCAGCAAAAAAAGCAGGAACGTCGGCAGTTGCAACCGGAAATTTAATGGCTAAGTTCTTGCCGGCCCAATACAAAATATCACTTAAGTCATCACTTAAAAGATCCGGAAGAAGTTCGTCACGGAGAAGATAGGTACTCCAATCAGCTAAATCGGAATTCAGTTCTTGATACTTATTAAAATCGCTTTGGTTCTGTTTGCTCATAATATTAGTTGCTCCAATCAAAAAGACTTTGCATTCCATTCTATCATAACGTTCATTTGAAAAAAGATTCATCAACTTTATAGTATAATTGATTTAGCGAAAGGGGAGAGAAAAATGAACACAGCACCACTCGCATTTATGGACTCTGGAGTGGGAGGACTAACGATTTTAAAGCCGGCCTTCGCCCAGTTGCCACAGGAAAATACCCTTTTTTTTGGTGATGAAGCTCATCTTCCCTACGGTGAAAAACAACCGCAACAAGTAATTGATTATTCGTTGCAAATTGGACGCTTTTTTGCCCAAAAACAGGCGAAGATGATGATTATTGCTTGTAATACTGCTTCAGCGTTAGCGTTATCAACCTTGAAAAAAGCACTACCGTTTCCCGTATTAGGGGTTGTTGAAGCTGGAAGTCGGTCAGCACTTCGGGCAAGTTCCCAACAAAAAATTGGAGTAATTGCAACCCGGGCCACGGTGAACAGTCATGCCTACCGGAGTACTATTCAAAAGCTCGCGCCACAGGCAGAAGTAGTTGAGGTTGCTTGTCCAACCTTTATTCCATTGGTGGAACAGGGGGATTATCGCAGTGAACGGGTTCGACAGCTAGTCGCAGAAGGGCTAGAACCGTTGCGGGGGAGTGGAATTGATACTCTAGTTTTAGGATGTACTCATTTCCCCATCATCAGAGATCTGATTCAAAACGAAATCGGCTCCAAAGTGACGCTGGTTGATCCAGGAGCAGAAACAGTTTCTCAAGCACAACGGATATTGCAACAACAAGATTTATTAGCAGGACCACAGGATCCGGATCACACTTTTTATACATCCAAAGATCCAGAAAGATTTCAAAAAGTGGGAGAACAATGGCTTAATAGAAAGGTGGACGTGCAGTTGGTCACTCCAGATCAGCTGGAACATTATGACGACTAGTAAAGAAATTGTAATTGCATCTAATAATCAAAATAAAATTCGTGAATTTAAAGAAATGCTTGAACCATTAGGTTTTTCGATTAAATCAATTGCTGATTTTGATAATATTCCGGCAATCGATGAGAATGGGAAAACGTTTGAAGAAAATGCTACCATTAAGGCTCAAACGGTGGCCAATGCGCTCCAGGTGCCGGTGCTAGCTGATGATTCTGGACTAGTAGTTCCAGCCATTAACGGGGAACCAGGAATCTATTCAGCGCGGTATGCCGGTGATCATGATGACCAGGCGAATAATCAAAAATTATTAAAACGGTTGCAGCATTCTGATGATCGGAATGCTTATTTCCACACTTCGTTAGTTATTATGAAACCAACGGGAGAAAAATTACACGTGACGGGAATCGTATCTGGAGAAATTTTAACGAAACCCCGGGGTAACAATGGTTTTGGCTATGATCCATTATTTTATGTGCCCACTTTACAAAAAACACTGGCTGAGCTGACCGATGACGAGAAGAATCAAGTTAGCCATCGGGGGCGTGCACTCGAAAAATTACAACAAGTTTTAAATTACTGGTGGTAAAAAAATAATCCTACTTTGTCTCAAAGTAGGATTATTTTTATTTAGTTTTAATTGGGGTTGTAACTTGAGTACTAGCTGGAGCAGTTGGTTTTTGTGGTGGTTGAACGGTTTGAGGAGAGAGAGGTAAATCAATCCCAGCTTCCTGCAGGGCGGTGAGGTAAGCCTGTAGGTATTCAGCTTGGACATCATCTTCAGTGCCGTTTTTACAAGTGATGCAGGCTTCAACCGCTAACGATCCATCTGCCAGGTATACTGTTCCAAACACAAGTGGATCACCAATTACATCAGAGTTAGAACCCTTCTTTTTCTCATTAACGTCTTGCATAATTGATTCAATTTTTTTGATAGGAGCCTCTGGAGTAATACGAATGTCAACGAGGGAAGTTAAATTACCACGAGATAGATTGGAAATCGTGGAGATATTGCGATTAGGAATAAAGTTGACGGTTCCCGTGGCACTTCTAACTTGAGTGGTCCGCAATCCCACGGCTGCCACAAATCCATCAATCCCATTAATTTTGACGTGTTCGCCGACTTCGATTTGGCGTTCGGAAAGAATGAAAAATCCACTAACAATATCGCTGACGAATCCTTGTGCTCCAAGCCCAATGGCTAAACTAAAAATTCCAGCCCCAGCAATGAGAGTTCCAACCGGAATTCCCATTACTGAAAGAATTGAGTATAGCCAGAAGAATAGCACGATATAGTTATAAGCATTTTCTAATAAACTATAGATTGTTTTGTTTCGTTTTCGGCCTGGATCATTAGTTAGAGTGGATTGTTGTTGCTTTTTGAGATCGCGATGATGGAAAACATGATAGATAATGCTTTTTCCGACCTTAGCAATAACTAGAAACAGAATCGAAAGTAAAATAATCGTAACAATTTTAGAAGTCAGATCAGCGACAATTTTATTCCAATCAAAATTATTTAAGTACCGGTTAATGACGGTATTATTAGTATATTGGACTAAATTAGCTGAAGTTTGACTAGCTAATGTGATTAACTGCATAAGCAAGCTCCTTTTTAGTGTATTTCATTCTTTCATTTTAGCAAACTCACCCCGTTAAATTAAAGAATTATCACGTGTAAAATTAGATTAAGATTGTTTTAAATTATGATTAATGCTATTCTTAACCTGTTAGAAACCATCTAGGAGGTAAGTTATGACAATTGGAGGAATTGCAGCTTTGATTGCTGCGTTAGCATTTTTACTGTTAGTAATCTTTTTATGTGTTACTTTAGTGCATACGGTGAAGGTTTTGGATGGCGTTTCTCAAAACTTGGAAAAAGTAACTGACAACATTGACACCCTTAGTCACCAAGCAGACGAGTTATTAACCAACGTGAATGCCAAGTTAGACCAAGTTGATCCGGTATTTCAAGCAGCTGCTGACCTAGGAACAACTGTTTCAGACGTTAACAATGGGACTCGAGCAACAATTGAAAATATTAAAAATCGGGTGCAATTATTTACTAAAACTTCCATTTTAGGAATTGCAACGAACCAAATTTCAAAACATTTCGCTAAGAAGAAGGATCAAAAAGCAGCTAAAGTGGCAAAAGATAAGAAATAAGCACTTAAAATTTAGGAGAAAATACAATGGATACGAAAAAAGGTTTATTGTTAGGCGGCGTTTTAGGTGGAGCAGCGGCATACTTAGCGTTTCGGACGTTAGATGCTGAAAAAGAAGCTGAAGTTCGCAAACACGTTTTAGAAACAGCAGAAGATGCTAAGGATCGTGCGGTTGACTATGCCTTTTATGCAGCTGATGCGTTAGCAGATGCCCGTGAAATGGTTAACGATAAGGTAACTGATTATCGTGATTCATTAGCTGATACTTCGGATAAAGTTAGTGATAAGTTAAATGATTTAAAGGATGATTTAAACCAGTTACAAGGTTACTTAAACACCCTACCGGTTGCTAAACAGCCGCTAACTGATGAAGAAAAATCAGACGAAACTGATGACATTACGGTTGATATGGATGATGCTTTTGCACCTCAAAATAGTGATGATGAAAAAGGTTCAGACCGTGCTGATCACCAAAAGTAAGGAAATTAATTCTTAAAAAGAAAAGCCCATTAGCGGGCTTTTTTTATTGGCTAATTGCTTGAATGAAAACGGTTTCTTTGCTATCCTAAAAGGAGATGTACTTTAGAAAAGAGGGAGTGCTTTGAAAAAGAAACAAACGGTGACCATTTATGATGTAGCACGTGAGGCGCAAGTCTCTATGGCAACGGTTTCGCGTGTGGTTAACCACAATCATAACGTAAAACCTGCGACGGAAAAAAAGGTGATGGAAGTAGTCAAACGCCTTAATTATCGGCCGAATGATGTTGCGCGAGGGCTGGCTAGTAAAAAAACGACAACGGTTGGAGTAATCATTCCAAACGTTACGAATTCTTACTTTGCAGCACTTGCCCGGGGAATTGATGATATTGCCGAAATGTATCAATATAACATTATTTTGACTAATTCTGATGGTGATGAAAAAAAGGAAGTCAAAGCACTCAACACGTTGTACTCAAAGCAGGTCGATGGAATCATCTTTATGGGTAATGAACTTAGTCCAGCAGTTCGAGATGAATTTAAGGAAGAACGCATCCCAGTTGTTTTAGCCGGATCAGTTGATCCGCAGAATGATTTTCCAAACGTTAACATTGACTACCAGCAAGCTGTGCATAGTCAGGTGAATGAACTTGTGAAGACAGGAAATCAACGAATCGCTTTTGTTGCTGGTGATTTAAAGCGAGCAATTAATCAAGCTTTTCGTCTTCCTGGCTATCGGGAAGCTTTACAAGAACATAATTTACCGTTTGTTGCAGATTTGCTTTTTGAAGCCACTGATTACGATGATGGTTACGAACTGTGTGACAAGTTATTGGCACAACAAGCGACAGCGGCGATGGTTAGTAACGATGATGCTGCGGCTGGTATTATGAACGGAATGAACGATCGGGGGGTCAATGTCCCTGAACAATTTGAGATTGCAACAAGTGATAATACCAAGATCACAGAAATGACACGGCCGACTTTGTCAACAATTACGCAGCCGTTATACGATGTTGGGGCTGTATCAATGCGGTTGTTGACAAAATTAATGGATAATGATGATGTTGAGCAAAAACAAGTTTTACTTCCCTTTGGAATGAAGCAACGCGGTTCAACTAAAAGCGCGTAAGTTGCTTATAGCAACGGTTGTTGCTATAATTGATAATGTTAATTTCGAATTACGGAAGGAGTGCTTTAAAATGTCAGGACATTCAAAATGGCATAACATTCAGGGCCGTAAAAACGCTCAAGATGCTAAGCGAGGAAAAATTTTCCAAAAGATTTCTAGAAACTTATATCAAGCCGCTAAAGCTGGTGGAGTTGACCCGGATGGGAACCCCCAATTACGGCTAGAATTAGAAAAAGCACGGGCAGCTAATATGCCTAAGGATAACGTTCAACGGGCTTTGGACAAGGCTTCTGGAGTTGGTGGAGCCAAGTTCGAAGAAGTAACCTACGAAGGTTATGGACCTGGTGGAACGGCCGTAATGGTATCCACTTTAACTGATAACAAGAACCGGACTGCTGCTGCAGTTCGATCTGCTTTCTCTCACCACGGCGGTTCATTAGGAACAAACGGTTCAGTTTCTTACATGTTTGATCGAAAGGGCTACATTGTAGTTTTACGGGATCAAACTGATGATGATGAAGATTCGATGTTAATGGCCGCATTAGATGCTGGTGCAGATGACATGAAGGCCACTGCAGATGAATATCAAATTTTTACTGAACCAAGCAGTATGACTGCCGTTCGAGATGCTTTACAAGAAGCTGGATATCAACTGGATAATTCTGAGGTACGTTTGTTCCCACAAACTACGACGGAAGTTCCAGAAGATAAAGTTGCTCAGTACACGGGCTTAATTGACGAATTATCAGATAATGATGACGTTCAAGACGTTTACGAAGCAGCAGTTTTACCAGAAGATGTCGAATAATAATTAAATAGTTACGAAAAGTCGCAATCTTAACGAAGGTTGCGGCTTTTTTTGCGTATTTACAGACAAAGGATGTGAATGAGCATGGAAATTAAGCAACTATTTCAAGAGATTATGACGTTTGCGTTAGAAAAACGAGCTTCAGATGTCTATTTTTTACCTAAAAGTCAAAATTACGAAGTGAAGATGCATACGTTGCAAGGGGTGATTCAACTATCGGAGTTGGATCATGCAACTGCTCAACGGGTTTTAACCTACTGTAAATATAGAGGAGGAATGTCCATTGCAGAGAAACGGAGACCGCAGCTAGGGGCGCTTCGCTTACGGGGATTAAACCGCAATTTACGGATCCGATTGGCAACGGTCGGCAGCTTTAATCAACATGAAGCATTGGTATTGCGAATTATTTATGATGGTGATCAACGTCACTGTCAGTTTTTTAATCCTCAAGTGCTGAACCAGTTACAACAGCTGACGCAGCACCGAGGGCTCTTATTGTTTGCTGGTCCTACTGGATCTGGCAAAACAACCACGATTTATGAACTCGCTCGCTCCCTGCCTATCACCGATATGATCATGGCGATTGAAGATCCCGTTGAAATTTTTGAGGAACGTTTTTTACAGTTAGAAGTGAATGAGCAAGCGGGAATGACTTACTCTAATCTACTTAAAGTTGGTCTACGACAACGTCCTGATGTTTTTATCATTGGAGAGATTCGGGATCAAGAAACAGCTCAAATTGCGATTCGAGCCGCTTTATCGGGGCACTTGGTCCTTAGTACCATTCACGATAAAAATTTGGCAGGAATTGAGGAACGCTTATTAGACCTGAATGTTACCAAAGCCCAATGTCAAGCAGCGTTGACCGCAACCGTTTATCAACGATTATTGCCAAGCACTAGTACGGATACGAAAGCGTTAGTTGCTTTTCGAAGCAATGTACGCTCACAAACGGCTGAAGTTAGCTGGCAAACTGAAATTCAGCGCGTTAAGCAGCAGGGAGTGATTACTAATGAATGTTTTCAAAAGTTTGAAAATGGATGATAAGCAGTCTATTTCGTTAAAAAAGCAAGCTGCCTTGTTTGCTTCGTTATCAGAATTGATTCGGAATGGATTTTCTTTGATGGAAAGTTTAAATTTTATGGAAACTACCACGCCCATCGATGCTAAACTAATTCGAAAAATTCGGGAACAACTGGATGCGGGACAAAACCTGTCAGCTTCAATGCGATTTTTTCTGACGTCGGATCTGTACCAACAACTGCGAATTGCTGATGAGCATGGCGACGTAATTAGTGGCATGCTGGATATTAGTCGCTTTATTCAACTAACAATGAAGCAACGGCAAAAAATTAAAGCGTTAGTCACCTATCCACTAATTTTAGTGGGGTTGTTAGTTATGATGGTCGTGATTATCAAACTCGTAATCATGCCGCAAACGTCCAGTTTATTGCCCAACCAAACCCCACAAGGAACTTCATTTCCCTGGTGGTGGGTTGGTGGAATGATTTTAGTGTTGGGGGTTGGATTGTTGTTTTTTCTGTTTAAACGAGTCACAGGCATTCGACGGGCAGAGTTATTGGTCAAATTGCCCCTAGTTGGGCGGCTCTTTCGCAATTACTATGCGTATTACGTAGCAAACAACCTCGCGTTGATGTTTAAAAACGGATTAGATTTACACCAAATAATCCTTGTGTTTCATCAGTTTGAAACGAAGAGTCTCTTGTGGGAAATGGGGGAGCGCGTGGAACAGTCCATTCAGCGTGGTTATGGACTGCAAGCAGGTTTGGCTCAGTATCACTTCATTGCGCCCGAAATGGTAACTTTTTTAGAAAATGGAAGTGAACAAGAACAAGTTAGCCAAAATTTATTGGCGTTAAGTGAGCTCTATTTTCAACGCCTAATGCAGAGCTCTGACACGCTGATTAAACTCATTCAGCCATTGTCATTCCTAGCAATTGGAGCACTAATTTTTATCACCTACTTACAGATGTTGATGCCAATGTATGAAGCAATGAAAGGAATCTACTGATGATCACTAAACTAAGAAAAGGTTTTACTCTAATTGAGATGACAATTGTGTTGTTTATCATTTCTTTATTAATCTTGATAATCATTCCTAACCTTGGTAGCCAGAAAAAACACGCACGTTCCGTTCATGGCTCTGCAATGACTTCCATGGTTCAAACGCAAATTGATTCCTATAGTGATGAAGAAGGGGATCCGAATGTAACCTTTCCTAAGTTAGTTGAACATCACTATCTTACTGATAAACAGGTACAACAGGCCCAGTCCGAAAGCATTGTGATTGAGGGGAACCATGCGTACCAAAAATAAAAGAATGGGATTCACCCTGTTAGAAAGTTTAATTGTCCTCGGATTAACTTCATTCACCCTAATAACATTAACGGTAGGAGTCCGCTGGTTTAATGATGCCACCGTTACAGAAACTGCCTTTTGGCATGATTTTGCCAATACATGGAATCGAACAATAGTATTAGCGCGCCAAAAGCAGACGCCTGCTACGGTGACATTTGTCCCCCATGATCAAATTATTTTTCGTAGTTACAATCATGGAAACCAGTTTCAAAAAAGAATTAACCTGCCGCCGGGACTAAGTCCGGTCCGTTGGTATGAGGTTAAAATTACTGATCAAGGATATGTGAAGCCACAAACTTTGCGTTGGCTGTCTACTGCGAGCCGGACCGAAATTTGGCAAAAATTCCAATTGGGATGGGGGAGCTATGTAAATGAACAACATAAAACGAATGCGTAAGGGAATTACATTGGCCGATTCGTTGGTAGGCCTGTTGGTAATTTGCGCTGGAAGTCTTTTTTACTTTGAAACGGTCCAAACAATTCATCAACGAACACATGATTGTGACACACAACTAAAAATTGTTCGAAAAGCGTATGAACAGCGTACGGGTCTGAAAATTGAAGTCTAAACGGCTGGGATTTACGTTGATTGAAACGGTAGTTTCACTTGGATTGATTGCAGTTGGCATTAGTTTAATGCTAATGACATCTAGGTTGATGCGAACGGATGTTAATGTTCAAAACCAAACCCTCCAGTTTTATCGTTTCGTTGATGTTTTAGAGTCGCACCACTTCCAATTTAAAGTGGATCATTGCACGGCAGAAGCGGTTCAACTAACTAGTCAAACCGAGCAACAGCGCTACTATCTGTTAGTTTCTAAGCAAACGGTTAAATTACGAACCAGTCAAGGCGGCTACATGCCCCTGTTAATGGACGTTCAAAAAACAGAATTTTCCGTGCACCAGCAATGGCTGATCATTAAAATTTTAATGGGAGGAAAGTGGTATGAAGCGCACGCACCGTTGGCGTCTCGGTAATTTAACCTTTATTTCAATCTGTTTTTTAGTTTTGATTGGAACGATTTTACTGTACCAATCGCAAATGACAAACATGTACATTGAGAGTAATCAAACGCGGATTAAATATTATCAGCACCAAATTCAGATTAGCCGTGGTTAATCTTGAAATGATAGGGGTGATTCGGTACTATTGTCATAGGTGAAGCCCACCAAAGGAGCTGATTATGTGACAGAAGAACAAACAACAGAATTATTTCAAGTTTTTGACCAATCAGCCGAGCTTTTAAAGCAAGCACTGGATACTTCTTATCTGGATGCCTTGATTGAGACAGCTGACAATATGATTGATGATAATCAAGTCCGCGTCGAAAATGGAGTTCCTAATGAACATCAGGTTCAAGCACTGAGCGATTTATACAAGCAGGTCGATTACCACGAACTAGATGCGACCACCATTCGAAAAGCAATCCAGATGGCAATGATTAAGGCGATTAAAGTGGATCGAATTCAAGCAATCCATCAAATCACGCCGGATACCATTGCGTACACAATGGGGTACTTGGCGATTCGGCTGGTAAAGAAACAACAACGTGTCAAAATCCTTGATCCAGCGGTTGGCTCAGCCAACTTATTGACGGCAGTGATGAATCAACTGCACCAGGAAGCGCATGAGCAAGTTTCTGGAATTGGAATCGATAACGACGATTCTTTAATCTCTGTAGCTAGTATTAGTGCTCAAATGCAAGGTCTAGATTTAGAACTAGTTCATCAGGATGCTTTGGACGAATTACCAACCGAACCAGTTGATTTAGTGGTATCTGATTTGCCCGTTGGTTACTATCCGGTTGACGAGCGGGCTCAGCACTTTGCCACTCGCGCAAACGAGGGACATTCGTACGTTCATCATCTCTTGATGGAACAGGCCATTAATTATCTGGTTCCCGGTGGATTTGGGGTTTTTCTAGTTCCAAGTGGGCTGTTTCAGAGTCCTGAAACTAAGGGACTGTTAAAATGGATGCAGGATAATGTATACTTACAGGGAATCCTTAATCTGCCTGGAGAATTATTCCAGAATCAAGCAGCACAAAAAGCCATCATGATTGTCCAAAAGCAAGGCCATGGAGCACAGCAAGTCGGGCAGGTCATGCTCGGGGAGTTTCCTTCATTTAAGGATCCAGATGCATTTCAACGATTTTTAGCAGAAATTGTGGAATGGGAAGAACAAGATTTACTGAAAAAAGAGCAATAAGGAGATCATTATGAGTAAAGTAATTGCGGTTAATGCTGGAAGTTCGACGTTAAAATTCAAATTATTTGAGATGCCTGCTGAAGAAGTAGTGGCAGAAGGAGTAATCGAACGAATTGCACTGCCAGATGCCCACGTTACCATTAAGTACGGTGATGGCCAAAAATATGAAAATGTAACGGAAGTTAAAGATCACGAAGCTGCCATCCAAATTTTATTGGATCAATTGTTAGACTTACAGATTATTAGTGATTATAACGAAATTAACGGGGTAGGACACCGGGTTGTTGCCGGAGGAGAATACTTTGACCGTTCGGTAGTGATTACCCCGGAAGTTTTGCAAAAAATTGAAAGTTTAAGCGAATTTGCTCCTTTACATGAACCAGCTAATGTTTTAGGGATCAAAGCCTTTAAGAAAATCCTACCAAACGTGATCAGTGTCGCAGTGTTTGATACGTCCTTTCACTCTACCATTCCAGAAAAGAATTACTTATACAGTCTTCCATACGAATATTACGAAAAATATAAAGCTCGTAAGTACGGAGCTCATGGAATTAGTTATCGGTATGTTTCGCAGCGGACAGCTGAAATTCTGGGAAAGCCGTTAGAAGATTTGAAGTTAATCGTGATGCACTTAGGAGCTGGTGCTTCCATTTGTGCCATTAAAAACGGGAAATCTTATGATACTTCGATGGGCTTTACCCCAGTAACTGGAGTTACAATGGCAACTAGATCTGGGGACGTTGATCCTTCTTTATTAGCTTACGTAATGGAAAAAGAAGGAATGACAAACATTGAAGACATGATTAAGGTCTTGAACCAAAAATCTGGGTTACTGGGAATTTCTGGTGTTTCTGCCGACATGCGGGATGTAGAAGCTGCCCAAGACACTAATCACCGGGCTAAAGTTGCTCGAGAAATGTACGTTAACCGGATTGTACGTTACATCGGAACTTACCTCGCAGAATTGGGTGGTGCAGACGCAATCGTCTTTACCGCTGGAGTTGGTGAAAACAGTATTACGGTTCGTAAAGAAGTTACGGATCAACTTCACTACTTTGGAATTGGCGTTGACGAAGAAAAGAACAACGTTCGCGGGGTGGAACGAGACTTGAGTGCCGCTGGCTCCAAGATTAAAACCCTGTTAGTTCCAACTAACGAAGAATTGATGATTGTTCGTGACGTTGTTTCGTTAGCAGAACAAAATAAATAATTAAGTTTGAAAGGGAGGTTCTTAGCGGAACTTCCTTTTTTTTTATACTTATTTTACTTAGACAGATGTTCACGAATTGGGTATAATCGAGTTAATTAAGATTTTCACTAGATGAAAGGATGTCAGTCGTGAGTAAAGATAACCAAGCAGCCCCTGAGATGAACCGGGGATTAAAAAGTCGACATGTACAGTTAATTGCCCTTGGAGGAACCATTGGGACGGGGCTGTTCCTTGGTGCTGGTAAATCAATTCACTTGGCGGGACCCTCACTGCTTTTAGCTTATTTAATTGCTGGGATTGCGTGCTTTTTCTTAATGCGGGCACTCGGTGAGTTATTACTTTCTAATACGAAAAGTGTTTCCTTTATTGATTTTATTGAGCAGTATTTAGGACCCAAAACGGGATTTGTTGCCGGGTGGACGTATTTAGTCTGCTGGATTACGATTGCCATGGCTGAGGTTACTGCTGCTGGTTTATACATGCAGTTTTGGTATCCGAAATTACCAATCTGGGTAACGGGACTATTTTTATTAGTAATTCTCTTCTTAATGAATTCAATTACGGTGTCAGCGTTTGGAGAAACTGAATTCTGGTTTGCAATTATTAAAGTGGTTGCCATTTTGTTACTAATTTTAACTGGAGTTGTTTTAGTAGCAATTCATTATAAAACACCCGTTGGCTATGCTAGCGTGACTAATCTTACGAATGGCAACTTCTTCCCGCATGGCTTAACTGGCTTCTTTTTATCGTTTCAAATGGTGGTATTTAGTTTTGTGGGAATTGAAATGATTGGAATGACGGCGTCTGAAACGAAAGATCCCCAGACCATCATTCCAAAGTGTATTAATGACGTCCCGGTTCGAATTATTCTCTTTTACGTAGGGTCATTATTAGCGTTGATGTGTATTTTCCCTTGGCAATACATTTCTCCGTCTTCAAGTCCATTTGTCCAGGTCTTTCAAGGATTAGGGATTCGACCAGCCGCTGCCATCATTAACTTTGTGGTACTAACGGCGGCTGCTTCTTCCTGTAATAGTGCTATTTTTACCACAGGACGAATGCTTTACTCATTAACCCAAAAATCAGGAAATCGACTGGGTCAGCATCTTGGGAAACTTTCTCACCGCGGTTTACCTACGAATGCCATTTTCTTTTCCACGGTTATGATTGGGTTATCTGTCATCTTAGATATCATTGTTCCAAGTGGGGTTTTTGATTTTATTTCTAGTGTGGCCACGACTTGTTTCTTGTTCATTTGGTCGTTAATTGTGGTGGCTCATTATCAATATCGGCAACAATTAACTCCAGCTGAAACTAGCCAGCTGACGTTTAAAATGCCGTTTTTCCCATACGCTAATTTCTTTACAATTTTCTTTATGATTTTTGTAGCCATTATCTTGCTCTTCCAGACGCAAACTCTGATTGCGTTAATTGGATCGGTAGTTTGGCTCGTGGGGATGTATCTTTTTGATTTTTATCGAACCAGAACGACTAGCTAACTCTTAATTAAATCCGCTTTGTTTCGTTTGAAACGAAGTGGATTTTTAGTTACAAAAGAATTAGAAATCAATGTTAGAATGTGAATAGATTGAAGTTTGACGATTAGAGGTTAAAACGTGAAAACAAAAGTTGCAATTTTACACACGAATGATTTACATTCTCATTTTGAAAATTTCCCCCAAATTATCCAACTGATGAAAACGAGAACCGTGGAATTGGAAAAACAAGGGTATACCGTGTTTCGGGTTGATGATGGTGATGCAATTGATCGGTTTGAACCGTTAACAGATGCCACTGGTGGACAAGCTAACATCAAACTTTTAAATCAGATTCATTATCATGTGGCGACAATTGGTAATAATGAGGCTTTAACTACCTCACATGAAGAACTCAGTCATTTGTATGATCACGCTAATTTCCCCATTGTTTTGGACAATGTTTTAGATGCTAAAACCGGGAAAGCACCACGGTGGACTTATCCGTTTGTAGACTATCAGCTTGCCGATGGCACCCGAATTCGGTTTATGGGATTAACCTTTCCATATCCAACTTTTCGCTTTATGGGATGGATTCCCAAGCCTGTTTTTCCCACCATTACCAAATGTTTGGAACAATGGCAGGGGCAATATGATGTTTTAATTTTGTTATCTCACCTGGGAATTAATCAAGACCGCCAAATTGCCGATCAATTTCCAGAAATTTCCATTGTGATTGGTGGCCATACCCATCATTTACTGGTACAAGGAGAATTACGAAAGCAAACGCTTCTGACCGCAGCCGAAAAATGGGGTCATTATGTGGGAGAAATTACCTTTACAGTGGAAAATCACCAGGTGCAAAAGCGAGCTGCTCGGGTGATTCCCACTGCTCCGTTAGTTGCTGATTCTCTGGATCAAGTCCAAGTGCGCCAGTGGCGGGAAACAGGGCGGAATTTACTAGCGAAACAACAAGTGGCGCAGTTGCCGCATTCTTTTAAGACCTCTTTTGTCGATGATAATCCGTTAGTGCAATTGGGATTACGTGCCGTTGCAGAGAGTATTGGAGTTAAGGCCGCTGTTTTGAATACGGGGCTCTTTTTACATGATCTTCCGGCGGGCGTTGTTAATATGGAACAAATTCAACGGATTTTACCACACAACATTCATGTCATGAAAACTAAACTCTGGGGATATGATTTATGGCGGTTAATGATGGAAATGCGCAAAAATCGGAACTTTTTAATTGCTTTTCCGCAAAAGGGGATGGGCTTTCGGGGAAGTCAATTTGGTCGCTTAGAGGCCCTAGAAGTCCATTTTAACGAGCAAAATCAATTAATGTGGCATGATGAACTAGTTGACCCACAGCAGCAGTATGAAATTGGTTTGTTAGATCATTATCAATTCATTCCCTTTTTCCCAACTATCGATGTGGTGGGAGAGAATACCATTTATTTTGATAAAACTCTCAAGGATGTTTTGGCCGCTTATCTGAAACGTCACTACCCAATTCAAGGAGGACAGCATGGATCACAGTCAAATTGAAGATTTAATTGAACAGCGCAAGGAAGAGCGGACCCCTTACGCTGAAATTCAACGTGTGGATGAAACAACGCTTAATATTAATGGACATCTATACGTAATTGAAACTAACGTTCGTGATGCCTTTGACCTCGGGGAATTTAGTAATCGTTTTAACGGAATTTTCACCCATTATGATTACATCGTCGGTGACTGGGGTTATGGACAGTTACGGCTGGCTGGATTTTATCGAGACGATCGCAACGTCAGTGAGGAATTACGCTACCGAACCATTCAGGATTATTTACTCGAAGTAGCTAATTTGGGGACTAATTACTTTATTATTAAAAATTTGGATCCGGTAGTTAAATCAGTGGGACCACGGACTAATAATTACCAAATTAGTTCGCGACTTAAAGAGAAGCATGGTAAGAGGAAACGAACTACGAATCGTTCTCGTAATCAAAATCGGCCGGCAAAATCCTTTCAACCTGGAAAACACCGGCGGAAACGTCAATTTACCATTCGCCAGAGAAGTGAGGATTAATGATGGCAAACTATCGAGGTTACCTAATTGATTTAGACGGAACCGTCTACCAAGGAAAAATTCAAATTCCTGCGGCCCGTCGGTTTATTGCCCGACTGCAAGCACATGAGATTCCCTTTTTATTTGTGACTAATAATACTACGAAAAAACCGGCCGAAGTGGTTGCTAATTTAGCGGTTAACCATGATATTCATGTACAAGAAAGTAATGTTTATACCGCGGGAATGGCGACTGCGGAATACATGAAGGATGACGCTCACAAACGAAAGCTTCCTCTAACTGCCAACGTCATTGGAGAACCAGACTTAAAAAGTTTGATTAGTTTAGCTGGATTTGACGTATTCTCTTCCCAACCGGCGTATGTTGTTGCTGCTTTAGATTATGATTTAACCTATGAAAAAGTGGCTCAGGCGGCCTTAGCAATTCAAAATGGGGCCCGTTTTATTGGGACTAATGCAGATACGTTAATTCCCACCGAACGAGGGAAGCTGCCGGGGGCGGGTTCAATTATTGATTTGCTTCGCTATGCTACCCAGGTTGATCCGATTTTAATTGGGAAACCCAATGACCTGATTATTAAAAATGCGATTAAGTTGTTACAGCTTTCAACTGATCAAGTAGTGATGGTGGGGGATAACTACCAAACAGACATTAAAGCTGGGATCAAGGCGGGAATTGACACTTTATTGGTATACACAGGTGTTTCACATCCGGATGAAGTTCATCAAGAAGACATCCAACCAACACATGAAATCGAGAGTTTCGATGATTGGAAAATTTGATTGGCGACTAATGATGGGGTACTGTTTATTACTCAGTTGGTTTTTCGGGTTTGCCATCATTGTTGGAATTAATTCAGGCTGTTTGTACCATCTGTGTGTGCTTGGTTTACATTTAAATCAGCAATTTCATGTGTCAACGAGGGTTTTAATGGATAACTTTCACCAAATGGTTACTTACATCCAATTTCCCTGGAAAAATCAAATGAATCTGCACTTCTATCGGTTGTCTCCAGCAGCTCAATCTCATTTTTATGATGTGAAGCAGTTAGTTGAAAAAATTGAACTAGTTTTTTTACTGTTGAGTAGTTGGCTGGCTTGGGCTTGCTTTAAGCAAAAAATTTATCGGCAAATTTGGCGCTTAGAAAGCCTCTTAGACGTTACAATGATTGTAATTGGGGTCATTAGCTTTTTTTTGTTACTCGACTTTCAGGACTGTTTTATTTATTTTCATCGCCTGATATTTCAAAGACAAACGTGGATTTTTAATCCCCAAATTGATCCAATTATTAACGTTTTGCCAGATCAGTACTTTGGAGCGGCGTTTGCATTAGTCGTGGTGACATTTTTAGGGGGACTATTAAGTCTACGGCTAGTAGGTTATTATCAACTAAAAAAGACGAGTTCTTGAACTAAGAACTCGTCTTTTTAGTTTATTTAGTTGAATAGCGTTCCTTAAGCATTCCAATTACCGCTGGAATTAAGGAAATTCCGATAATGGAAATGACAACTACGGAGAAGTGCTCTTGAACGAAGGGAATGTTTCCAAAGAAGTAGCCACCACCACAGCAAAGAATTACCCAGGCAAAGCAAGCGGCTAGGTTATATTTAATGAATTTTTGGTAACTGTAGTCACTACTAGCAGCCACAAAGGGAGCAAAAGTCCGTACAATCGGAATGAAACGGGCAATGAAAATTGCAATTGCTCCATACTTATCAAAGAAAGATCGGGCGCGTTCTAGATCCTTTTCTTTAATGAAACGACCTAAAAAGCGATTCTTAGTAATTTTCATTCCGACCTTGCGCCCAATCATGAAGTTGAGTGAATCTCCTAAGATTGATGCTAGTAGGAAAGAAAATACAAAAATCCAAATGTGTAATCCGTATTGAGGATTAGCAGCTAGAGCAGCAGCGGCAAAGAGAAGGGAGTCTCCCGGTAGAAACGGTAAAATTACGGCTCCAGTCTCCACAAAGATAATGAGGAACAGAATTAAATACGTCCAATTACCAAAGATATTAACTAAATAAACTAAATGTTTATCGATATGTAAAAAAAAGTCGATGATTAAATTCATGCGTAAACTCCATTCTAAAATTTGTCTTTCCCTTATTTTAGCAAATAACAACGGGGAAAAAGCAGAATTAAGGATATTTTAATATAAAAAAGGTGTTGACGGGTGACTCCATTCTTGATAAGATAACTTATGTTGTTGAGAGCGAGTTGTTTGATTACTTCAGACAAAAAAGTGATTGACAACTTAGACAATTTCATGATATTATATTGAAGTTGTCTTGTGAGCTTAAAATGATTATTCCGACATAGCTCAGTTGGTAGAGCACCTGACTGTTAATCAGGTTGTCGACGGTTCGAGCCCGCCTGTCGGAGTATTATGGAGAGTTGTCCGAGAGGCCGAAGGAGCATCATTGGAAATGATGTAAACGGGTAAAAGCCTGTTTCGAGGGTTCGAATCCCTCACTCTCCGTATCTAGTAATGACCCGCTGGTCAAGTGGTTAAGACACTGCCCTTTCACGGCAGTAACATGGGTTCGAATCCCGTGCGGGTCACTCATTTTGGAAGATTAGCTCAGTTGGGAGAGCGTCTGCCTTACAAGCAGAGGGTCACAGGTTCGAGCCCTGTATCTTCCACTTTTGGTTCGTTGGTCCAGTCCGGTTTAAGACGCCTGCCTGTCACGCAGGAGATCACGAGTTCGAGTCTCGTACGAACCGTAGTTGCAGTAATGCAACCATAATTGAATAGCGTTATTAACAATGTCATAAATGGTTTGGCTCGGTAGCTCAGTTGGTAGAGCAACGGATTGAAGCTCCGTGTGTCGGCAGTTCGATTCTGTCCCGCGCCATTTATGGAGGGGTAGCGAAGTCTGGCTAAACGCGGCGGACTGTAAATCCGCTCCTTCGGGTTCGGTGGTTCGAATCCACTCCCCTCCACCATATAGGGATATAGTACAACGGTAGTATGTCGGTCTCCAAAACCGCTGATGCGGGTTCGATTCCTGCTATCCCTGTTTATGATGTTATGGCGGTAGTGGTGAAGTGGTTAACACATCGGTTTGTGGTACCGACACGCGTGGGTTCGATTCCCACCTACCGCCCTTTTGATTGTCTTGCATCTGCAAGAAGAGGGCATTTAAACGTAAATGTTTTTCTGGCGGTATAGCCAAGTGGTAAGGCAGAGGTCTGCAAAACCTTCATCGTCGGTTCAAATCCGACTACCGCCTTTGGCTCAATCAATCTTTTGCCGAGATGGCGGAATTGGCAGACGCGCTGGACTCAAAATCCAGTGATCATTGCGATCGTGCGGGTTCGACCCCCGCTCTCGGCATTCTTAGCATTTTTATTCCTTGTATTTAGTCCTCCAAACGTTGATTTAACGGTATTCTTTAAAAAAGAAAAGGGAACTAAAAGGAATAAAACGGATTAAAATGTGTACAGATTGTGTACAGCTTATAAGACTTCAGTTAACGCTGGCGTCTTTTTTTGTATCTTTAGTTATTCCAATATCTGAGTGACCTAATCTTTTACTGATAACGTAAATATCTACGTTATTTGCTAGCAGATAAGCCACGTGCGTGTGTCGTAGCGAATGGAAGTGGAATCCTTGCTTTTTAATTCCAAGCTTTCTAAGGCTTTCTTTGAGCGTTTTATTGACAGCATTAGAAGTAGGGATTGTTCCAAACTGATTAGTAAATACTGCTTCGGTATGGTTAGCTTTTAATTCACTGATAATGTTTAAGACATCAGCGCTAACTCGGATAATCCGCTTGGAGCTTTCTGTTTTTACTGGAATGTATTCTTTTGTTAGTGAGTTCCAGGAACGCTTAATGCTAATGGTTTTGAAGTCCATGTTGATGTCAGACCATTTGAGCCCTTGGATTTCTCCGAGACGCATACCAGTATAAATGGCTAACAAAATCATGTATTTAGACGCGTAATGATGGTTCCTAGTGTTAATTAGATGACTTGTCAGCTGTTTCATTTCCGCACCGTTCAAGTAGTCTACTTTCCACGTTTTGTCTTTGTCATAAACAAGGTGGGTTCGCTGCACAAAATCTTTTTTAAGGTCCCCGTCATAGATTGCATCTTTTACACATGCATGAACGAGCGCATTGATTTTGGAAATCGTTTCTTTAGCATGATTAGATCCATACTCGTCCAGGAACTTCTGATACTTTTCCCGGTTCATATCGCTGAGTAGGGTAGATGGTAGGTATTTTTTTAATACGTTGAGTGTGTGAACATATTGTTGTTTAGTTCGATCGGTGATGGTCTTTTCTTTGTAGGTTTTAAACCATCGCCAGAAGTAGTCGTAGAAGAGGGGTTGAACGTCTGGAATAAACTGTCCGGAGCTTTTATCAACAATCATCTGGCTAATAAAGACTTGGGCTTCATGTTTAGACTTAAACCCGGTCTTTGATTTAAAGTGGCGTTTACCATTATCGTCGTAGTAGTCGATTCTGGCTTGCCAAGCTTTACCACGTTTTCTTATATCTGCCATGGGTTGCCCCTTATAGAACGTATGTTTGCATTTTTGATTAAAATAAAAAGTTCTGGGAATGAACTTTTTATCTATATGGTATACTTGAGCGAGTATTTATATTATTTTGGGGGATTTTATGCAAGCTGAATCAAGCTACCTAATTAAATTTTTATCAACATTGTTAATTTCTGGTACATTGGGATTTATTAATTACAATATTTTAGTTAATAGAGGTGTATTCTCAGTTAACTCAAGAAAAGATGAAAGGAATAAGAGTTATATATTTCTTTCATTTATTGATTTTCTAGTCTTTCAATTTATATATAACTGTATAAATATTGCACTTAGATGCATTAAATCAAATAATATTCTCTTTGTATTTTTAAATGAAAATAAACTAATAATCGGCATTGTTATATCATTAACTTTAATTTATTGTGCAAGTCCTTATATTGTTCCTATTGTACAAAAACATTTATATGAAAAATATAATAAAAAGAGAAATCAAAATAATTTAGCTGATATAGTAAATAAATATCCATCAGAACAAGCTTTTGATACGAAAAATATATTTGTTTTTATTTTTGACTTTGATCATAAATACATTACTTGTGGTTTTGTTTATAGCTTAAACCCATCATTAGAATTTAAAAATCAATTTATTCTTAAACCTTTAAAAAAGAATAAGTATCCGGACAAGTTCATAGAAAACATAGAACTTATAGCAAAATCTGACAAAGCTTTTGAAAAGGCTTCAGAATTTTTGGAAAGCGATCCTAATGAAAATAAAATATATGTTGATACTGATCAAAAGTTAATATATTTTAGTTTTTATCTTAGTTCTCACTAGGATTATCATTTTTTCTTTTTTTATCACTATCATTATGGCTAGTATGCATATCATCTAAACTTGCTAGAACTTTATCTAATTCTTTAGCAAGTTCTTCTGAACCATCTTGATCAAATTGTGATTTTGAAGCAATGAACAAAGATTTATGAGCTATTTCATAATTCCCGTTACTATTGTTCTTCTTTTTATCATTTTCAGATTTAGACATATTTTTACGTTTCCTTTCCAAGCATCCGTCCCCCAACGGATGCTTTTTTATTTTGGGCAAAAATACCCAAAGCCCCAGGCCGGAGTCGAACCGGCCAAAATACCGAATAGGGTTATATTTCTAATTTATCTTGTTTTTTGAGTAATCCATCAAAGTTTCTTGTCCATTTCAATCCTCTTGTATCTTTAAAATCTATGCGTACAGGTTTGTTAATGATACTTTCTTTGTTAAACAAACGACCGCATTGTTGGCCTGGAGGGAATACATCGAAATTGGCAGGTTTTTTATCATACATAATTACATATGGATTACGATTGTTCTTAGGATTTTTTAAGTACGTCTTAACATCGTAAATTGGTAGGTTACTGTCGTTTCTTATAAATATTTCATTAATAGATATCCACGCTGATACTTTTTCAGCCTGCGATCTTTCTTCTTTATTTTGTTTATCTACATTATTCTTATGCCCTAAATGTATAGACCAAGCGACATTTATAGCGGTAAGTATTGGACCACTAGATGACGCTAAAACCATCCAAAAATTATTCATAACATTTACTTTCTTTCAAAAGCATCCGTTAACAGCGGATTTTTTTTTATTTTGGGAAAAATACCCAAAGCCCCAAGCCGGAGTCGAACCGACAAAGCTACCGAGTAGGGCGATGAATTTATTGTTGATTTCCTTGTGTGATTTCGTCTAAACAACCACGTAATTTGTTGCATTCATTAACAGAGGTTTTGGCAACAAACGAATCTGCTTTGGTGGGTTGAGTGATGAATTTGATTTCCCATTGACGTCCTTAGCTGATATTGATTAAAATGGCCAATTTATTGAATTTAGTAATATCTTTTCCACCGGTTATAGCACCAACGACTGCTCCGACGCCACCGGCTAAGGCGCTTCCAACAATAGCCCTCGTAATACCATGATGTTTGTGTTTAGTATCAGCATCACTGACAATTTGGTAACTAATAACGTCACTAAATGGGACCTTTTCAAAAGGGGTTAAAAGCTCTTTTCTGTATATATTTTGGTCCTTAAAATCTACATAAACATTTTGAATATGTTTAGCGCCATCGTCGCTTAGATGCTTCTTTATAATTTTGGCTTCGTCTTTTGAGTGGCCAGCTTCTTCTGCTTCTATTCGGTTCTTTCTAAGCACACTCCAAATAAAAACAGCAGCCAATATTCCAAAAATAAGTACGATAACAATTCCCATGAAAATACCTCCAGTTTCAGCTTTTAACGACGATCAGCGTTTGGTCGTTGCTATTTGAAATGAAATCCATAAATTTTAGCCACTTCATGTAGATAATCAATAGATATACCGAGTTCATCTGCAACTTCAAAATCATTCTCGGGTTTAATCTTTAAAACTTTAGTTAAAGAACTTTTGGGAACGCATTTTTGCATTGCAGATTTACGGGCAATGTACTCTTGATGCGAATTGTTGCCAGATTGATAGTCAGAAATATCCCCAACCGATAAACGATGGTGTTCTAGTTCTTCGTAAAGCCACTGCAATTGCTCTTGGCAGTTTAAATTCTTGTTAATGATTATTTCGTTACCTACATTTATCCCGCATAATCCATTTGGCATTGTTTCAAATGAAAATTTTAGTTCCGGATGTTTTGCCATTAGCTCTTCGATGTCTGTCATGCTTAACACCTACTTATTTATCATGTTTGCGTTTGTACTGAGCCTTCTTGAATTCAATATATTCGTTAATTTCTTGTTTTTGTTCATCCGTTAGGCCATCTAGCATATGAGCAGCTACCGTGGTGTCACCTAAATCTACCGGACGCTCAAGAATGTAATCAACTGTTACTCCAAAGTAGTTTGCCAAAGCAATTAAATCATCATCCTTTATTGATCGTCTGCCTGTTTCCCACATGCCAACGGTACTAGGTGCAACATGTATTGCTTTTGCCAAATCAGTTTGACTCATGTTTTTGATTTTTCTTAATTCACTTATTTTATTTAAATTAGCCATAATTCACACTCCTAGTGTTATGACTAAATAATACTATCACTTACAGTGAAAGAAGGGCGATGTAAATGAAACTAGAGTTTAGAGTTCGAGTTGATTCTCGTGACAACTTGAAAAAGACATTGGATGCAATTAGAGAAGTAACCTATCAAGGTGATTAGACGGAGGTTCATGTAGAATTTAAACTCCCGGAAAATGAAAAAGACTTTCATACTATTTCAACTATCATGAAGGAACGGATGAATCGAAATAAGTTTGATGTTGTTACTGGGGACCCTATTGAAGACGATGATTAATTTTTTCTCCATTATATCTATTGTCAATTTAAGTATGTGTGAATCATAGATAAAAAAGAATATTTTATATGAAGATGCAATGAAATATAGAAAAGAAACTAATTTAGGCGATTCAATTTTTCAAGTTCTTTCACCTGAAATGATAAAGCAACTTCTTTTGTCTCAGAAAAAGTGTAGCCCATCTTTGGACGTAACCAGCGCGGCGTCATTCGTGAATGCCGTAAACGACTCCACAAATTGTGTGACTGCGCAAGTTTTATCACAACCATATTATTCTCGCTTATCTTATCAGCATGAAATACTAAGTCGATTTGAACAAAACCATGAGCTGGTACAGTTCCATAGTTGGCCTTTGGTAATGATACAGCGATTAATCCGTTGGACACTGAACCACCTTTAATAGGAATTAGTCCTTCAGCACTTACATTTTTTAAATCATTCGCATTACTAAATTTGATAGGCGTGTAGTAGTCAGCTTCACCAGTGTCTAAGACAACTCGCAAGTCAAAAAAACTTATATCATTTGCTGAGGGATTTATCATCCACACCACTAAATGTTGCATACTATGTTCTTGATTAATAAGCGATCGTCCATCATCCAAAAGAATACCTGCTACAGAATGCGCTACTTTATCTGTATCTGTTTCCACAATTAGTTTAGAGTGATCACTTTTCCAAACTAAAAAGCCAGCAATTGCAGTGATAATTGCAATCCATTGAGTTGATAACTGATTTAATATCCAAGCGAACAATTCATTGATTATTATCACATTATTATGGATTAACAAAATTATACCTTGTTGCAATTTATAATTACCTCCTTTGAAGTAATTATATCAGACGTTTTTTTTGAAAGGATTTTCGATTAAATCAACTTATATTTATCTGATTTTTATAATTTTGCTTTTATCAATTATTCTTGGAATTTTATTGAGGTAAAAAAAGTGAAAAGACTATGTTATCAAGGATGCATCTGCTCCGGCGGATGACATCCGTTTATACCGTAATCAATGCATTAACCTTTTCCGTCGTCAGAACTTAAATGAAATTGAAGCACGTGAAGTTGCTCGTAGCCTAGTTAATTATTGCTAACCATAATTACATGGATGTGAAAGGTAATTTAGCAAAGAAAGGATGATTTTAATGATTGAGTAAATCATCACAAATAAGATTTTAGACATTCTGCATAATGTAGAGGCAAATTATTCGGTTAAGCAGTGGCCAGCTGCAATGAACCAAGATGAGCTGTGTTCTTATCTTGGTAGTATTGATGCTAAGACGTTGAAAAAGCTTTATACCTTACAACCTGATTGTCCAACCGGAGACTTAGCGAACGGTGTTAGTGCTAACCAATCAATGCTGTCATCATAGACATCTCCACAACCATCACAGTCAAGCCAGCAGGCTCGAGGCCAGATAACCGTTGAAGATGGCTGGTTCAAGAATGGTGATGAGCAAATTGCAGTCCACAGTAATTCTAAAGTGGAAGCCCCAGTTACAGGTTATATGCCAGCTGGTATGTCTATCCACTACTACGTTTACGTGGTAGATGATGTATACACTTGGATTGTTTACACTGGCTACAACGGCCAACGGCTTTATTGCACAGTACGTGTTACAGGCCAAGCTGCTGGGGGAACGTTCTACTATCTTTTATATTAAAGATTATGATAATATTGAAAAATATACACAGCCTTACTCTTTGTGTATATGAAAATATAAGGGACCCATCACCTTAAATGGTGGTGGGTCTTTTTTGCGTTAATGTTCCTTGATTTTGATATCAATAGGTAATATTCTTTCTTTGTTAAATACTTATAGATAACCATATTTTATTGCTATTTTCATATAGCAGAAAAGAGAGATATATGAACAAGTGGGCCGATTATTTAATTAGTGAAGCCACAGAAAATTACGACGGAAACATCGTAAAAATCACCTATAAAATTGATAAAGGAGACACAAAATAGGACCAGGTAGAACGATGTCAAGACAAGAAGTCGTTGATAAATTAAAGCAGGGAAGTACATTTATTACTATTTACCAAAAAGATGGTAAATGGTATAGTGGTAAATCTGTTAGCCTATTTAGAGGAAGATTTATTAAAATGAATCCAAATGATAAGCTTATTGATAATTTAGAGTTTCATTCTTAAAACGCTATGTAATATATATGTAAAAGCCACCAAGTAATTGGCGGCTTTTTTCTTTGAAATTATTGTGTACGTAATGTGTACAAAAACTGTTTTCTTCCTATTATAAAGGCATTAAAAATGCCCGCTCTCGGCATTAAATTTAAAATAAGCGACTTCTTTAATTATAAAGGTGGCGCTTATTTTTTTGGAAAAAGATAAGCGTTGCTAACTAGATGTTAGTGACAAAAGTTTGATTTGTGTCAGGAAAATTTACTAAAATTGGTGCATCATTGCACGGGAAAATCTTCAATAAGTGAGTAAATTTGGCCAAAAAAAAGGATTTAATCACGATCAAGAAATCACATCAAAGTGATTTTTTCATGATTAAATCCTTTTTTAAATTAAGTAGGAATTATCCGAGTAAATAGCCGACGTAGCAAGCTAATAATCCGCCTCCGTAACTAATTAGAAGGTACCCAGCTAAGGAGAGGTACTTTCTTTGAAAGTAAAATGATGCTAACTCTCCATTAAATGTTGAGTAGGTTGTAAAACCACCGATAAAGCCGAGAAACAGGGCAGCAAGCCAGCTGGTGGAGTTAGCACCAAGTAGCATTCCGGCAATGAAACAACCACCGAGATTAACCAATAGGGTGGCCAGAATACCCAATTCTTTCTTTTTCAAGAGGTTGGTAATTGTAGAACGACCAACTGCTCCCAAACCGCTTCCGAGTACAAGAGTAAGAAACACGTTAAATTCCCTCCTTTTCTCGTAAAGCATTAGACCATTGATCTCCTAAAATAGCTAAAATCAAGCCTCCGACCATGGTGATGAGAAGATAAAGCACTAATAAACTAAGGGCATGGTGGAGCAATAAATGACCGACATCCAGAGTAATTCCAGAAAAAGTAGTAAAGGAACCAATTAAGCCCACACCAACAGCTTTACGTAGCTTGGGTGTACAATGGGTTTTGATAGCCCAGTAATTATTCCAGAAAGGAAGTAATAAAGCTCCGCTTAAGTTAATTAGTAACGTTACATACGGAAATGTAACGGTTGGGAGAAAATCAGTTAGACCGATTCGAAGACCACCACCGACAATTCCACCAAGCAAAACTAAAATAGTTTCCACAATTTAGGCCTTCTTTCTGGTTGAGTTAGACTGGCTGGTGGTTAAAGACCAATAGGTGAGCCCGGTTAAAGCTACAGCCTGTAAACAGATGCCTAAACTACCAACTAGGAGAGATTCAATGAGTAGGGGAGTGTTTTTGTGATGGTTAGATTTCATAGTTCCTCCAAACTGTAAGAATAATAGTTAACAATCTAAAAAGGAACCAATGCACAATGCATCGATTCCTTGTATTAGTGCCCTGGGCGAGATTCGAACTCGCACTTGATAAAATCAAACAGCGACCTGAACGCTGCGCGTCTGCCAGTTCCGCCACCAGGGCATGAACTAATTCTATCATATCAAATGCTAAAAATAAACAATCAATTTCACTTCTTTTTTGGGGGAATATGTAGTAAGATAGGAAGAAATTATTGCAGTCTTTTAAAATGACATGGAGTGGTGATGTTCGAATTTTTAAATTGGATTTAATATGTTGCTTATTTAAGGAGTAATAGAAAATTTAGAAAGAAAAGGGATTACAATGGCAGTAAACAGCGAAAAAGGAAATCAAAACGTTTACCTATCGAATGAAGATTTGGATAACATAAAAAGTCAACTATGTTTTGCTATTTATAGCACCAATAAGAAATTCAATCATTTTTACCAAGAGGTATTGAAGAGCTTTGACCTTACATATCCGCAGTATTTGGTAATGATTGTTTTATGGGAATATTCTCCAATTACTGTTCATCAACTAGGGCAAAGTATTGATCTTGACAGTGGGACACTAACCCCATTGTTAAAGCGGTTGGGTAAAAAGGGATGGATTACCAAAACGCGTTCTACAGAAGACGAACGAGTAGTTAATGTTGCTCTTACTTCCTATGCAGAAGAAATGAAGGACAAAATTCGGAATCATGTGGCGAAAGCCTTTGAAGCACTTGGTCTTGATAAAGACGACGTTCAAGAATCGATGGAAGGTCTTTACAGTATTTCTAAGAAATTAGATACGTTGGATATCAAACAATTTAATTCATAATTACTCAATCACATTAAAACCCAAGGAAAGGAGCTCTTTTGGCTTCTTTCCCTTTTTTGTATCTCAAGTCTTTTTTTGCTAGAATTAAAAGGGTTTAGTGCCTGAACTAGGGACGCCTTTTTAATGATGAATTAAGACTAAAATAAAATGGGGTAAGTAAAGCGATGTTGAGCGTTGCAGAGATTATAAATTTATTACAAGAACACCATCTATTAAAAACAACTAATGCCACCGAAAAAACGGATACGTTTAACTCGGTTAGTTATGATTCTCGAACGGTTGAAACAGGCACGCTCTTCTTTTGTAAGGGAAACTTTAAACCGGACTATCTGATTGCTGCTGAACAAAAAGGAGCAACTGGATTTGTCGCTGAGAAGCCCCAATCAGCTAGTTCCAATTTATCGGAATTTATTGTTAGCGATGTGCAAAAAGCAATGGCTCTCCTTTCTGCTGCTTTCTTTAATTTTCCCCAGAATGAACTGACTACTTTTGCCATTACTGGGACCAAGGGAAAAACTACAACGGCTTATTTTCTTCGTGAAGCAATTAATGCTGCTACTAACAATCAAACGGCTTTGTTTTCGACGGTTAATACTATTTTGGGGCCTGATCCAGCAGCGACGTTTAAATCAGAGCTAACCACGCCAGAATCGCTGGACTTATTTAGAAACATGCGCCAAGCCGTCAATAACGGAATGAAATTTTTAGTGATGGAGGTTTCTTCCCAAGCATATCTAAAGAATCGTGTGTTTAATTTACACTTCGAACATGGAACTTTTTTAAATATTTCTCCCGATCATGTTGGTGAAAATGAACATCCGACCCTTGCCAATTATCTGCACTGCAAGGAACAGTTACTGGTAAATTCACGGAAAGTGGTCATTAACGCGGCTACAGATCAGTTACAAGACGTTTATTTTGCTGCCAAGGCCACTACCAATCCAGAAAATATTTATTTGTACGCTAGAAACGGAACCCAGACCGAATTACCAATGCAGTTGGACTTTACCTTTGATAGTGAAGCAGACACCTTAACCGATAATGAAATTTATCTCCGGGCTCTAACAACCAAGGCACAGAAATTGCAATTGGAAGGGAAATATCAAATTGGGATTCCGGGTGACTATAACGAAACTAACGCAGTTGCTGCGATCATTAACGCTGGATTAGCGGGCTTCAAACGGGAACAGCTGCTAACGGGTCTCGCCACCACTCAAATTCCGGGACGGATGGAACGCTACCAAAGCCAAGCTCACGGTACAATCTATGTAGACTATGCCCATAATTATGCCAGTACCAAAGCGCTGCTCCAGTTTTTGAAGACCCAATCTCCTGACGGAAAAACAATTGCCGTCGTTGGAAGTCCAGGTAACAAAGGAATCGATCGGCGGGAAGGATTTGGAAAAGCCCTGAGTGAGGAAGCGGACGTTGCCATTTTAACGACTGATGATCCAGCGTTTGAAGATCCGCTTGCGATTGCGCGAGAAATTGATAGTTACATTGATCACGATCGAGTGCAGGTCTACTATGAACTAGATCGAAAAAAAGCGATTCAAAAAGCAATTCAACTAGGTGCTCCTAGTGATATAATCGTGGTTCTAGGGAAGGGACAAGATCCCTATCAAAAGATTCAGGGAATTGATACCCCTTATCCGACGGATTCAGTGGTGGTAAAACAGTTTTTAAAGCAACTCCAGTAAGTAAACTAACAATTTTAGTCCGTATCAATCTAAGTAAAGAAGGCCCAAAATGAAAAATGTAGTTCCAAAATTTACCCCAATTTTATTGGGAAGTGATTTTAACGTTTACGGAATGGCACGCTCTTTTTACGAATTAACTGGCAAACCAGTCCGTGCAATTGCGCAGCAGCAATTAGCACCAACGCGGTTCTCAAAGATTGTTGATCTAACGTTTATCCCCGGTTTTAGTGAAGATCCGGCTTGGATTAAAGCAATGCGCCAGTTAAAGGAGGAGTATGCAAATCATTCTGAACCGGTGATTTTAATTGGTTGTAGTGATGGCTATGCCGAACTGATTGCGAAGCACAAGGATGAGCTGAACGATGTGTTTATCTGTCCATACGTTGATTACCAACTATTAAAGCAGTTGAACAATAAAGAAAACTTTTATCAGCTGTGTGAAAAATACTCATTACCATATCCAGGGACCAAAATTATTTCTAAGGCAGATTACCAACACCAAAAAATTGACCAACCATTTGGTTATCCAGTGGCAGTCAAACCTGCCAATAGCGTGGAATGGGTTGATATCCAGTTTGAGGGACGGAAAAAAGCCTTTATTATTCGTGATGAAGCTGAATACCGGTCCGTGATTGGGAAGATTTATGATAACGGTTATACGTCAGATGTAATTGTGCAAGATTTTATTCCTGGTGATGATAGTCAGATGAGAGTGGTTAACGCTTACGTTGATCGTTACCATCACGTTAAGATGATGAATTTAGGACATCCACTGTTAGAAGATCCGGCTCCAGGGGCCATCGGGAATTACGTTGCCATCTTGCCAGAGTATAACGATGACATTTACCAGCAGTTAAAACAATTTTTAGAACAAATCGATTACGTTGGCTATGCCGACTTTGACTTAAAGTGGGACGAACGTGATCAGACGTTTAAAGTTTTTGAAATTAATTTACGGCAGGGACGGAGTAGTTTTTACGTAACTCTGAACGGCTGTAATCTAGCTCAATACCTAATTGAAGATTATGTAGAAGATAGTTTAAAGGATCAGCCACTGCTTCTTGGAAACAAAGAGCAAAAAACGTGGAAACTATGGTTAGGGGTTTCTGAAAAGACCTTTGCACAGTATGCACGTGATAACCACGAAAAAGAGCTGGCTATGCAATTAATCCACCAGGGGAAGGTTGGCAATACCTTTTGGTACAAAAAAGATGAAAACCCGATGCGCTGGTTACTGTGGAAATGGATGGATCATCGGTATGCGCAAAAGTTTGCGCAGTACTTCCATTTAGAAAAAGGATGATAAACAATGCAGAAATTTTTTACAATTTTAGGGGGAATGGGGACGGAAGCAACGGAATCCTACATCCATTTGCTGAACGAACGGACCCCAACCCATAAGGATCAGGACTATTTAAACTATATTTTGGTTAACCACGCTACGGTTCCGGATCGAACGGACTACATCGTGGATCCTGACCATCATCAAAGTCCCTTAGTGCCCTTGGCAGAAGATGTGCGACAACAAAGTCAGTTAGGTCCGCAATTTTTTGCGTTACCTTGTAATACTGCTCATTACTTTTATGATCAACTACAGGCATTGACTGATATTCCCATCCTGCACATGCCCAATTTGGCAATTGCCGCCATTGCTAAAAAATTTCCCCAGGCAAAGCGAGTGGGATTAATCGCTACGGAGGGGACTTTAAAAGATCGAATCTATGAAGTGGCAATTCAAGCAGCTGGCTATCAATTTGTAATGCCGACTCCGACCATTGCCAAAGAGACCATGACGTTGATTTATGACGACGTAAAGGCACAAAACTGGGTTGATGCCGATTTATACCATCATATTTTGCAACAAATGGTGGAAGATTTACACTGCGATGTGGTGATTTTGGGATGTACCGAAATTTCAGTTGCAGAGGAGCGGGCCGGTCACGCTAATTTTCCGGTGATTGATGCGCAAGGAGAACTGGTCGATGAATCAATTCGCTTGGCTTTAGCGGCACGTAAACAATAATAGTTTCTGATAAAAAGCGTTCCAATCATCTGATTGGAACGCTTTTAACTTAAGGGGAGCACTAAGAATATGGCCACAATGATACTAATGATGGTGGCCAGTGCAATTGTATGAGACAACATCCCCAAAAACTTACGTTGAAAGGTGATGTCAATTAAAGAAACGGCGACGATGGTGACCAAAAAGTTTGCAAGTGCTAGCCAAGGATGTTGATTAAAATGTTGTAGAACTAACACTACTTCTAAAATTAAGATCATGATGTACAAACCACGACTGATAATTAAGGCCTTGACTACCTGCTTATCTTGATGCAGCAAAATTCCACAACTAGTGGATCCAAGTAGAAGCAGCCAGGCCCCTAAAATGACTAAAATTAACATTGAATTAAACCTCCAAGATGATTTAATTTTATCATACCTAAAGATTGGGAATGACATTGAGGACGGGACGTGTTATAATTTTATTTGTATTGCGGGTGTAGTTTAGTGGTAAAATTCAAGCTTCCCAAGCTTGCGTCGCGGGTTCGATTCCCGTCACCCGCTTTATAATCCCACTGATAAGAGAGTAGTAACTTCAAGACCTGATTAGCGAGTTTAGGGTAGTGAAAGCTAAACCTGGTTAAGATGACGAAAGCGTGCTTTTTAGGGATGAAATGAATATTTGAGTGGGTTATAACCAAAGAGAGTGGTACCGCGGGCTTCTCGTCTCTTACATTAATAGTTTTAATGTAGGAGTTTTTTTATTTTTAAGGAGTGAATAAACATGGATTACAAACAATTAGTAGCTAACGTGGTGGCAGAGGCAGTTGATAACCAGGTTAGTTCCAGTGATGTCTACCCCAAGGTAGAAACACCCAAAACGGCTCAAAATGGTGATTTAGCCTTTCCAACGTTTATGTTGGCCAAAACCATGCACCAAAATCCAAAGGAAATTGCAGAAACAATTGTGGCTAACATTGATTCGGAAGCGTTCGCAAAGGTGCAAGCAGTGGGACCATACGTGAACTTCTTTCTCAATCAGGGACAAGTGAGTTCGCAGGTGTTAGAAACCATTTTGACCGAAAAGGATCACTATGGTGATAATCATGATGGTGATAATGGGGTAGTAACCATTGATATGTCGTCTCCTAACATTGCCAAGCCAATGTCAATGGGGCACTTACGTTCAACTGTGATTGGAAACTCAATCGCAAAGATTTTAACCAAAAATGGGTACCGCCCCATTAAAGATAATCATTTGGGGGACTGGGGAACTCAGTTTGGAAAATTAATCACCGCCTATCTTAAGTGGGGAAACGAAGAAGACGTTAAACGGGATCCAATTCACTACTTAGTTAAATACTACGTGGAATTTCACCAACGAGACGAAGCAGATCCAGCTTTAGACGAAGAAGCACGAGAATGGTTCAAGAAGTTGGAAGACGGTGATCCGGAGGCAGTTAAGCTCTGGAAGTGGTTCCGGGATGTTTCTTTAAAGGCGTTTAATCAAACCTACCAAAAATTAGGCGTTGATTTTGATACTTACAACGGAGAATCGTTTTACAACGACAAGTTACAGGACGTTGTTGACACGTTAAAAGCAGATGGCTTGTTAGAAAAATCGCAGGGAGCTTCTGTAGTTGATTTAAGTGATCAAGATTTAAATCCGGCCTTAATTCTAAAGTCAGATGGTGCTTCTTTATACGTTACTAGAGACATTGCCACGGCAATCTATCGAGACCAAACGTATCATCCGGTGATGAACTTATATGTGGTGGGTTCTGAACAGACTTACTACTTTAAACAGTTAAAGGCGGTTCTACAAAAAATGGGCTTACAGTCCGCTGCCGGTTTACATCACGTGCCGTTTGGTCTGATCACCGTGAACGGAAAGAAACTATCCACCCGGCATGGAAACATTGTGCTGTTAAACGAGGTTTTAGACGAGTCTGTGAAGATGGCTCACCAACAAATCAAGGAAAAGAATCCGACCTTAGCTAACCAAGATCATGTTGCTGAAGAAGTTGGAGTGGGTGCTGTTATTTTTGGGGATTTAAAGAACGCCCGAATTGATAGCATTGATTTCAACATCCAGGAACAGTTGAAATTTGAAGGGGAGACCGGACCATACGTGCAATATGCCCATGCACGAGCTGAAAGTGTTCTGGCTAAAGCGTCTGAACAAGATTATCAAAATGGAAACCATCAGTTAGAGGATCCAGAGGCCTGGGAAATCATTAAACTCTTACAGTCCTTCCCAGACGTGGTCAAAAAGGCCAACGCTGAATTTGAACCATCTGTAATTGCCAAGTACTCATTACGCTTGGCAAAAGCCTTTAATAAGTACTATGCGCACACTAAGATTCTGACTGCTGATGAACAGATTAAGGCTCGATTAGCATTAGTTAAGAGTGTTTCTATCATCTTAAAAGAATCATTACGCTTGCTTGGAGTAAAAGCTCCTGACGAAATGTAATTCCCATTTTCACAAGGCAAGGGCCACTTAAGGTGGTTCTTGCTTTTTTATTAATTCTACCCTGGGTAAATCTGAAAGGCATGTTTTTTTAATTGAGATAAGGTACAATGATTGGGAAGTGCAAAGAGGAGAATGATTAATGATGCAATCTAAACAAACCCCCTGGTGGAAACGTGCATTTCGTGCCATCTGGGAGCAGTTCAAACGACTGAATCATCGCTTTTTACTGACACGATGGTTCATTATCATTGTGTTGTTATTGACGTTAGTTTCTGTGACCTATCTTACGGTGATAGCTAAAACTGCCCACGTTCGTGATTTACAATCAAACTTGTCTCGTTCGACGGTGATTTATGATCAAAATGGAGCGCAAGCGGGGAAACTATACGCGCAAAAAGGAACGTATGTAAATGCTGATCAAATTTCCCCTAATTTAGCGGATGCCATTACTTCAACGGAAGATCGTAATTTTTATCATGAACACGGTTTTTCGATGAAGGGATACGGTCGCGCCGTTTTATTGGCAATTACCAATAAACTAACTGGTAAAAATCAGATTAGTGGGGGTGGGAGTACCATTTCTCAACAACTAGCTAAGAATACCTTCTTATCTCAACAACAGATCTTATCGCGAAAATTTAAAGAATTATTCATTTCAATTGAAATCGAAAACATTTATTCGAAGAAACAAATTCTAACGATGTATATGAATAATGCTTACTTTGGAAATGGGGTTTATGGGGTTCAGGATGCCTCACGCAAGTATTTTGGAATGGATGCGGATGAATTACCGGTGCAAGACGCAGCGGTGCTAGCCGGGATGTTGCAAAATCCTAGCAATAATCCGATTGATCACCCAGAAGCAGCTAAACAACGGCGGAACGTCGTTTTACAGTTGATGGCTGATAATAAGAAGATTCCGCAAAGCAAGGTTAAGTACTACCAGTCGTTACCACTAGGAACAAAGGATACTTTTACGGTTGGCAATAACTATAAGTATCCGTCTTATTTTGATGCAGTGATCAACGAGGCCATTAGTAAGTACGGTTTATCGGAAAAAGCCATTATGAATAATGGTTACAAGATTTATACCAATTTGAATCAGCAACAGCAACAAAGTTTTCAAACGGACTTTAAGGATCCCAGTCTCTTTCCCCAAAATGCAGCTGACGGAACAAAAGTCCAAGCTGCTTCAGTGGCGTTAAACCCTAAAACTGGAGGGGTTCAGGCCGTGGTCGGTGGTCGAAATAAGGATGTCTTTCGGGGCTTCAACCGGGCAACTGACATTAAACGACAACCTGGTTCTACGATGAAACCACTGGCCGTTTATGCCCCTGCCTTAGAGAATGGGTTTAAGTATGATTCAGAGCTGGTGAATAAGAAACTTTCGTATGGCAAGAATCACTACACCCCGAAAAACATTAATGATGTTTATACGGGGAAGGTCCCAATGTATCAAGCGTTAGCCCAAAGTTTAAATGCCCCAGCTGTGTGGACTTTAGATCAAATTGGGGTTAACAAGGGGTATGAAGCCGTCCAGAAGTTTAATTTACCGGTTACTAAAAAAGATGACAATTTAGCATTAGCATTAGGAGGTCTTTCTACGGGAGTTTCACCCCAACAACTGGCAGGAGCTTATACGGCTTTTGCTAATCAGGGAAGGCTCACGAAACCGTTTTACATTACCAAAATCGTAGACTCAACGGGGAAAACGATCGTACAGAACAATGGTTCAACTCCTACACAGGTAATGTCTAAAAATACCGCTCGGCAAATGACCAGTATGATGTTAGGGGTCTTTAATTACGGAACAGGAACTACAGCTAAACCAGCTGGGTACCAAGTGGCTGGAAAGACAGGGAGTACTGAGGCTGACAATAGTACTGATGCAGATGCGACTCGAGACAAGTGGGTTGTTGGTTACACCCCAGATGTAGTTGTGGCTACGTGGGAAGGATTCGACAGTACTAATTCTGAACATCACTTGGAAAATCTGAGTGGAACTGGAGTCAACTCGCTCTTTAAACATCAGATGGAACAAATTTTGCCGTACACGGAGCAACATCAATTTAAAGTCCAAGATACGGCTACGATGATTGCTGCCAAAAATAGTCGGCAAAATAAAGTAACTCCTGGTGGAAGTGAGTGGATGCAAAAAGCTGAAGAATTGAACCAAAAACTCTTGAATAAAGGAACTAACTTAACTGATAAAGCGATTGAGAAAGCGCGGAGTTTCTTAGGATTTTAAGGTTCAGTATGTTAAAATTGAGATAACTTAAATAAAAGGAGAATGAGCATGTCAGATAATAAAATTATGGAACAAGCCCAAAAAATGCAAGAAGCAGTGGTAAAGTCAGAAGAATTTACTAACTTGAAGAACGCCTTTGAAGCATTACAAAACGAAAAAGAAGCTTACAAGGTTTTCACTGAGTTTCAAAAGAATCAAAGTGATTTACGGCAAAAACAAATGGCTGGACAAGAAATTACTCCAGATGACATGAAATATGCCCGGGAATTAGCAGATAAGATGAACACGTTACCAGCCATCAAGGTTTTAATGGAACGGGAAAAGGCCATGGGCAAGTTAATTGATGATGCCAACATGGTAATCACTGAACCACTCCGTAAACTTTACGAAGGTTAGTCAAAAAGAAGTGCTGGGAACGGTACTTCTTTTTTTGTGGCAAAAAAGGAGGAAGTAATGAAGTTTATTCACACTGCTGATTTACATCTTGATACCCCGTTTACGGGAATTAAAGATGATGAAGCAACCCCGCAGACACTTTGGCCAACTTTATACGAGGCTCCCTACGGATCGTTTCAAAAAATTGTAACGGATGCAATTGAGCAACAGGTTGACTTTGTATTAATCGTTGGGGATGTCTTTGATAGCAAAATGCCGAGTGCCGCAGCGCATCAATTTTTTTTGAATGAGATGCAACGCCTTAACCAGCATCACATTCCTGTTTTTCTGTCATTTGGAAATCATGATTTTCAACCAGATGGAAAATCCCCTTTGCAATTTCCTCAAAACGTCCGGATCTTTGGCCCTCAGGTTACTACGGAGCGGTTGACCCTAACAGGTGGAGCAACGGTAGCCGTCAGTGGTTTTAGTTATGATCAGCAAGCTGTTTTGACGGATAAGGTGGCTGACTTTCCGACCGGAAAACAGGCTGATTTTACGATTGGAATGGTTCATGGAGCGGTTAAATCAGGGGTGGATTCACACTATGCTCCCTTCACCGTGCCAGAATTGATCGATAAAGGCTATGATTATTGGGCGTTAGGTCATATTCATAAACGGCAGCAGTTAGCGTCCCATCCTCCAATTAACTATCCAGGAGACATTCAAGGCCGGCATAAAAATGAACCAGGCGAAAAGGGCTATTTATTAATTTCGACTGATGAAACAACTGGTTCACTAGACACGCACTTCGTTGCCACCGCTCCCGTGATTTATGCTGCTTTGGAATTAAAAGTGACCCAAGCAACTGATGTCAACACGGTAGTTAATCAGTTAGTGACTAAAATACAACAAGCCCATTTTCAGCAGTTACACTTGTTAAATGTGGTTTTAACCGCCCCGGCCGATGGAGTTAGTGCCGCAGTTGCTTTAAACGCTCAAAATGGGATCTTATTGGGACAACTGCAACAAACTTTGAAAGATCAGTACCAACAGTTGAATGCGTGGGTTTATGAATTAACAATTAACGAGCAAGAATCATTACATTTTGCTGATTTAGATGAAGTATTTTGGCAGGATACCCAAGCAGACGTATTTAATGAAACCCATGTTAATGAATTGGCCCAAAAGTTGTTTAAACGAGATTTTATTTATCAAGCATTAGGGAATCCAGAAGCAGTGGCCGAGCTGCGGAAGCAAAGCGAAACGTTCCTACAGGGAAAAACTAATCGGGAGGATTTTACCGATGAAAATTGAAACGATTGAGGTTTACAATTACGGAAAACTGCACAATTTGCACTTTCAGTTGGCTAATTTACAGACAATTTATGGGCCCAATGAAGCTGGGAAAACGACCTTGATTAATTTTATTCGGGATATTTTATTTGGATTTGAGCATCGTCAGACCACTCATCCTTACGCTCCCAAGGATAAGAGTCAGATGGGTGGCAAACTAACGGTTACTACCCCCAACGGTTCGTTAGTAATTGAACGGGTAGAGGGAAAAAATGGGGGAGAGGTTACCCTTTTTGATGCGACGGGAAAAGTAGTTCCTAATGATCGGTTACAACAGTTGTTAGGGCCAATTAACCGAGATGTATATGACAAATTGTTTTATTTTGATGCCTCAGCTGGGGAAGAAATTCAAAAGTTAACCACAACCGAGTTAGAAGAACGGATTCGGCGAATTGGAGTAGTGGGGATTAACCAATGGTTGGGATTAGAGAAAGAGATTCAAACCCAAACTGGTGATTTATACAAACCACGGGGAAAGAAACCTGAACTCAACCAGAAGTTGCAAGAACATGATAATTTAGAAAAAGAAATTCAAAGAGCCCAAACCCAATACCCCGAATATCTGGAGTTAACCGAATCCCTAGCCCAGCTAGAAACGGACATTCATTCACTACAGCAACAAGAAGCTACGGCCCAGCAAGAGCTGCAACAAACTTATAAAGAAGAGCAAGATTGGGACGAGTATCAAGAATTAACGGACTTGAAACAACGAAATTTAACGGCTCAAGCTGGATATCGTGTTTCCGATTGGAATCAATTACAAAAGTTGCAGGCAGAAATTGAAGTTTTAACTAAAAACGTGAATCAGCAGCGAAAGCAAGTAACGACGGAACAAGAGCGTACTTTATCAGCGCAGTATCAATTTTATTTGCAACATCAGCATCAAATTGATGATTTAAACGCTCAGTTGCCGCAATATCAAGATCAGTGGCAGCGGCAACAAAATTTACAGGAACAGTTAAAATCGGAAACGATGCGGTTGCAAGATGACGAATTAGAAACGGGTGGTTCAGCTTCTAAACCGTTTACAAAAGCAGATGCCCAACGAGTAGCGCAACTATTGCAACAACAAATGCAGTTACAAAATCAAGTCCAACCGCAGACAAGACAAGCGCCTTCACCTAAAGAGCAACGATCACCGCTCCTATTAATTTTGTTGGGATTGGGACTAATCATCCTGGGATTTGTGTTGGGCAAGTTCTTATTCATGTTGTTAGGAATTGTGGGGTTAATCTTAATTGTGTATGGTGGTTATTTACAGTTTCAACCGCATACGCAACGTTTTTCGTCAGTCCCAGAGAAAACGACCCCAGCCAAATTACAACAAGTGCAGGCAGAATTACAACAAATTGGAGCCAAGTACCAGATTACTAAGGTTGACCCGCAATTGTGGTTGACCACCTTACAAACTAGCATTAAAAAGCGGGATCACCAATGGGAACGAGTCCATCAATTACAACAACAAGTCAATCAATTACAAGAACAACTTAATGGTTATCTTAAGCACTGGCAATTTTTAGATTCAGAAGTACAACTAGCTGGACAATCATCAGAACAACAGCTGCGGACAGTCCAACAGTGGTTGGCTAATCTGAGTGACGAGCGCCAACGTCAAGAACAACTTGATCATCGATTACACACGGACGAACAGCAGCTAACGCAACAGGCAGGGGAACTGCGTCAATTACAACAGCAAATGCAACAAGAGCTTAAGCAACGTCAAGTTCAGAACCTAACGGAATTTAAAGAGCGACTGGAACAGGAGCAACAGCATGAGCAACTTCGAAAGCGGCAATTGACGTTACAACAAAAGTTTACTCCCGAATTGGTTAGTCGCTTGCAACGGTTTAAGGATGGGGCAGCAATCCAAACTCATAGTCGTAAATTGAAACAACAGGTACAAGAACTGCACCAGCAACTTAATCAGTTACTGCAACAGCAAACCGTGCAACAGACCAAGCTCCAGCAGATTAGTAAAGATGGCACCCTAGCCAAACTACGCCAACAACAAGCTAACTTAGAGACAAAGATTGTTGAATTGGCAAAGCAGTGGTTAGTATTGCAACTTTCTCATGATTGGATTGAAAAGGTACTAAATGAAGCTAGTCACGGACGTTTTCCAAAGGTACAACAACTAGCGGAGCACTATTTTGCCATTTTAACCAATCAGCACTACCAACAAATTCGCTACCAGCAAAAGTTAGAGGTTGTTACTGGAACTGGGCAGCGATTTAAGGTACAGGAACTGTCCCGCGGGACAATGCAACAGCTGTATTTAGCTTTGGTGCTAGCTTTAACGGTTTCTTTCAGTGATGAATTTCCATTTCCTATCATAATCGACGATGGTTTTGCTGATTTTGATGAGATTAGGAGGAAACACGCGCTTGAACTACTCCAAACGTTATCACAGACGACTCAAATTATTTACTTTACGGCGCAAGCTCATTTGCTTAAAGTGTTACCAGCCACCAACCAAATTAAATTAGAATAAAAAAATCCCCGGACATTTGTCCGGGGATTTTTAGTTTTAATTATTTTTTCGAGTTGTCGACGTATCCAGAGAGAATATTCTTCATGCTGGAATCTTCGATTTGAACGTGACCGTCTTTCAATACTTCAGAAACTACCTTGTGAACGGTCTTTTGGTCACCCAAACGTTCGTTAGCAAGTTGTTCCTTAAGTTCTGACTTGTGTTCTTTAAAGGTTCCCTTCTTCGGGTGTTTAACCATTTGCATCACAGCGTAACCGCCTTCGGTCTTAACTGGTTCCTTGGTGTAGTCACCGTTGTTAAGTTTGTAGGCTGCTTTCTTTACAGAGTTATCGATTCCAGAAGTGGAGTTATCGAAGCTCACTTCTTGGCCGCCATCCTTCTTGGTGGTATCGTCTTCGCCATATTGCTTAGCAACGTCTTTAAAACTAGTTCCGTTATCTAAATCAGAGATTGCTTTTTGGGCAGTGTCTTTGTCTTTAACGGTAATTTCTTTAACAGTTACCTTTGGTTGGTACTTCTTGAACTGCTTTTCTAATGCTTTGTTAGAGAAGTCTGTTTTATCCATTACTGCAGCTTTGAGTAACAGGTTGTTTCGGATTGATTCTTTCAGTTGACTTTCCGTCATTCCTTGTTGTTGCAAGATGGTATCAAATTGAGGCCCATATTGTTTCTTGTACTGGTTAAATTGCTTGTCAACGTCAGCTTGTTTAACCTTACTGCCGTACTCATGTTCCAAACATTTGTTTAGAATCATTTGTTGTAATTGAGCCTTCCCTTGTTGGGTTGACTTCATTTTGTCATAAAATTGTTCTTGGGTAATTTTGCCGCCATCAGTAGTGGCAACTGTTTTGCCTTGGCCGCAGGCAGCTAGTGAAAGACTAAGCAATAGTCCAGCAGCTCCAATTGCCCATTTCTTCTTATTCATAATCTTAAATCCCCATCCATTTCTTTGAAAATTTCAGATCCATCAAAAATGAACCTTCTACCAATATAACATACTTCCAATTTTCTGACAGATTCAGTCGTAAACTTAAAAATAATTTAACCTACGCTTTGAATTGATTTTGAATGTTAGCTTGAAGCGCTTCGTATTTAGCTTGGTCATAATCCTGCGTATGATTTCCAAAGTGGATGGAGAAGTCATCGGCTTGGTTGTAACGGGGAATCAAGTGGAAGTGAGCGTGAAAAACGGACTGATAAGCTAATTCTCCGTTGTCATTAACGATATTCATTCCCTTAATATTGTTATCAGAAGCCTGAATGGCACGTGCGATTTTTGGAATGCGCGCAAAAACTTTTCCAGCTTGATCAGCATCAAACGTAAAGATATCCTGAATGTGTTGCTTGGGAATTACTAGTGTGTGACCAGGAGTTGCTTGAGAAATATCTAAAAAAGCTAACACCTCATCATCTTCATAAACTGGATAACTGGGAATTTTTCCCTGAATAATTTTGCAAAAAACGCAATTGTCGTCAAATTGTGGCATTTTAATCACTCCTTTACTTCTTAAGTATACACCAGATTACTCCAAAATTTATGGTTTCCTTATGGTATAATCAGTGATAAAACAATGAATGAAAGAGTGACACAAATGACTTTAGAAGTAAATCAATTAACAGGTGGCTACTCGAGCATTCCGGTGTTAAAAGCGGAAACTTTTGACGTCCAGGATGGCGAATTAGTTTCCTTAATTGGATTAAATGGAGCAGGAAAATCAACGACCATCAACCACGTTATTGGTTTAATGACGCCGTTTTCAGGAACCATTAAGCTTAATGGGCTCCGAATTGAGGATGACGTGCAACGCTATAAACAACAAATTGCTTACGTTCCGGAAATGCCCGTTTTATACTCGGAATTAACCTTACGTGAACACGTTGATGCTACGATTATGGCTTATAATCTGGATCATCTGGTTGCTTGGGATCGCGCTAATCGGCTACTAAAACTATTCCGGTTAGAAAATAAATTAGACTGGTTTCCTGCCAATTTTTCCAAGGGAATGCGGCAAAAGGTCATGATCGTTTGTGCTTTTATGACTGACGCAAAGCTGTTAGTAATTGATGAACCGTTTTTGGGTCTAGATCCACTAGCTGTTGATGATTTATTGAATTTAATTGAAGAAAAAAAAGCGGCTGGAGTGAGCGTCTTGATGTCTACCCATGTTTTGGATACAGCCGAAAAGCACTGTGATCGATTTGTCCTTATTAATGACGGTCAGGTAAACTACGAGGGCACCATGGAGCAAATTAAAGAGCATTATCAAGATTTAGGGGATTCTCTCACGGACATCTACCTCTCTTTAGCGCGAGCGCAAGCACGACCAAATCAAGATGCAGAGGGTGATTAGGATGCGTAATTTATTTAGGCAACGGCTCGTTGCACACTGGGTTCAATTGACGAAGTACCTGCGCTATGTTTTTAACGATTTCTTTGTGATTGCCCTCATGTTTTTTGTGGGTGCGTTAGGACTAGCTTATTCTAATTTTTTGAAGGGCTTAGCGCCGCACCAATGGTGGCAGCCCATTGTCATGATAGTGGTACTAGAAATTGGCTTACAGTTTGGCAACTTAGCAACGTTAATCAGTGCTCCGGACCGGGTGTTTTTAGCCCCGCAAGAGGGGCAGCTAGAACGCTACTTTCACCAATCATTTTGGTATAGTTTAGGGATGGCCACCTTAATGCAAGCGGGCATTTGGTTTGTTTTGTTGCCGTTTGCAAGCGTTAGCCTGGAATGGCACCTTCCAGATCTAGTGGCTGGTTTCGGATTACTTTTTCTTTTAAAGTGGAATTGGCTAAAATTTCAGACTTTTCAACTTCGTAATCATCGAGAAGCAAAATGGTGGCATCAATTTAGCCTTCAGTGGGGGTTTCCGGTGGTAGAGCTGTTGATTGGCATTATGGGGAACGTTTGGCTTGCCATTGGCTTAGCAATTATTACCATTGGAGTAAGTCGTTTCGTAATCAATAGACAGGTTCCACCATTGAATTGGCAAGGAATTGTGGCTAAAGAACAGATGCGCATGCTCCGGATTTATCGTTTTTATGCACTCTTTACCGATGTTCCAGCGATTGAACCGCGGCCAAAACGCCGGGGATACCTAGATCGCTTCTTTCGTCATTTACCCACCGATCAAAAGCATCTCTACACCAATCTGTACGTGAAAACATTTTTCCGCGACGGAGAGACCAGTTCGATGTATGTTCGACTGTTAATCGTTGCGGCTGTCATTCTCTTCTGCTTAGATAATGAACTTGTGGCAGTAATTGTAGCGATAACCATGCTTTATCTAACTGGGATTCAGTTACGACCATTCTTTACGGTTTTCAATAACAATGTTTTTACGCACCTGTATCCCGTTGCTTGGAATAATCAAGTGCGAAATTTCCAGCAATTTTGGCAGTGGCTTTTGGCACTGGAATTGGTTGTGGAAGTCTTGGTATTGTTGGTCGGCAAAGCTCCACTGGGTGCAACATTTATCACATTAGTCGCTGGAGTTGTGATTATTGGTTGGCTAATAACTCGGTTTGAAAGGCAACAGACAGAAAGAGGAAAATAATTAATGAGAATTCGAAAAAAGAAATGGGCCATGCCTTACATGCAAGATCATCCGGAGTATGCCGTTTTAGAACCAAGCCAGTACGTAGGAAAATGGGCAGATCGCTTTGCTAATCCCAAAGCGCCCATTCACCTGGAAATTGGCTCCGGGAAGGGGCAATTTATCATTGGCATGGCACAAAAACATCCGGACGTCAATTACATTGGAATTGACATGGAGGACTCCGTGTTGGCCATGGCAGTTAAAAAAGCCGTGGAAGCAGGGGTGAAAAATGTACAGTTACTTTTGACCAATGGTGGTGATGTTGCCGATTTGTTTAAGCAGGGCGAGATTCAAAAATTATATTTGAATTTTTCCGATCCCTGGCCCAAGAAACGTCACGCTAAACGGCGGCTAACGTCTTCACAATTTTTAACCAGTTACCAACGAATTTTACCAGCAGGGGCTTCCTTGGAATTTAAAACCGATAACCGGGGTTTATTTGAGTACTCTTTAGTTAGTTTAAATAATTTTGGGTTGCATTTTGAAAGTGTGAACCTGGATCTTCATCATGGAAATGAGGAAGATTTGGCAGCTAACGTGGAAACTGAATACGAGGAAAAATTCAAAGAAAAAGGCCCCATCTATAAGATTAGGGCCCGTTTTCCAGATTAATTAATTTGATCGGAAAGTGGTTTGATCCGATAAATTTCTTGTTCATCGGGATTGTAGAGGAAGGAATACGATTCTTTTAAGCCAGTTTCATGGCTAATGAAACTAACTCCACATTCGTACTCTAAACCAGCGTGATTTTCAAAATCAATCCAGTAACCGCTAAAATCTTGATCGCCAAATTCTACGGCAATGGCTTCGGTTAATCCATCTTGAATGGCAATTTGTTGAGCTCGTTTTCGTTTCTTGGTGAAGACGTATGCGGCAGTTCCAACCAATGAGAGGAGCGTCGTGGGAACTAGATACTTATGCTTCTTAGCCATTTGAAAAATCCTTTCTTTTGCTTTTACCTTTTCAATTATATAACATTTTATTTGTTCACGGTTATCATAATCAAAATTAATAGGAGTGTTTATCATGGAAGAATTACCAGTTATGAATCAAACTCAACTTGAAGACCACCTAAAGAACGGGAAGTACATGCTTTTCTTTACGGCGGGATGGTGTCCAGACTGTAACTTTATTAAACCAGCGATGCCAGCAATCGAAAAAGATTTTCCCGAATATACCTTTATTAAGGTGGATCGAGATGATAACATCGACTTATGTAAAGAATTAGATGTCTTTGGGATTCCAAGTTTTATTGCCTATGACGATGGACAAGAAATTGGACGATTAGTTAACAAGGCCCGTAAGACTCAAACAGAAGTTGAAACGTTTATCAAAAGTTTACCAACTAAATAAACAGGAGTAAGAACATGATTGCAAGTTATAATCCAGCCCAGATTGGTGACGTCTTAGTGGTAGTTTTGGGTCCAGATAACGGACCACAGCAAGTAACCCAAAAACAAGGCATTGTTGAAATCAAAGATCAAAGTGGAACTGTCATTGGATATAATTTTTTTGATGCTCAATCGCGGTTAGCAGAGTTAGCTGGACAAAATGGCCAGATTCAGCTTAATTCAGTTCAAGTCCAAAAACTTAACCAAGCATTACAAGCAGCGGGTTTTAGCACATTATTACCAGAAACAGAAGCATCTAAGTTTGTGGTAGGGTACGTTAAGGAAATGAAGGAACATCCTAAATCATCTCATCTTCATATCACAACCACTGAAGTAGAAGATGGTAAAACGTTACAAATTGTGAGTGGTTCTCCTAACATGCAGGAGGGGATTAAAGTGGTTGTGGCTGAGGTTGGTGCAATGATGCCAGCTGGGCTCATCATTTGGCCTAGCACCTTGAAAGATGTCGAAAGCGATGGAATGATTTGTTCTGGTCGTGAACTGCGGATTCCCAATGCTCCAGATAAACCCGGAGCCTTAATCCTGCCTGATGAATATCAAGTTGGACAGTCTTTTGATTTTAAACAAGCACAAACCCTTTTTAGCGAATAGTTTCTATTCGCTTTTTTGTGTTTAGAATTAAAACGAAAGGGAAGAACAATGACTCATTATGATGGTCCGGCTTTTTTTCGAAAGTACTACACAGAGAGAAAAAAACTGGGGTTACAAGAACCTAATTTACAAAAACACAATCATGATAGTTTGCAGTGGTCAGCGCCAGTTGCACCAACTTCTAAACGGCATGCAAAAACTACCAGTCAACATGATTGGGCCTCTAAAGGGCAAGTGCAAGCATCCAAGGCAACGTTGGCAGTTAGAAAAAAAGAGCACAGGCAACAATCGAACCTGGTCGAAAAAACGCGAGCCTTTCAACCCCAAGTTAGACTGGGAAAATCGACTTTTTATGGAGGAAAACAGGAAACGTTTACCGCAACCTACCAACGAGCAATTGCGGCACTAGAGCCTAATCCTACTGATTTAATTATGTTGGCAAATGAAACGATGCCGGTCCCCGATACTGATCCTACAATTGAGATGGAAGACGTGACAGCTTCTTCTGATTCGGCCACTCCAACTGCCACTCCAGTCGTTGATCAAGCTGATGAAAATACTGATGTTTCTAGCGTTTTACAAAATGAAAACGAAAATGAAAACACTGTGGATAACTCATCAGATACTAAGCCTAAGCGTGATCACAGTAAGGGTTTAGGACATTCACTTGCTGATATTTTACAGGCAGAGCAGGGGCAAGCTGATCACCTCAGTTTGTTTGCAGAAGCACCGGATGATGAACAACATGAAAAAAAGGAATCGCAAAGCCAGCCACCGGTCGAAGAGCCTAAAGAGTTTGCTTCCACTCCTAGTACTGGCTTGGAAGAGCTTCCGCAATCTAATGCAGAAGTGCCAGAGGATAACAGCCAAGCTACTAAGGCTGGAAGCTCTTTTGAGCAACCACAATCTTTTCAAACGGAACCGGCTGGCTACCATTTCCCTCAGTTAGAACTTTTAAAACCACCAGTTCAGGTTGACGAAGATGACCTTGATACTTGGATTGCTGATCAGGCGGAAAAATTGGATGATACCTTACAGGCATTTCATGTTGATGGTCACGTTGTCGATTGGACGAATGGGCCAACGGTTACTCAGTTTCAAGTAAAACTAGCCTTGGGAGTTAAGGTTAGTAAGGTCACCAACCTTAATGACGATTTAAAATTGGCGTTAGCGGCTAAGGACATTCGGATTGAAGCACCCATCCCGGGCCGTTCGACGGTGGGAATTGAAATTCCTAATCCTAAGCCGCACCCCGTGATGCTGAGAGAAATCTTAGGGGACTCTCATTTCCAAACTAATCCTGCCAAAACGGCAATCGCAATGGGAATGAACATTGAGGGACAACCAATAACTGCTGATTTAAAAAAGATGCCCCACGCCTTAATTGCTGGAGCAACTGGATCAGGAAAGAGTGTTTTCATTAACAGTCTATTATTGTCACTTTTATATCACGCTACCCCAAAAGATTTGCGGATGTTGTTAATCGATCCCAAGGCAGTGGAACTGGCCCCTTATAACGAAATCCCTCATCTCTTAGCACCGGTCATCTCTAAACCTCAAGAGGCTGCCGCTGCTTTAAAATGGGTAACAGAAGAGATGGATCGACGTTACGAACGGCTGACGGCTGCTGGAGTGCGAAACATTGAGCAGTATAACCATCAAGCACAAAAGGCTGATCATGCTGCTGATCGACTTCCATATATTTTGGTAGTCATTGATGAATTAGCAGACTTAATGATGACTTCTGCTAGTGAAGTGCAAGATTACATTGTTCGGATTACACAAAAAGCACGAGCTGCGGGAATTCATCTCGTGGTGGCTACGCAACGTCCTAGTGTTGACATCGTTACTGGAACCATTAAAAATAACATTCCAACTAGAGTGGCCTTCATGGTTTCCAGTCAAGTTGATTCACGCACGATTATTGATCAAGCTGGCGCTGAACGCTTGTTAGGAAAGGGTGATATGTTGTATCTTGGTAATGGTGCAAATAAACCCGAACGACTTCAAGGAGCGTTTGTTACCAGCGAAGAAGTTGAAAAGGTAACTGACTTTGTGAGAACCCAAGGGAAAGCCCATTATGAGTTTCAGCCGGAAAGCCTCTTGAAAAGTGCGAACCGAGCAGCAACCCATGATGAGTTATGGGATCAAGTCTTAGCTTACATTGCTGGAGAAGACAACGTGTCAACCTCGAAGTTACAGCGGGTCTTTTCAATTGGATATAACCGAGCGGCTAGTATCATTGATGACTTGGAACAGCAAAATTTTGTTTCAGGCCAGCAAGGTTCTAAACCCCGGGATGTTTACCTAACGAAAGATCAGTTTGCCCAGCTTAATTTATAACCAAATACAGAAGGGAATCAATTTAAAAATTATGACAGAAGCAGAACCAAAGTTAACCAAGGAGTTAACTTACTACTTTGTGGGGATTAAAGGGACTGGAATGAGTGCCATGGCTTTAGTTGTGAAGGACATGGGATTTAAGGTCGAAGGTTCAGATATTGATAAGTACACCTTTACACAGAAGGGCTTAGAAGATGCTGGAATTCCAGTTCACTCCTTTAATCCTGATAACATTAAACCGGGAATGGCTCTGGTAGTTGGGAATGCATTTAAGGATGATCAGCCTGAGGTTGTGCGCGCCCGAGAATTAAACCTGCCTATTTACCGCTACCCTGAATTTTTAGGCCAATTAATTAAGGGTTACACTAGTATTGCTGTATGTGGAGCCCACGGAAAAACCAGTACAACTGGTCTTTTAGCCCACGTTTTAAGTGGAATTGCCCCCACTGACTACTTAATTGGAGATGGAACGGGGAATGCCGTCGCTGATGCTCGCTTTTTTGTTTATGAAGCAGATGAGTATCGGCGTCACTTCATGCCAACTTACCCAGACTACGCCATCATGACGAACATTGATTTTGACCACCCAGATTACTACACGGGGATTGACGACGTTTTTGATGCTTTTCAAACGTTTGCTGGTCACGTGAAGAAAGGAATTTTTGCCTGGGGTGATGATCCGTACTTACGAAAACTAAATGTTGATGTGCCAATTTATTATTACGGAACTAGTGCTGACGATGATTTTCAGGCCGTTGACATTAAAAGAACCACAGCGGGTTCAACCTTTAACGTTTCGTTTCGGGGAAGAGACCTTGGTCGGTTTGAAATTCCGTTGTTTGGAGAACACAACGTTTTAAATGCCTTGGCAGTCATCGCAGTATCTTATTTTGAAGAAGTAGACTTAGCGGAAATCAGACGTGAGTTAATGACTTTTAAAGGAGTTAAACGGCGGTTTGCTCAAGTAAAAGTCAATGATATGACAATTATTGATGATTATGCGCACCATCCGTCTGAAATTCGAGCTACGTTAGATGCTGCTCGGCAAGAGTATCCGAATAAAAAGATTGTCGTGGTCTTTCAACCACATACCTTTAGTCGAACGATCGCTTACCTCGATGACTTTGCTGAAACGTTAGGCAAAGCAGATCAAATTTACGTAACTAAAATTTATGGTTCTCCCCGCGAAAAATCTGGAAACGTTTCTAGTCAAGACTTGGTGGATAAGATTCCAGGAAGTGCTCTGATCACTGAGGATAACATGTCACCGCTATTAAACTTCCACAATGATGTTGTCATTTTTATGGGAGCAGGAGACATTCAAAAGTATGAGCGAACTTACGAAGATTTATTGAGTCATTTGAGTAAAAAGGTGAACTAGCAAAAAAGCATGGCGAGGAGTCATGCTTTTTTTCGCATAATTAATCGGGTAAAATGAAAGAAACGTAACGGAGGAAATTCAGAATGGGTGCCAAAAAAATACTATTGATTGATGGTAACTCCTTATTTTATAAGGCCTTTTTTGCTCTCTATCAATCATTGGATCGGTTTACCAACCAAGCCGGATTGCATACGAATGCCTTATATGGTTTTAACCGGATGCTTAATGATATGTTAGCTCGGGTGCAACCAGACGCGGTACTGGCAGCTTTTGACGCGGGGCAAACAACCTTTCGCACGAAGATGTACGGAGATTACAAAGGTGGCCGCGATAAAATGCCAGAGGAACTCCGCGAGCAATTTCCCTACGTCATGGAATTGTTACAAGCTCGGGGAATTAAAACGTATGAGTTAGATAATTTTGAGGCGGACGATATCATTGGAACGACGGCAAAACAGGCCGAACAAGCAGGATATGTGGTTACTGTTGTAACTGGAGACCGGGATTTAACCCAGTTGTGTTCTGATCTCACAACCGTGAAGGTGTCCAAAAAAGGGGTTAGTGACATCGAATCCTATACCCCAGCTTACGTTGAAGATACGATGGGGATTAAACCGGAGCAAATTGTTGACGTAAAGGGACTCCAAGGGGATACCTCTGATAACTATCCCGGAGTGGAAAAGGTGGGGCCCAAGACCGCTTTGAAGTTAGTTAAGCAGTTTGGAACCGTGGAAAACTTATACCAACATATTGATCAGGTTTCTGGGAAAAAACTCAAGGAACATTTGATTCATGATCAGGATCAAGCCTTACTATCTAAGCAACTGGCCACGATTAAGCGAGATGCTCCGCTTACAATTAGCCTGGATGATTTACAATACCAAGGTGATCAGGAACCGGAATTACAAGATTTTTATCAGAAGATGAATTTCCGGACGTTTTTGAACGAGAAAACGCCGGCTTCTTCAGAAGTACAAACCCTTCCGGACGTTGAATACACCGTTTTAACGCCCACCAATGTGGCTGAATTAGACCGGTTCACGGATGAAGTGGTTGTGAACGTAGAAATGTTAGCACCGAACTACCACGTGGCCGATCAAGTGGGAATTGTACTTGGAAGTCCGGATCACTGGTATGTTACTGATGATTTGACGTTGCTGCAAAATGAGCACGTGAAGCGGTTGTTAGAGGATCAACGCGTTAAAAAAGATGTATTTGACAATAAAGCTCAGCGGGTTGCCTTGCACCGAGATGGAATTGAGTTACGAAACGTTGATTTTGACATGCTGCTGGTTTCTTACTTGTTAAATACATTAAATAATGCTGACGATGTGGGGGAAGTGGCGCGCCAGCATGATTACCAAGGGGTTTTGCCAGATCAAGATGTCTATGGCAAAGGAAAAAGTATCAAGCTTCCGGAAGCTGCTGAATTTTATACTCACCTTACGCGGAAAGCATTAGCAATCAGTTCGTTAAAGCAGCAAATGTTTGCCGATCTAGTTGATCACCACCAAGCTGATTTATACCGGGAGATGGAATTACCACTATCAGAGGTGTTAGCTCAGATGGAAATCACGGGAATTAAAGTTGATCCAGATCGTTTGGACGAGTTAAAAAGTAAGTTTCAAGAACGTGTGTCTGAATTACAACAGGGCATTTATCAAGACGCGGGTCAGGAATTTAACGTTGGTTCCCCCAAGCAACTGGGAGAAGTGCTCTTTGAAAAGTTGAAGCTCCCGGTAATTAAGAAAACCAAAACGGGTTATTCCACTTCTGTAGACGTTTTAGAAAAATTGGCACCCGAACACCCCATCATCGAAAAGATTCTGGCGTACCGTCAGTTAACGAAACTCATTTCGACTTATATTGATGGAATTAAAGGAGACATTCTTAGCGATCACAAGGTGCACACGCGCTATTTACAAACGCTTACTCAAACCGGGCGATTATCTTCGGTTGATCCTAACCTCCAAAATATCCCGGTTCGGACTGAAGAAGGGCGTAAAATTCGAGAGGCCTTTGTACCATCTTATCCAGAGTGGCAGCTTTTTTCTTCTGATTATTCACAGATTGAACTGCGCGTTTTAGCTGCAATCTCTGGAGATCAAAATATGAAGACAGCCTTTGCTAATGGCGAAGATATCCATGCGGTTACTGCCCGCCGCATCTTTGAGCTTCCAAAGGGGACACCAGTTGATGCCAACCTTAGAAGGCAAGCCAAAGCGGTTAATTTTGGGATTGTCTATGGAATTAGTTCATACGGGCTGGCGCATAATACGGGGATCTCTAATGCAGATGCCAAGCGCTTTATTGAAAAGTACTTTCATGAATACCCGGGCGTTAAGGAATACATGGATGGGAGCGTAGCTTTTGCTAAGCAGCACGGTTACGTTGAAACCATTTCCAAACGCCGCCGGTATATCCCAGAAATTAAGTCACGAAGCTTCCATCAGCGCCAGTTCGCGGAGCGGATCGCAATGAACTCACCAATTCAAGGGAGCGCAGCTGACATCATTAAAGCGGCCATGATTCGGATGAATCAGGTGCTTGAAAGTGAAGGTTTGCAAGCCCGGATGTTGTTGCAAATTCATGATGAATTAATTTTTGAAGCCCCAAATGAAGAAATTGAAATCCTAGCCAATCTGGTTCCCAAAGTAATGGATTCAATCATGCAGACCGATCCGCTGTTACAAAAAGCGGCCGTTAACTTTGACGTTCCACTAAAGGTGGAAAGCCATGCTGGAAACAATTGGTATAATATTAAAAAATAAAAAGAATGTAGGTGGAAAAATGCCTGAATTACCAGAAGTAGAAACCGTTCGGAAGGGATTAACCGAGTTGGTTCAAGGAAGAACGATTCAATCAGTAGAAGTACTTTATCCTAAAATGTTAAACATTCCTGCTCCTGATTTTGAAAAAGAATTAGCGGGAAAAAAGATTATCCAAATTGATCGTCGTGGTAAATACTTACTCTTTCGCTTGAGTGACGACTGGACCCTGGTATCTCATTTACGGATGGAAGGGAAGTATGAAGTTGAACCAGAGGGATCAACTCGCCCTAAGCACACCAACGTTGTTTTTCATCTAGATGACGGCCGAGAGCTGTGGTACAAAGACACTCGGATGTTTGGTAAAATGGCGCTGGTTAAAAACGACCAGGTGATGGAGTTATCCGGGTTAAATAAAATTGGTCCAGAGCCAACGGCGGATGAACTGAGTTTTACGTATCTTAAGGAACGACTGCATAAATCCCATCGAAAGATTAAGGCCTTTTTATTGGATCAATCACAAGTAGCGGGACTCGGAAACATTTATTGCGACGAGGTTTTATGGATGTCAAAAATTCATCCAGAGCAAATGACCAATTACGTTAGTGACGCAGAAATTAAGGCACTCCGTGAAAATATCATTACTGAAATTGCAGCTGCCATTCAGGGACACGGAACCACGGTTCATTCCTACTCCAATGCCTTTGGAGAAGCCGGCCAATTTCAAAACCAGCTACATGCATACGGACGTAAAGGAGAACCATGTCATCGATGTGGCACTCCGATGAAAAAAATCAAGGTGGCCCAACGAGGGACGACCTTTTGTCCGAAATGCCAGGTGGTGCATGGTGATTTAAGTGACTAAACTAATTGGCCTAACCGGCGGAATTGCGACCGGGAAATCAACAGCAGCAGCATATTTGCAGCAACAGGGATTACCGATTCTGGACTTAGACCAGGTAACTCATGATTTAGAGGCACATGATCAGCAGGTGATTGACCAAATTGTGGCAACTTTTGGGCCGGCAGTTAAAACGAACGGTCAGATTGACCGCAAACAATTAGGAAAAATTGTGTTTGCCGATTCCCAACGAATGCGGCAGTTGGTCAGAATTATTAACCCGGCCTTAGCTCGAGTGATTTTGCAGTCCACCGCAACTGAGTGGCTCGTGCTCGATGCCCCCACTTTATTTGAAAATGGTTTTACCAGTTACGTGGATTTAACCGTGATGGTAACGTGTGATCCGATTGTGCAAATGCAGCGCTTGATGCAGCGCAACCAGGTTTCCGTTAGTTGGGCTAGCCAATTAATGGGAGCCCAGTGGTCGCAACGGACCAAGGCCAATCTAGCTGATGTGGTCATTGACAGTAGCAATGGAAAACAACAATTATGGCAACAACTGCAACGTTTGATTGAAAATCTGAGGTGAAATAATGAAATGCCCAAGGTGTCATCAAGCCGCTTCCAAGGTAATCGATAGTCGCCCGTTAGCCGGTGGAAGCGAAATTAGACGACGACGTGAATGTGAACACTGCGGTTATCGGTTTACAACTTTTGAAACCATTGAGGCAACACCGTTACTAGTAGTGAAAAAGAATGGTGATCGGGAGGAATTTAGTACCGACAAACTCCTTCGAGGCATTATTCGTTCCTGTGAAAAACGCCCTGTTTCGATGGCTCAGATGAATGAAATTGTGAACCAAACCAAGCAAAACATTGAAAATCGTGATACCGGTAGTCATGAAATTTCTAGTAAGGAAATTGGAGAATACGTGATGAATGGTTTAAAAGATGTGGATGAAATTGCCTACATTCGATTTGCAAGCGTGTACCGCCAGTTTAAAGATATGAATGAGTTTTATGCAAAGATGCAGGAATTGATGGGCAACGAACCGGCTTCTGAAAGTGATCACGATGACCAATCATAAAAATGCAATTGACCCCCAAACGAAGTTTCAAGTCTTACGTGACCATGAGCTAACCAGTCTAGAAAGATTGAGTCTGGATCAATTGTACTTGCCCATGGTGGGTAACGATGCTTATGCACTAATTAATCTGTTATGGCACCAGACTGCACAAGTACAAGGACATTTTTTGCTGATGAGTACGCTTCAAATTGATGCAGAACAGTTGTATCAAGCACGATTAAAGCTTGAAGGAGTTGGACTTTTGCGAGTGTTTGCTGCTCAAGGTGAGTTTCGGTATTTACTTGAGGCTCCGCTAACGCCGGCGCTCTTTTTTCAAAATGAGGTTTTAAGCCAATTCTTGTTGGAAATGGTAGGGGAAAATCGCTTTGTTACATTAGCAGACCAATTGTTACCCAAGCAGTTTGATGTTCGAAATCTTGATGATCAGACTCACAGCTTTTGGCAGGTGTTTGCTAGTCCGGCCCAACCTGATTCGTTAGTTAAAAAAACGGAACAGCGGGCTCAAGCGGTTCCTACCAGTTCGCAAGAACGTGCAGAAGTGAACGTTGATTTACAGTTAATGCTGAGCATTTTGCAAAGTTCATTTGTGAATCTCCAAGACGTTAAAAAAAATCAACCGTTATTTGCCACGACCAAGCAATTGTATGGAGTGGAAGAAACGGAAATGGCCCGGATGGTAGAACAAGCAACTAATTTAACCACCAACCGGTTTGACAAACAAAAGTTTCAGTTGTTAATGGCCCGTAAATATCGGGCTCAGCCAACTGTTACCACCGATGAAGAGAAAACACCGGTTGCTACTCAAGCAACCACTAAGATGACCTCACAGGAACAGGAATTATTGCAAGTGGCGACCAATACTGCTCCTGTCCCCTTTTTAAGTGCAATTAAGCAAGAAAAAGGTGGGTTTGCAACCGCGGCAGAGGAACGGTCATTACGACAATTATTGGAGCAGAATGTTTTACCCAGGGCCGTAATTAACATGTTGATTTATCTTTTGTTAGTTGATCGGGAAAATCCTACCTTAAATAAGAATTTATTGGACACGATTGCTAATGATTGGGCGCAACGGCATATCCAAACGGCAGACCAGGCATTGACGGAAATTAAACAACGTGATCAACGAGTTGCCAAACAGCGCCAACAAACGAAGAAGCAAAAACGAACAACGGTACGAGAAACGCTACCAGAGTGGGCTCATCAAGCTGATAACCAACGTTCTACCAAACAATCATCGGCTGCCAACCGAAAGTTAATTAAGGAAAAACTAGCTAAGTTGCGTAATCATGATGGGGAAGGGAGTGACTAGAAATGCAAAACGTGGGAAAAGGACTAAAAACTTCGATGAAAAATCATCATTTAGACCAGCAGTATCAAAAGCTGCTGCAGTCCGTTTATGCTGATCCAGACGTCCAAAAATTTATTCAACAACATCAGTCCGAATTAGCGCCCCAGGCAGTGCAAAGGTCTGCTTCAAAATTATACGAGTTTGTAACGGAAAAAAATAAAATTAAAGCGGGTCAATCTACTTTTGCTCCGGGATATGTTCCTCAATTGGTGTTGAATGACCATCTAATTGAAGTGGCATATCGACCAACTCCGGAATTTTTACGCCAAAAGAAGCAACGACAAATGCAGCATAATTTTCTAACCGTTGGAATGACCGCAGACATCAAACGCGTTAACTTTGAAGACTATGAACCCACTCCGGATCAAGAAGAAGTGATCATTGATCTGATTGATTTTATTGAAAAATATGAGACGAATCCGAAGGACCACCAAAAGGCAATCTATTTATACGGTCCGTTTGGAGTGGGGAAGACGTTTGTAATGGCTGCCATGGCGCATCGTTTGTCTGATCATGGGTTTAAAACGATGTTAGTTCATTTTCCGTCGTTTGCGGTGGACATGAAAAACTCCATTGGGGATAATACCTTGAAGGAGAAATTGGACCAGGTCAAACAAATGCCGATTTTAATCATTGATGACATTGGAGCCGATTCAATGTCACAATGGGTTCGAGATGAAGTGCTAGGGGTGATTTTGGAATACCGGATGCAAAATCAGTTACCCACGTTTTTTACTTCTAATTTCTCGATGACGGACTTAGCCAAGGACCACCTAGCAGTCACAAATCGGAATGAAGAAGAACCTCTAAAAGCCCAACGGTTAATGGAACGAATTAAATTTTTGGCACGACCAGTTTATTTGAATGGAAATAATTTGAGAAATTAGTGGCTTCTGCTTGACACTTTTTTGTCCGGTGATTAGACTACTAAATAAGGATACGGGTTAAACCTAAATTCACAGAGAGAGCAATCTAGTTCTGGAAGTTGCTTGTTGGTCGGTTTAACTTACCACCTTGCTAAACAACGTTAATAATGTGGTTACAGAGATGTCCGCAAAAGCGGATAATTTGGGTGGAACCGCGTCTAAAAGACGCCCCTTGGTATAATGCCAAGGGGCTTTTGTATTATTGAGGAGGAATTAGAAATGGCACAAATTACGTTTGAATTTCCAGACGGACGCAATCAAGATTTTGACAGTGGCATCACGATTGCGGAGGTTGCAAAATCAATTTCAGTCAGTTTAGCCAAAAAAGCCATTGCAGGGAAAATCGATGGACAACTAGTTGATGTCCAAGCTCCGATTACGGCCGGTGGTAAATTAGAAATCGTCACGGCTGATTCAGAGGATGGATTAACCGTTTTACGTCAAAGTGCAGCTGCATTATTGGCCGCGGTTGTTAAGCAAGAATTCAAGGGAGTTCGGTTAGGTCGATTAGCTGCTGATGACGATGGTTTTTACGTTGACACGGAAAAAGACGAACGGCAAATCAGTGCTGATGAATTAGACCGTTTAGCTGATAAGATGCAACGGGTCATCAAGGATAACGCTTCTGTTAAACGAGTAGAGCTCAGTAAAGCAGATGCTCTAAACGAAGTAGCTGGTGATCGGTACCAGACCGAACTAATTAATGCTCTAGACGCCGAACAAGTTCCCTTCTATGAAATTGGGGGCCAGTTGGTCTTTGCTCAAGCAGTTGCTGCTCCTAGTTTAAAAGACTTAAAGCACTTTAAGTTGTTATCTGTAGCTGGTGCATACTGGGAAGGTAAATCCTCAAACCCAATGTTACAGCGGTTATATGGAACGGCCTTTTATAAAGAAGCTGACCTAGAAGCCGACTTAAAGAAACGGCAAGAAGCGCGAGAACGTGATCACCGGGTGATCGGAAATAATCTTGACCTATTCTTTGTGGACCCTAAAGTTGGAGCGGGATTACCTTACTGGATGCCAAATGGGGCTACGATTCGGCGGACAATTGAGCGTTACATTATTGACAAGGAATTAGCCAACGGGTACCAACACGTTTACACTCCTGTCTTAGCTAACTTAGACCTTTACAAACAATCCGGTCACTGGGATCACTACCGAGAAGACATGTTCCCACCAATGAAAATGGATGATGACGAAATGTTGGAACTACGGCCGATGAACTGTCCTTCTCACATTCAAATTTATAACCACCACATTCGTTCTTACCGGGAATTGCCATTACGGATTGCTGAGTTAGGAATGATGCATCGATACGAAAAATCTGGTGCTTTAAGTGGATTACAACGGGTTCGAGAAATGACCTTGAACGATGGTCACACGTTCGTTGCGCCAGACCAAATTCAAGAAGAATTCAAGAAAATCTTGAATTTAATGATGGAAGTTTACCACGACTTTGACATCGATAACTACACGTTCCGGCTTAGTTATCGTGATCCTAAGAATACGGAAAAGTATTTTGATGATGATGAAATGTGGAATAAGGCTCAAACGATGTTGAAGGGTGCTATGGACGAATTGGGATTAGATTACGTTGAAGCCGAAGGGGAAGCTGCCTTTTATGGTCCTAAGCTAGACGTGCAAACGAAGACGGCCCTTGGAAACGAAGAAACGCTATCAACGATTCAATTGGACTTCATGTTGCCAGAACGGTTTGATCTTCACTATGTCGGTGAAGACGGACAGGAACATCGTCCGGTTATGATTCACCGGGGCTTGGTTTCAACGATGGAACGGTTCACGGCTTACTTAATTGAAATGTACAAAGGTGCTTTCCCAACTTGGTTAGCACCAAAACAAGTTCAAATCATTCCAGTTAGTGACGAAAAGCACGGTCAATACGCCCGGCAAATTAACGAAAAATTGCAAGGGATGAACGTTCGCTCCGCAGTTGACGAACGTTCTGAAAAAATGGGTTACTTGATTCGGGATGCCCAAACGCACAAGATTCCATACACGATTGTGGTTGGAGACGATGAAGTTAATAACCAGACCATTTCCGTTCGTAAGTACGGGGAAGATGACAGTCGAGAGTTATCAATGGATGACTTTACGGTTGAAATCATGAATGACATTTCGAGTTATTCTCGTAATGATAACAGTTCAAAGGTTGACAAGTAATTAAAAGCTTGATATGCTTAAATGGTTAAAAAGCAGAGGCTTCCCGCTTCTCGCCTTAGTGACGTAGCGTTGCTGGGCTAATCGGATGCAATTCTATGGGATTCCCCATAGAAAAAGGCGGGAACTCTTGTGAGTTCTCGTCTTTTTTCTGCTTTGAAATCTACTTGGAGGTGAATCACCATAGCAAAAAGAGATCAAATGGTCAACGATGGAATTAGAGCTCGTGAAATGATGGTTATTGATGATCAAGGAAACAAACTTGGTTTGAAATCAAAGGCCGAAGCAATGCAAATTGCAGAAGATGCTAACTTAGACTTGGTCTTAGTAGCACCAAACGCTAAACCAGCAGTTGCTAAAATTCTTGATTACGGGAAATATCGTTTCAATCGGCAAAAGAAGGAACGAGAAGCTCGTAAGAAACAAAAGACGGTTAGTGTGAAAGAAATTCGGTTAAGTCCAACGATTGATACGAATGACTTTAACACGAAGCTTAAGAATGCCCAGAAGTTTCTTACTAAGGGAGAAAAAGTTCGGGTTTCCATTCGTTTTAAAGGTCGGGCCATTACTCATAAAGAAATTGGTCGAGACGTTTTGAACCGAATGGCGGACGCCCTTTCTGACATTGCAACCGTTACGCAACGAGCTAAAATGGATGGCCGGAGTATGTTCTTAATGCTTGCACCAAGTAATAAAACGAAAAAGTAGTTTACGCTTGTAAACCAAAGAGGAGGAAATTGTTATGCCAAAAATGAAATCAAACCGTGCAGTTGCTAAGCGGTTCAAAAAGACTGCTAAGGGTGGATTAAAGAGTGCTCACGCTTTTACTAGTCACCGTTTCCATGGAAAGACGAAAAAACAACGTCGTCACTTACGTGGGACTCACATGTTAAACAGCATTTGGGTTAAGTCATACACTGAATTATTAAAAAAATAAACTAAGTTAAATTTTTAATCTAGGGGGATTTTAATATGCCACGAGTAAAAGGTGGAACTACTACACGGAACCGGCGCAAACGCGTCCTTAAATTAGCTAAGGGATACCGCGGTGGAAAGCACCGTCTCTTTAAAACAGCTAAAGACCAAGTAATGAAGTCACGCGAATATGCCTTTCGTGACCGTCGAAACAACAAAGGTAATTTCCGGAAACTTTGGATTACTCGGATTAATGCTGCTGCTCGGATGAATGACATTAGCTACAGTAAATTAATGCACGGCTTGAAAGCCGCTAACATTGATGTAAACCGGAAAATGTTAGCTGACTTAGCTGTTAATGATGCTGATGCTTTTGCAGCCTTAGTTGCCGAAGCAAAGAAAGCTTTATAAAATAAGCGTCAAAGACTTCTGCTAGTTTCAACTGGTGGAAGTTTTTTTGTTTTCACGGGGCTACTATTTTAGAGACAGATGCTTTAAAATAAGTGGTAAATGATGTAGAAGAGAGGGCCTTTATGTTAAGAGCTTTTGAACCAACCTGGATGGTGAGAAGTGTGTTTCACATTTCACCACAAAAATTGAAACAACACGGGATTACAACTGTTTTGGCTGATTTAGACAACACCCTCATTCCTTGGAATAATAAAACTAGTACGGAAAAACTCAAGCAGTGGATGCAAGCTTTGCACGCGGTGGGCATTAAATTAGTAGTTGTTTCTAACAATAATCCTCGACGGGTCAAAAAAGCAGTTGCTGACTTGCAGCTTCCCTTTGTTGCCCATGCATTAAAACCATTTCCCTTAGGCATCAAGCGGGTGTTGAAGCAGGGGCATTTGCAGCGTAATGAAGTCGTGATGGTTGGTGATCAATTGTTAACTGACGTTTTTGCGGCTAATAACGCTAAAATTAGAAGCATTTGGGTTAAACCACTGGTGAAGACAGACCTGTTACCGACGAGAATTAACCGACGACTTGAAAAGGTCGTCTATATCATGATGCGAACTAAGTATCGTGTCCATTGGAAGGAAGATATTGATTAATGGATGAAAATCAAGTAAGAGAGAATCATGATCAAGAACCGTTAGTATGCATTGGGTGTGGAGCACAAATTCAGACAACTGATCCTGAGCTTGCTGGTTATACCCCCAAGGGAGCATTAGCCAAAGGAATGGAAACAGGAGAATTATACTGTCAGCGTTGCTTTCGGCTCCGGCACTATAACGAAATCCAACCTGTAAGTGTTTCTGACGATGAATTTTTAAATCTCCTGAGTCAAATTGGGACGACCAATTCGTTGGTTGTTTATGTGATTGATATTTTCGATGTTAACGGAAGTTTAATTCCTGGATTGCAACGATTTGT